>NZ_JBQEMU010000017.1:49173-143755 GCF_052044235.1 Flavobacterium sp. 22659
TACAATTCAAATATTTCAGCCCGCTGGAGCTCTTTACATTCTGACGGTTTAATATCTATAAATATATCGCCTCGCTGAGGCTTTTTAATAATAAACCCGACGAGTTTTAAAAACTGACGGGTTTTGTGTTTTAGGAGAGCTTCGGAGAAGCGAAATATTAATAGAATACAATAGATATTTACAATATAAAGCTCCAGCGGAGCGACATATAAATTATTTACAATTCAAATATTTCAGCCCGCTGGAGCTCTTTACATTATGACGGTTTAATATCTATAAATATATAGCCTCGCTGAGGCTTTTTAATAACAACCGACAGGTTTTAAAACCTGTCGGGTTTATTGATTTGTAAACGAGAGGCTTCGACTTCGCTCAGCCTGACAAAATGCATTATTCCTTGTTTGTAGCTTGCTCTTTTTCTTCTGCTTTTTCAGAATGTTCTTTTTTAAAAGTGTCGTACCATTTTTCAATTGACGGATATACAAAAGCAGCGACTTTTTTAACCGGATTATAAAAAATAGTATTATCTAAAGTTTCCTTTTTGGCGAAAGTATTGAAATTAATTTTCTCAAACAAAGCAATAAATATACTTAGAATAAGAATAGTTTTTAGAACCCTGAAAAATCCGCCTCCTAGTTTGTTCATCCAGCCCAACATGGCAAAATCCGCAATTCCGGTTAATATTTTTGCCAGAAAATAAACGCCAATTACAACCAGAATAAAAGTTAGAATAAAAGCCGTAATCTGGATATTGGTAGGATTCCAAGAAACATGTTTTGAAATCATTTCGCTCATTAATGAAGAAAACTTTATGGCAAGATAAATTCCTAATAGCAAAGAAATAAAAGAAGCGACTTCAACAAAAAGTCCGTTTTTAATGCCTTTATAAAGACTATAAAGTAAAAGCGTGGCAACGATAATATCAAAAAAACTCATGGCAAGGTTATGAAAAGAATTATATTTCTATTTTTGTAAAAAACACCATAATGAGAAAAAACCTGTTAATCAAAATTTTAGCTGTTATATTATTTACATCTTGTTCAAACGACAACGGGGACAAAGATAATACAGTTGATCTAAAATCAATTCTGATAAAAAAAATAACTGAAACCATTTATTTTTCGAACAATTCTGAAACACAAATATTAAATTTTTCATACGAAAATAATGTTTTAAAAAGTGTTGCTTCGGGTAAAAACAGATCTGAATTTTTATATAACGGAGATAAAATCAGTAAGGTAAATTATTTTGAAAATGAGATTGCAACTGGTTTTACAACATTTTATTATGATGGAGATCTTTTAGAATATACTTTATCAGGCATAAATCAAGATGAAAGAACTGAATATTGGTATAAAAATGGAATTCTTAATTTACAAAAATCAGGTTACTTAACGGGTGGAAATTTTATAGTTCAGAAACAATCAATATATTCTTTTGATCAAAATAAAAATGCGACGGAAATTACAGAGAAATCATCTTTATTTGGCCCTGAAACAATTTCTAAAAGCAAATATTTTTATGAAAATAAAAACAACCCGATGAAATTTATGAATAAATATTATCGACTTGTTTTGGAGACCGAAGGCTTTGACGGAATATCTAATAATAATGTTACGTCAAAAGAATATTATTATCCTGTTACAACTGAAACTCCTGTGTATTATAATTTTGAAATAGTATATAATGCTGATGATTTTCCAATTGAAATAAAAAAGATTGCAAAGGCAAATAATTTTGTGATTTCAAAAACGGTTATTGAATATCAATAAACAAGAAGACTTTCAGTATTATATTTTAAAATCCTATATTTTTTATTTTTGGTATGATTGAAATTTGAACTGTGTATCTTTGCAAATCAAATTTTAGAGTTCAGATTGTAATTCTGCCCCTTCAGAATTGAATTTTTAAACAATCTAATATCTAAAATCAACAATCTAAAATCATACAATGTCTAGAGATATACAATTAAAAGAGCGCTGGGAAAAGCTCGTCGATATACTTTCCAATCAATTTTCGCAGGGCGAAGACTTAGATTTGGATGCCATAATTTACCTAATTGGAGTTCAGGAACTCGGAAAACTACACCGTGAATTCAAAAAAGATGAAAAATTAAATCTGATGCATATTGCCATCTGCCGATTGTTAGAACCATACGGATATTACGAATTTGACTTTTTTGATGCCGAAGGCTGGCCGCACTATAAAATAAAAGAACAACTCCCACCGTTAAAAGCTGGTGAACAATCGGTTTTAATGAAAGAAGCAATCGTGAATTACTTTTTAGAAAGAAAATTGATTGAGTAGTTTTTTAGTTTACAGTCGCAGTCTCAGTTCCTCAGCTTTTGAGACTGGAAACTGTCACTGAAAACTAAGACTAAAAACTAAAGAAAATGTGTAGATACGGAATGGTATCCTATAAACCTCATTATGCTTGTTTTAATTGTCGAAAAACATTTAAAAGAAGATTAATGGGAGATATTAAAAAGGGAGAAACATCGATTTTTGAAGCCAAATGTCCGCAATGTGGAGAATTAATGGCAAACATGGGACTTGATTTTGAATCGCCTAAGAAAGACGACGTAAAAAAATGGGAACATCTTAAAAGCTTATATTCTGTTGGTATTACATTTCATTCCTGTGGCTGCAGCGGACCAGGGTATATTCCAAATTCAAAAGAAAAATTAATCGAGTATTTTGAAGGCATAAAAAAGACATATCTTAAAAATATGGATTTTTGGCGAACCAGAATTGAACCTTCAACAAAAGAGGAAAAAGAACGGGATTTAAATAAAAACTGGCATAAATTAAGCAGTATCTCTCCTAATTACAAAAAGGAAATAGTAACCAATCAGCAAGGTTTAGATTATTGGCATGTAAAGATTAAACAAGTTGAAGAAAAGTTAAATCTGATAAAATAATTTACGGAAAACCTAAAACTGCAGCTGTGACCGCACACTTTCAACTAAAAACACTAAATTTGTACTCTCAATTATCGAAGGAAAATGATAGATAAGATAAAACAGCATATAGAGGAAGCTAAAGCCTTTAATGAGAAAAATAAAGAATCTTTAGAACAATTTCGTATTAAATATTTAGGAAGTAAGGGTTTATTAAAAGAACTTTTTAATGAGTTTAAAAATATTCCAAACGACCAGAAAAAAGATTTTGGACAAGTAATCAATACCTTAAAAGCTGTTGCTGAAGAAAAAGTAAAGCAGATTCAGGAAGAGCTGGAAAGCAAAGAAGAATCAAAAGGAGTTTTTGGTGATTTAACACGTGCTGCAGAACCAGTAATTATTGGTTCACGCCACCCAATTTCTATTGTTAAAAATCAGATTATAGATATTTTTGCCAATATCGGCTTCAACGTTTCTGAAGGACCGGAAATCGAAGACGACTGGCATAACTTTACCGCATTGAACTTGCCAGAATACCATCCGGCACGTGATATGCAGGATACATTTTTCATTCAGACTAATCCTGATGTGTTATTGCGTACGCATACATCATCTGTTCAGGTGCGTTATATGGAAAATCATAAACCGCCAATTCGTACAATTTCTCCAGGACGCGTTTTCCGTAACGAAGCGATTTCATCTCGTTCGCACTGTATTTTCCATCAAGTAGAAGGACTGTACATTGACAAAGATGTTTCTTTCGCCGATTTAAAACAGACATTGTTATATTTCACAAAAGAAATGTTCGGAAAATCTAAGATCCGTCTTCGTCCGTCTTATTTCCCATTTACAGAACCAAGTGCTGAAATTGATATTTATTGGGGACTAAAAACAGAAACTGATTACCGTATTACAAAAGGAACAGGCTGGTTGGAAATTGGAGGCTGCGGAATGGTAGATCCAAACGTTTTGAAAAACTGTGATATCAATCCAGATGAATACAACGGTTTTGCTTTTGGAATGGGAGTAGAGCGTATTGCAATGCTTTTATACCAAATTGGCGATATCCGTATGTTTTATGAAAATGATGTTCGTTTCTTAGAGCAGTTTAAAGCAAATATTTAATTTAAGTCGAAAGTCTAAGGTCGAAAGTCATAAAGTCTTTGCTTTGTGGCTTTCGACTTTCGACTTTTAAACTTTTGACTCATATGAAAAAAGATATAATAATTCCAGAAGTTGAAAATGTATTTCTTGCTGCTGTGCAGGAATGGAGCGACGATTTTATGGAAAAAGTATGGTACGCTTATTTAGTTAATGACAGTGATTTTAACTTAGACAGCGTTATGGTAGTTTCAAAAGCTTTTGGAACGATTGACGGCGAAATGAAAAAAACGTCAATTCTGCGTCATGCTTTTGTTGAGGTTCCTTCGGTTTCTGTTGTTAAAATAGAATTGGTCGAGAAAAGCCTTTTAGCACTTAATAACGAATTTATGGTGACTTTCTTCATTGGAAATACTTTGTACGATAAGAAGTTTATTTTTAAAGCCAATTCGCTTGACGAAAATAAAACGGAAGAAGTGCCGATTTTGTTTGTTGAAGGCGTGATGGTGAAGTAGTTTTTGTCATAGTTTACAGTCTCAGTCTCAGTTTTTGAGGCGTATAAAAAAAGTCTAAAATTTTATTTTAGACTTTTTTTATTTTAAAAACTGTAAAGTATGCGTATTTAAAACTGAAAACTGAAAACTGAAAACTGCGACTGTAAACTAACTACTGTGGTAAAACAGGCGGACGCATTCTATAAGCTCCAGTTGATAAACTCATAATAAAATCTTCTAGAGCATCTAATTCTGATTTGCTTAAATTTAATTTCTGAATGAGTTTAGAAGTCGTTGGAAACAAAGTGTCATTTAATTGATTTTCTTTTCGTTTTGGCTGAGGCATTCCAGCGTTGTAAATATTTAAAATGCCTCGTAAATTTGGAAACAATCCATTGTGCATATAAGGCGCATTTTGAGCGACACCTCTTAAAGATTGCGTTTTAAATTCCCCAACATTTTCTGCTTTTTCTGTCACGTTATATCGTCCTAAATCCTGATATTCTCTTCCGTAATACGTTAAACCAATATTATGGAATTTATTATCGGCAAAATTCGCTGTGTTGTGACAGTTAATACATCTTGCTTTTGTACGGAATAAATGTAAACCTTCGACTTGTTTGTTTGTCAATTGTGTAGAATCACCTTCAATAAATCTGTCAAACTTGCTTTTTGGCGTAATCAAAGTTCTTTCGAATGTTGCAATGGCTTTTAAAATTTCTTCCTGAGTCAGTTTTTCTTTTCCAAAAGCCTTTTTAAAATACGGTTTGTAGCCTTTTATTTTGTTTAAACGTTTTGTTGCTAAGTCGATATGAAAGTTCATTTCTTTAGCATCTTTTATTGGAAAACTTGCCTGATCTTCTAAAGTTTCGGCTCTTCCATCCCAAAAGAAAACTTTAGAATACGCAATATTCATTAAACTTGGAGCATTTCGGTTTCCCTGCTGTCTGCCTTCACCGTATGAAACTCTTCTGGCATCGCCCCAGTTCAATTCTGGATCGTGGCAGTTGGCACACGAAATCTGCCCTGATTTGGATAATCTAGGATCAAAGAAGAGTACTTTACCCAATTCGGCTTTTTCTTCGGTATACGGATTGTTTTTGGGAAATTCAGGTTTGCCTAAAATCCCTATATCTTCAAAACCTTGTGCGTACACAATAGAGTCTACTTCTGGTTTAGGCCATTTTTGATAATCGCCGCTGCTGTATAATTTTTTTAATTCAGATATGGATAGGTTTGGTTCAATCTTAGCATAAGAAAGCATGATGAGTGAAACTACCATTGCCCCAATGCCGATTAACTTTGTTTTCATTTTTTAATAATTTAATTGTACACCCATTTGAACCCAATAGGTGGTGTTGGTATTAATGCTGACTGGATAATCAGTTTGTTTTTTAAGTGCGATTTTCTCTTTTAAATTGGTAAAGAAAACCACTGTTTTGTTATTTTTTGTTGGATAACTGTATTGTAAACGCAATGCAGGAGCAAAATAATGGGTTGTATTAACGGCATAATCATAAAGAATCACTTCGTCAAAAAAACGGGCATTTGTGCCGCCCGAAGTATCGTAATATTCCAGTTTTGACGGAAGCGGGAAATACATATTGAAACTTACGGTAGTATTTAATTTACTTTTGTTGAAAGCAAAATCCTTGCTGGTGTAAATTCCTGTGTTTAACGAATTTAATTCAATATGTGCTGTGGCCAAAATATCATTGTATTCGTTTTGCTGATAAAGCATATTCAAACCCAATAAATAATCAATTTTTGAACCTGTTTTTTTTGATAATGACGCTGTCCAATTGATTTTGCTTAATGAATTGGTATAATTGTAACCATTGCTTTGTTTGTCAAAATTGCGGGCATCACTTTGATCAAACTGTAAAGTGGACTGAATTTCTTTTTGTTTCCATTTATGAAAAGCAAATAATTCAGCATGATTGGCTTTTGTTTTTATTTTCATTCTTTCATATTCTTTAAGAGAATAAGAACTAGGATAAAAAATATTGTTTGAATTTTGCTTGTAATACAAAGCCGTAAAAATTGTTTTTTTATTTGAGAAAGTATATCCTAACCCTGCTTTGTCTATAAGGTCTTTATAGTTGTAAGAATAACTGTCTTCAATAGATTTAAAATAATTTAGAATTCTTCCATAACCTGCATTAAAACGAAGATACGTTTCAGGATAGGCTTCGTAATTTAAAGTGGTATTATTATACGTATAACTGAAATCTTTTTGGTTTTCAGCATAACTGCCTAGAAGAAATGCTTTATGATTTTTTGAGATTTGATAACCAAGCTGTAATTCTCCTCCCAGTTTTCTGTTGATAATTTGAGATCTTGGGTCTAAAGTCCTGCTGTATTTTTCGGCACCGTAATTAGCTTTAACAGCAACAGATAAATGATTGGTAATGTCTTTAGAAAAACCGCCGTTTAACGCATAAACCTGATTGTCCCAGTTGGCTTTTCTGGGAACATAAAAATAATGCGGTGTAATCACTTCCTGTTCTTCGGCACGATCATCAGAAATTACAAATCCCAGATTTTTTTCGAGTATTTTTTTGATGGTTAAATTGCCAAATAACTTCCATTTAGATTTTGTTGTAAAATATCCCTGTGCTGAAAATTGATACGTATTAACCTCATTTGCAATCTGCTTTCGGGCAAATTCATTTTGCTGATGCTCATAAGAAACTTCAGTAAAAGTAAAATCCTTAATACTTGGAGTTGTATAAATAATAGGGTATTTAAAAACTTGATTTTTAATCTGATTATCAATAATGTGGTTTTGCACTTTGATGGTGTCTTGTGCCTTTACATTAAAAACGAAAGAAAACAACAAAAGGAGTAATGCCCAGTATTTCCAGGCATTACTTTTAATGTTATTTGTTTTAATCTTATTGATTTTCATTAAAGAAAATTTTTAGTTGAATCCTCTAGGATTTGCAGTTACTTCCACAAAATCGTTTGTAGAGTTATTAGTGTCCTGAAGAACAATTCTTCCGGCAATTGTAGTTTTAGTTTTTCTCATTACTGATTTTGAAGAATACGCTCCAGAAGGCAGATAAGTATTTCCTCCATCAATTTGTGGCTGCAGTTTTTTAGGAATTAAATTAGATCCTAAATCTTTTGTAGTATCAACACCATCAATAATAACTGAATTAGGAATTTGAAGGAATAAGTTTTTATCTCCTTTAGGGTTTTTGTATGTTTTTAAAGCAGTGAATGCAGCATTCTCCATTTTAAAAATAACATAAGCCTGTCTTCCGTTCGAATCTAAGATCATATCATTATTACTATTTCCCCAATAAGCAATCTCTACATCCGGAACAGCAGGATTTTGGATGTCGTATTGATAAAGATCACCTGAATAAGTTCCTAAGAATGATTCGAAATCTGCCGTACTTAAATCTACAGTCAGTTCAGGGCTTACAATACTAACTGCTTTACCATTATTATCTACATAATTGGCTTTATGATTAATTGCGTTTTGAGCAATAACAATACTTGCTCCCGGCTGTACAGGATATTGTGTGCCGTTTCCTGGTATTTTGATGATATTAATTCCGTAAACAAAATCTGTATTTGCAGTATTTCCAATAGTCATTCCGTCTGATTTGCTCCAGTCAAACTGACCGTTAGCCAAAGAGTATGCTGTTACTGTTGTTGCAGTAGATCCTGTAAGCTGCGCCATGTATAAACCATCAGCATACTGAACCGTAGTTGAGTTATTGTAAATTTCGATAAACTGATCTCTAAATACCGCTCCTTTCTTAGTATCAGAACCACCGTAGTAAATTTGTTTAATTACAAAATCACCTACTTTAGAAGTTTTCATTTCTACGTTTGCAGTAATAGAAGCAGCATTTACAATAACGTTGCTTTCTGCTCCATTAAAATTAATTTCTGCTTCTGTTGGCGTATATCCAAAAGTCTCCGTAAATTCAGCAGACTGTATTACTTTGGTAGCCGTAATAGAATACGTTCCCGGTAAAATTTGTTTAAAAAGGGCAACACCATTTTCGTCAGACTCAACCGTATATTTATTAGCAGTTTCTGTATTCACAATAGTAACACTTCCTTTTTTAACAACCTGACTGTTAAAAGCAGCATCGTATTTAAGCGAAACGCTAAAGTCTACAGGTTTTAATGCTTCACTTTCGTTATCGTCATTGCTGCAAGACTGGATAATTAATCCAAAGAGTATTATAAAAATAGAGAGCGTTTTTTTCATAGTATATAGATTTAAAATTGATAATTAAGTCGGGTTCCAAACGAAAAGTTTGCGATATCATACATGGTTCTTAAATTGTCTTTGTCGTAATAAGGTTTTAGATTTAAAAAATTCGTAGAATAAAACGAAACACTAAATCCGTTTAAGAAATCTTTAGAAATACGCAGATGAAAATTGTGCAGCATATCCCCAAGTTTGGTTTGAGTACCTTTTATAGTTCGAATAATGTGACCGTATTTTTGTAAATCACTACGTTCTTCCACCGGAATTTCGTGGTAAGTCAATGTTGCATCTAAATAACCATTTGGAAACTCACTCGTAGGAATGTAAGAAGTACGCAATATAGTATGCTCGCTTCTCAAGGACAGCAATAAACCTGCTTTGGGAATATGATAACTAAAATTGAAACTTGCTGTAAAGTTTTCGTTTGTTGTTGGCATTGAGGGAAATACGCCGTATTTTTCTGCAGATAACAAATTTGTAGAAGCATAATAATTAATAGACTTACTATTATCATTAGTCTTTACATAAGAGGCATTCATGCTGACATCCAGATTTAATGCTTTGATCTTGCGGAAATTTATTATCGTTTCAACACCCATATCTTCAGAATTCGTATTGTTTTGAATGCTGTTGGTTAGGTAATACAGTTTTGCTGTGCCAACAATCTCATACGTTGGAATTTCTGTTCCGTTTGTAATGACATTTGCTTGTGGGATTTCTTTTGAAACAGGAACCTGCTGGCCTGTAAAACCATTCGTCAGTTTGTTGTAATATCCAGTAAAATTTATATTGACAAAAGGAAGATCTATATCAATTCCGCCTTCAGTTTTTAATGACTTAGAAGGTTTTAAATTGAGGTTATCACCAGGGCTGACTACAGTCAAAATCCATGCTTTTTGATAAACACCGGGATAACTGTAAATTCCGCTGCCCAATAATCGGTCTAAGTAGCGTTCTCCAGTATATAATTGATTAAGCGAAGGAGCTTTAGACGATAATCCAAACCCGCCGCGGACTCTAAAAGTTTTGTTTAGAGAATAAGAGGAATTAATACGTGGCTGTAACGATACGTTACCAGACTGATTTTCATATCTAATTCCGTAATCAATATTCAGGATTTTATCTTTTTCAAATTTTTTATATACTCTGTCCTCCAGATAACCAGAAAACTGAGTTTCAGTTCGGGTTCTGTTAAAATCATAGTCTCTATAGCCCAGCTTGCTGTCGCCTCCTTCAGCAAGAACATAAAAATTTATTAAACCCGTTGCGCTGCTTTTTCTGCCTTCTCCTTTGTTTGAACTTGATCTTCCTGATAGTCCGAATGAAATGCTGTGTACCCAATTGGTTGTAGTAGTAAGGGTTTTAGTGGTTTCAAGATTCACAAAAGTAGAAATTGGAATACCTTCGACTGTGCTGATACTGGTATATTGAGACGGAATAACGAAAGCTTCATGAATTCCTTCTTCTTTAGAATCAGTTGCAGCGGTTAAAGATCGATTTATCCATCTTTCTTTTCTGGAAAACTGCCTGTCATAAGAGAAACCGCTATTTATGTTTATACCATCCAGCCAAATGTTTGAAGGTTTCCACATTAAGTTGTTAGAAATCGAAAAACCCTGCTTTTCATTTTTAACCACATCTGCCGTAATATTATCCGGATCATGTTTTGCATCATCTAGGTTTGATCTAACGGATAAATTCAGGGTATTTTTTATTTTAGAAAGTTTATCTGTAGTTTTCCAGGCAAAACTTCCGCTGATGCGCTGATAATTCAATAAATTGTCTCTAGGGTCTGCTTTAGAATCTAAATAGTTAATTCCAAAATTCATGGAGTTTCTTGAATCTAATTTAATGCCTTTGGTTAAATTCAATTCACTTGTAGCATCTCTAATAGAAGCAGAAACTCTGTACGGACTGTTTCCAACTTTAGTCGTTATCAAAACAAGTCCTGAAGTCAAATCCCCATATTTTGCAGAAGGAATTCCCTGAATGACTTTTATCTCCTCAATAGTATTAGTTGGAATTTCCCTAAGATCGACCCCGACATTTGGGTTATTAAAAACTTTATTACGAATGCCATAATCATTGCCGGCCAAAGTACGTGTATTTGGACTAAGTGCCTGCATATTTTCATTGTTCGAAATTGGAATATCATTTATTACAAATGAAGTTCCAAACGCTTTGCTGCCTTTTGAAGAATTACCATCAGATGCCGTACGAAAAACAATATTTTTATATTCATTTAAAGTAAAATCTACGGTTTTTTGTCCTGGAAGCTGTTGTAAAACATCATCTAAAGAAAAAGCCTGAACATTATTTATGGCATTTGTTCCGAGAGTTAATTCAGAATATTTACGCTCTTTATTCGCTGTAACCATTACTTCTTTAAGATGAAGCGTATTATCTTCTAAATAAACAGTAATAGAGTTCTGCCCGTCTTTTAGTGATTGATTAATTTCTTTTTTTCCAAGTATCGAAAAATTTAGCTCAATATCCTGAAAGTAAGGAAGCGTAATGGTGAAATTTCCATCTTTATCAGAAATCGTCCAGTTTTCTGTTTTGGTATCACGAACAAAAACACCAGATAAAGATGTAGATGTTTCTTTCGACATAACTTTACCAGAAATGGTTTTTTGAGAAAAAATTGTTTGAGTGAACAGTAAGAAAATTATAATGTAGCGCACCTATATTTAATTTAGAACAAATAAAAATAATGATGCAAATCTATTGATAATTCTTTGCGAAGCAATGAAAAATAAAGGAATTGTAAAATAGAGTATAAGTCAAATTGTGAGAAAATAACAATTTGTAAGTTTTAAATAATGAAGTTATCTTGTTGATAAACAGTTGAGTAATTCTTGTGATGTTTTGTAAGGCTAATAACTTAACTTTTTTTATTTAAGATGTAGGTTTGATGTATTCTCAGATAAAATATTTCTTGTTAATTGAGTAGTTTTTATTCACTCAGTTTTATTTTTAAGATTTCTTATCAATAAAAAAAGAGCCAAGACTGAAATTCAGTTTGGCTCTTTTTTCTTGCTTCTTGTCTTTTAAAAAAAATACTAATCTAAAGATTCAGTCAATTTTCTAAATACAGATTTTGCATCTTTTCCTTCGTATAAAACAGCATAAACAGCATCAATAATTGGCGTTTTAGCACCATATCCCTGATTTAGTTTATAAGCACTTTTTGTAGCATAATACCCTTCGGCAACCATACTCATTTCCATCATGGCACTTTTTACAGTGTATCCTTTTCCTATCATATTTCCAAACATTCTGTTTCTTGAAAAAACTGAATATCCTGTAACTAGTAAATCGCCCAAATAAGCCGAATCATTAATGTTACGTTTCATTTTATGAACTTTACGAATGAATTTCTTCATTTCGCGAATGGCATTACTCATTAAAACCGACTGGAAATTATCTCCATAACCTAATCCATGTGCAATTCCGGCTGCGATTGAATAAATGTTTTTCAGCATTGCAGCGTATTCGGTACCAATAATATCATCAGAGATTTTGGCTTTAATGTAATTTCCGGAAAGTGATTTTGCTACTATAGAAGCTTTTTCTGGATCACCGCAGGCAATGGTTAAATACGAAAGTCGTTCAAGAGCAACTTCTTCTGCGTGGCATGGACCAGTAATAACACCAATGTTGTAATACGGAATATCGTATTGAATATGAAAATGCTCGCCAACTATTAAACTTGTTTCAGGAACAATACCTTTAATAGCCGAAAAAATAATTTTATCAGCTAATGAAACTGTCATGTTTTTTAATTCAGCATCAAGAAAAGCAGATGGAATCGCAAAAATAATGTAATCTGCATATTCAATTGCTTCGTTTATATTGCTGGTCAGTTTAAGTTTATTGGTGTCAAATTCAACAGAACTTAAATAGTTTGGATTGTGTTTGTATTTTTGAAGATGTTCAATTGCAGATTCATTACGCATATACCACGCAATTTCAGAAAGATTAACGCATAACATTTTTGCAATTGCCGTAGCCCAGCTTCCTCCTCCAATTACTGCAAATTTTAACTTTTCGCTCATTATTTTATTAATTTAAAACAAAAGTACTTAATAATGTGCTAATAAAGCAAAATCTGATTTAAGAAATTTGGCAAAGCCCTTTTGGTTCGTACTCTTTTAAATTAAAAGCTGCTGAATTTCAGATTATATTTCAGCTTTAAAAACTAAATTTATACAAAAAACAGTATTTTTGAGAAATTTCGTTCAATTATGATAAATAAATTTTTGACCCTTATTTTTGTTTTTACGACACTATTTTCTTTCTCCCAAAATATGGAACCACTTTATTTCGATGCCAATTGGAAAACTACTACTAAAGAAAATGCTTCTTTTTACAGAATTCAGCCTTCAAAGAAATTAGGAAATCTAATTTTAGTTGAAGATTTCTACATCAATAAAACACCGCAGTTTCAGGGATATTCTTTTCAGGATAATGAAGATAATTATGTGGGTGATGTACTTTGGCTTGATGAAAATGGCTTTGATTCTTCTTTTTATCAATTTTATAACTTTTCTGTTGTTTCAAATTTGACGTATTATTATCCAAGCGGGCAAAAGTTAAAAACCATTCAGTATAAAAATGGAAGAAAAGATGGTGAAACTATTCTTTATCACGAAGACGGCAGTGTGTTGATGAAAGGAAAATACGACGGTGGAAAACCTGCAAGTGGCGATTTTGAAGAAGTTTTAAATTGGGAAGATTACCGATTGAACAAAGCGGATAATGCAGCCGATAGGGAAGAACCAATTCGAATGACCGAGGGAATGATTATTCGTGATGAAACAGACAAGACTAAAAACAGAAAGATTATTAAGAAAAAGATATTTTGGACGGCTTCAAAACAGCTGGCGCAAGAAATATGGTACGATATTGCAAATGGTAATACAGAACCATTTAAGCAGATAAATTACGATAAGTCGGGAAAAATTCTGCAGACTATTAATGAAAATGATTTTGAAAAGTACGGACGTGAAATTTCAAACGGAGTTGTCTACAATTATTACTTTCAAAACAAATTTGCTGTCGCTTTAAAATCTAAAACCAATTATAAAAACGGACAGAAAAACGGAGAGGAAATTCAATATTTTTCAAACGGAAAAGTTTTAAAAATTGTAAAATATTCTGATGGAGAAGAACAAGGCGATCAGGTTGAATACAACTCAGACGGAAGCATAAAAGCAAAACGAATTTATAAAAACGGACAGCCTTTTGAAGGTAATTTTGATGAAAGATTTGCGAGCGATTTATTTATCAATCAAAATTATAATAATGGATTGATAGAAGGAGAAGCAATTGTGAAAGATGAATCTGGAAATATTGTTGCAAAAGGAATTTACAAAGATGGAAAACCATTCAATGGAACTTTTGTCGTTAAAACTGAAAATGAACAAAACGAATTAATCAGCGTTTCTGGATACAAGAAAAATGGGCTTCAGAAAATCTTTAATTATTATCTCGACGATCCGGTTAGAACTTACACTGTGGTAAACGATATTAAAAACGGAGAAACTGTTTTTTACGATAATCGCGAAATAACAGGAAAGCTGGAATATAAAAATGATCTGCCGTATGAAGGAACTTTAGTCGAGGCTCAAAAAAGCACAATTTATAAAAAAGGAGCAGTAACTGAAGAGATTTATTATAGAAGTGAATACGATAAAAAAGGGGAAAACAATATTCTAAAAACGATCTATTTTGAAAATGGAAAAAGAACGAAAATTGTTAACCAGTCTTTTTTGATTACTTCGGACAGACAGGATTCTTATGTTGGAATTTATAAAAATGACAAACCTTATTCGGGTTATTTTGCTACAGATTTTAATGAATTTAACTATGTTGATTATTATGAAAACGGAGTTATCAAATACCAATATTCGAACAATTATTTAGAAAATATCGAAAAGTATCAATACCCAAATTATGATATAAAATCGACTTATAAAGACGGTAAAATAGTTGACGGCCCGGAATACATAAAATTGGAGCGCCAGTTTATTACAAAGTACTGGAAAAACAATATTCTGCAGAGTTATGACTTCGATATTTTTGCCATGCATTATTTTAACCGATATCATTTTGAGTTAAAAAATAATGCTATTGAACTCGAAGAATTCAATAAAAAAGTAAAAGGAAAAATTGTTCTGGAAAAAGTAAATAATAAAACGATTGGCAAGTTTAGTATTAATGATAAAGTACTTCTTACCAGTTCAGCAGTAGAAGTTAATGAAACAGCTCCATCAGAAACCGGAAGTGTTTTATATTATGAAACTAACAATAAAATCGAGGCAAAACTATTCAAAACAATAAAAGGAAATGATGAGCAGAGAAGAGATTCTGAAATTTTCAGCACAGTTTTTACTTCTTATCTGGATCATAATAAATCTATTCAGGAAAATTTCAATTCAATTGCTGCAAAAATTTCTTCCGAAAAAGATGTTGAACTATTATTTGGAAACGAACTAAAAGGCAGCATGATTGGTGGTTTGAGAATTAACGAAGCAAAAAAGCCAGAAATTGGAACTCTGATACTGAAAAACAAAAACAATTTGTATGATTTGAAATTGTTTTTGGATGAAAAGATTTTGGAAGAAAAAAAGAATATCGATTTTAAAAATATCAAAACAGAAGTTGAAAATCTGAATAAAACCTTGGAAAAGAAGATGAATGAAGATTTTAAATAAAAATATTTTAATTGCATACAATAAAACACAAAACCTTACGTTGTAAGTCTTTATAAATTAGAATTTTAATGAATTTACAAAGATTTGAGTTAGTTAGTTTTGTTTTAGTATTTTAAAAAGGCGTTCCTATTTTTTATAAGAACGCCTTTTTTGTTTGCAGTCACCCGTCAACGGTTTTCAGTGATATGCAAAAACCGCAAACTGAGACTGAATATTGTGACTAATAAGAAAGTTCTACAATAGATTTTACCTTATCTAAAGTCACTAATTGATTTTCACCAAGACCTTTCCAGCCTCTTTCGTCAAAACGATTTACGATAAAATCTGCTGTTTTGCTGTAATCTTCTGTGTATTGTGAAAGTTTTGTGTCCATTCCCATAGTATGGAAAAACTCAACCGTTTTGTTGATGGCTTCTTTTGCTACTTCTTCGTCAGAACCAGTCAAGTTGAATATTCTTCTTCCGTATTGTGCCAGTTTGCCTTTTTTAGTTTCAAACATTACATGGTACAAACTTGGGCCAATTATCGCCAAAGTTCTAGCATGATCAATTTCGTAAAGTGCTGTCAATTCGTGGCCAATCATGTGAGTTGCCCAGTCACTTGGAACACCTTTTTGAATTAACCCATTTAAAGCCATTGTACAACTCCACATAAAGTTTGAAGCCAAAGTATAATCAGTTGGATTTTTTACAATTCCAGGACCAACTTCAATTAGAGTCTGTAAAATTCCTTCGGCAATTCTATCTTGTAAAAAAGCATCATGCGGATACGTTAAGTATTGTTCCATAACGTGTGTATAAGCATCTACAACACCATTTTCGATTTGTCTTTTTGGTAAAGAAGCTATAACTGCTGGGTCACAAATTGAGAATTGAGGAAACAAAGCACTTCCGCCAGAAGATAATTTTTCCTGAGTTGCTTCAATCGTTACTACATATCCAGAGTTCATTTCACTTCCCGTTGCCGGAAGCGTTAATACAGTTCCAAACGGCATCGCATTTTCTTTAATCAAAATACGTTTCTGTAAAATATCAATTGGGTTGCCTTCAAAGTTTACTGCTGCCGAAATAAACTTCACGCCATCAATCACAGATCCGCCGCCGACAGCCAAAATAAAGTCGATTTTTTCAGCTTTAATAACGTCTACCGCTTTCATTAAAGTCTCAAATCTTGGGTTTGGTTCGATTCCGCCAAATTCCACAATATTAAAGCCTTTTAAAGCCGTAATTACCTGATCGTAAATTCCGTTTTTAAAAATACTTCCACCGCCGTAAGCCAAAAGAATTTTTGCATCTTTTGGAACCAGAGTCGAAAGTTTTTCAATTTGTCCTTTCCCGAAAACTAAGTTTGTCGGATTGTATAATTCAAAGTTTAGCATTTTTTTTGAGTTTCTAAGATACTAAGCTGCTAAGGTTCTAAGTTTTTTTTCTTTGAACTTATCTGCAGTCTAGCATTGTTGTTTGTTTAATTTTTTAATAGTAATGAAATAAGAGATTAAGCTTTTAAGCAACTAAGAAAAACCTTAGAACCTTAGTTACTTAGAAGCTTAGTAACTTTTATTTCAATTCCTGCAATAGTTTTCCAGCTACTAATTTAGATGATGCCGGATTTTGGCCGGTAATTAAAAGTCCGTCTGCTACTGCGTAAGGCTGCCAGTTTGGACCTTTAGAAAAAATTGCTCCGTTTGATGCTAAAGCATCTTCTAATAAAAACGGAACTACTTTAGTTAAGCCAACCGCTTCTTCTTCTTCATTGGTAAATCCGGTTACTTTTTTACCTTTTACTAAATATTCACCTTTTACTTTTACGTTTTTCAAAACGGCTGGTGCGTGACAAACAAATGCTATCGGTTTTTTGTTCGTATAAAAAGCTTCGATTAAAGCGATAGAACTTTTGTCTTCAACTAAATCCCAAAGCGGACCATGTCCTCCTGGATAAAATACAGCATCGTAATCTTTTTGATTAACAGTTGACAGTTTTAAAGTGTTTTTTAATTTTTCCTGTAAAACCTTATCGGCATCAAAACGTTTAGTGTCTTCTGTTGCCGACGCCGGATCAGCGCTTTTTGGATCAATTGGAGGCTGTCCCCCAAGCGGAGAAGCAATTGTAATTTCTACTCCCTGATCTAACAATTCATAATAAGGTGCTGCAAATTCTTCAGACCAAAATCCTGTTTTTTCTCCTGTATTGCCCAGCTTATCATTACTGGTTACAACAAATAATACTTTTTTCATACCTTTTTTATTTGATTTTTGAGCCACAGCAGATGTGCTTACAGCGGTAAATGCAATTATTGCGAGTAATGCTATTTTTTTCATAATTTTAAATTTTTAACAAATTTACGCCTTAAGTGATATCAGTAAAAATAAAATAAACTATGTTTGTTATAAGTAAATTTATGTCATGGTAAATCTAGAATGGTACAGAACTTTTAAAGCTGTATATAAAAATGGTAATTTTTCGGTAGCCGCAAAAGAGTTATTTATGAGCCAGCCTGCGGTTAGTCAGCAAATTTCTATGCTTGAGGCTCACGTTGGGAATAAATTATTTAATCGGAAATCAAAAGGAGTAGAGCCAACCGAATACGCTAAGTTACTGAATAATTTGATAATAGATGCGCTCGATCGTCTTGAAAGTGTCGAAACCGGCTTTCGGGCAAAAGCAGAAGATGCTAACCGATTAATTTCTGTCGGGATTTCAAAACATCTTTTTGACTGCGTTGGAAATCTCTTAATTTCAAAGTTTGATTTAATAGATTTTACTTTTGCAGAAAACGACGAACTTTTTGCATTAGTAGATTCAAAAAAACTGGATTTTGCCATTACAACCAAAAGGTTCGATACTTTTGATACCACTTATGAAATAGTTGGAAAAATTAAACTTATAATGGTTGCTCCGGCAAGTTTGGATATAACCGATTTCCGCCAGAAATTAAAAGCAGATAATTTTACCGAAATAGAGCAATGGCTTAACGGCCAAAAATGGTACAGTCATGATGCGCGAATTCCGCACATAAAAGTATTCTGGCTTCATGCTTTCAATAAAAAAAGGCCGTCGATGGTGCCAAATTACATTATTCCTTCAGAATCTGAGATGCTGAGACTGCTTTCAAAAAATGATGGTGTTGCGGTGACCTGGAATTGTAATGCAAGAAATTATATCAAAGAAAATAAACTGCAATTAGTATGGAACAGTTTTCATGTTCCCGAAGAATTTGTCTATTTACTGGCTCCTAAAAATAATAATGTGAAATCGTTTTTTGATATAATTGAAAAAGAATTAAAGCTGTTTTTTGGAAATAGATTATAAGGATATGGTTGTTGAGTGTTGAAAATCAGTTGATTATTTTTTTGAATGTAGAAAAAAAGATAACTTTAGTATGTTAATTTCTAAAAGATACAGATTATGAAAAAAGCAGCCTCAGTTTTAATACTCACTATACTATTTTTTATGATTAATTCCTGCAGTAAAAACGAAGCAGAAGATGTAGTAGATTGTCTTGGAGAATCAATTTATATTAAGCTTCACAATTCGACAGATGCAAATAATCCGAAATTGATGAATTATTCAGTTGAATATACAGGAACGGGAACTTTAAGTTCTGTAAAATGGACATTTGGTGACGGAACTACCGGCGATGGAACAACAGTTACTCATATGTATAATGCTGCAGGAACCTACGAAGCTAAAGCCGATGTTACAGTTAAAAAAAATGGATCTGAATGTACTTCGAGTCCTAAACGAAGTGTTACTATAAACTAGAAAAAGAATAAAAATTATTTACTGAGAGTCAATTTTATAATTTAATGTATCTGCATGAATTATAAAACTGACTCTCATTCGTTATATTTGTTTGATATGATTTTTGATTATGGAAAAATTACAAAATATTAGAATTGCTGTTGATGCGATTGTTTTTGGATACAAGAACAATGACTTATATGTGTTATTGATAGAACAGCAATTTGGCACTTCAGAAAAATATTGGGCTTTACCGGGCGGTTTAGTTAAAAATGATGAATCGCTGAGCGATGCTGTAATACGCGAATTACACGAAGAAACAAACGTACAGCTGACTTTTATGGAACAGTTGTACACTTTTGGAGATGATATTTACAGAGATTCAAGAAACCGTGTTATTTCGGTGGCGTATTATGCTTTAGTCGATGCTTCAAATTTAGATATTAAAGCCAGCACTGATGCCGAAAGAGTGCAATGGTGTAAAATAGATGAAATTCCTGCTTTAGCTTTCGATCACAATATAATACTTCAAAAAGCGATTGACAGGCTGAAATCAAAATTGACTTATGAACCTATTGGTTTCGATTTACTTCCCGAAGAATTTTTGTTTTCAGATCTTGAAAACTTGTATTGCACTATTTTAGAAAAAGAAATTGACCGCAGAAACTTCAGAAAAAAAATACTCAGTTATGGTATTCTAGAAGAAACCGAAAAATTTTCACCAATAAAAACAGGTCGTCCGGCTAAACTTTTTAAGTTCAATAAATTGAAATATAATGAGTTAACTCAAAACGGCTTTCACTTCGAAATAAAGTTTGCGTAATTTTTACACAAAATAAATTGTTTATTTAAAATTTAATTCTACATTTGCGTATAATTAACGCAAACTAAAAAACTATGATACTAAATCTCGACCCAAAATTCGCTCCTTTCCAAAATCAGGAAGAAATCAAATTTCAAAGTTTTACATTTTCTGGCGGAGAACCGCATATTAAAATCGTCCCGGATTTTGATACAAACAGAAAAGTGACAATTACACATAGACTAAACTCTTTCAACGATTTAGGTTTACTGTGTGTTACAGTTGATGCGTTACGCAGAATGGACGTTAAAATCATTGAACTCTTTATTCCGTATTTCCCGGCAGCGAGACAAGATCGAGTTATGATTCCAGGCGAACCGCTTTCTGTAAAAGTGTATGCAGATATTATAAATGCGATGCAATTGAATAAAGTTTTTGTTTTTGATGCACACTCAGAAGTGACTCCGGCTTTGTTAAACAACAGTACAGTAATTCCAAACTATGCTTTTATCAAAGAAGTCTTGAATAAAATTGGTCAAAACGTAAAATTGATTTCTCCAGACGGAGGTGCTTTGAAGAAAATCTACAAAGTTTCTGAATTTTTAGGCGGTGTTGAGGTTGTAGAATGCAGTAAAAGCCGAGACGTAAAAACAGGAAAATTATCTGGTTTTAAAGTGTATGAAGATGATTTACAGGGAATGGATTGTTTAATTGTAGATGATATCTGCGATGGCGGCGGAACGTTTGTTGGCTTAGCCGAAGAATTAAAAAAGAAAAATGCCGGAAAATTATACCTAGCCGTTAGCCACGGAATTTTTAATAAAGGTTTTGATGTTTTAGATTGTTTTGACAAAATATTTACTACGAACTCTTTTAAAGATTTTGATGATCAAAGGGTTGAGGTGGTAAAATTTGAATTATGAATAAAAATTATAGAGTAGAAATAGCAAATAAAACTTTAGAAATCATAAAGAATGGTTTCTATGAATACAAAGGAAAAAAGATTGACGTAAAAAAAGAACTCGAAGAGTCAATAAAAAATACGTTTACAATTGCGCCAAAAGATTGGGAAGAAATCTTAAAAACGCCAATTGAAAATAAGTTTGAAACAAAAATAATCACCAAAAATTGTTCTACAATTGAAGCAATTGTTGAGGAGGAAAATGGTAAAATCTGTGTTTTGAATTTCGCTTCGGCAAAAAATCCGGGGGGCGGGTTTTTAGGTGGAGCTTCGGCTCAGGAAGAAAGCCTGGCGAGATCTTCAAGCCTTTATGAAACGCAGATCAAAGACAAAACAATGTATGATTTTAATAGAAATCAGTCCTCGTTTTTATATTCAGATTACATGATTTATAGTCCAAATGTTTTGTTTTGGAATGATGATAATGGAGATTATTTTGAAAAACCATTTGTTGTAGATGTGATTACGGCTCCAGCACCAAACAAAGGCGCGATGCTGCAGCATAACAGGAAAGAAGAAATAGCAGCAATAGAAGACGTTTTTAGAAAAAGAATGGATAAAGTATTAGCAATTGCTTTACAGCAAAAAAGTGATACATTGATTTTAGGGGCTTGGGGATGTGGTGTTTTTAGAAATGAACCCAAAGATGTAGCGCATTTGTTCAAAGAAATTATTGCAGAAAAATATTCAGGTGCTTTTGAGAAAATAGTTTTTGCAGTATTTGACAATTCTGATAAAAAAACAAATTTTAAGCAGTTTGAAGACGTGCTGAATTAGTTTGAAAAGCTTCAAGTTTCTTTTTGGAACGTGAAACTTTAAACCTGAAACCTGAAAAAAATACTATTAACCGTTTCAAGTTAAAACCAAATTTCAAGTTAAGCGCTTAACCTGAAACTTTAAACCTGAAACCAAAACAACCAAAAAGTTATGAGTGATGATTTAAAACCAAGATTTATTGAATCTTTAAGAAGAAACAATGATCAAATTAGAGAAGACAGAGCCAAAACCATTGGCGAAGATTCTGAATTAATATACAGACGTCGCGTTGAAGACATCGAATTAAAAATAAAAAGACTCGAAAGAGAACAAGAAGGATTGATCGATATTAGTCCGCTGGATAAAAACAGTTTAACCTTTGCCGATTTTCAGCCAGAAGCTTTTGTACAAAAAGATATGGAACTTTCGCTGACCATCAGAAATTTAAATATCCAGTTTGAAGTAACAAAAAAGAGATTTGAGTATTTATTTGGTAAAACATTTTAGTCATGGGAGGTACAAGATATGATTTCGGTGCTCGTGAAGACAGAGCAAAAAAAGTAGGTTATGCAAGCAAATCAGCTAGTGAAATATTTACACAAAATGCGTTAAGAAAAGCGCATGAATCAATGAATCCAAATGGAGTTGTTTTTAGAGAAGCGAGAGATTCAGAAGTTCATCCAAACACAGTTCCAATTATTTTAGGATTGGATGTCACAGGAAGTATGGGACACATTCCGCACGAACTGATTAAAGAAGGTCTTCCAAAATTAATGGGAGGGATTATTCAGGGAGGTGTTCCAGATCCGGCGCTTTTATTCTTAGGAATCGGTGATCATGAATGCGACAGATATCCTTTGCAGGTTGGTCAGTTTGAATCTGGTGACGAAGAACTGGATATGTGGTTAACGAGAACTTACATTGAAGGCGGAGGAGGCGGAAACGCTGGCGAAAGTTATCTTTTAGCCTGGTATTTTGCAGCATTTCATACCAAAACAGATGCATTCGAAAAAAGAGGACAAAAAGGATTGTTGTTTACAGTAGGCGATGAACCAGGTTTAAAAACACTTCCAGCATCAGCAATAAAAGAAATTATGGGTCAGGGACAACAGACTTATACACATCTTGAATTATTGGCAGAAGCGCAAAAAAGATACGATGTTTATCATATTAGTGTCTTGCATTCAGGACAAGCCATTAACGCCGATGTAGAATGGAAAGAATTACTGGGACAAAATTGTCTTTCAATTGAAGATCACAGAGAAATTCCAAATGTAATCAAGAAGATCATCTGCGATAAACATAAAAGTTCTGGTTCTGGTTTAGGAACAATTCCAGTTTCTGATACCAATGATACAGGTTTAGATAATATACAAATGCTTTAAATTTTTAAACACATAGAAACATAGGTTTTTGTTTGAGAATAAAAGAAAACAAAAAGAAACTAGTTTTAACACATAGTACTTATGTGAATTGAAACAAGTGAAACGCCTTTATAACGTTTCCAAAAATCTATGTTACTATGTGTTTAAAATAAATAAGAACAAAATGAAAACAGCACAAATAGTTATAGGTTTAGGATTTGGTGATGAAGGAAAAGGAATAACAACAGATTTTCTGGCGAAACAAAATCCTGAATCTATAGTTATTCGGTTTTCGGGAGGACAACAGGCCGCGCATACGGTTATGATTGGCGATAAAAAACACGTTCACTCCAGCTTTGCCAGCGGTGCGCTTCGAGGTCTTCCGTCTTATTACAGCGAACATTGCACGATTCATCCGCTCTTTTTGTACAATGAGAGAGAAGAATTAAAAGAAAAAAACGCTAATCTGGATTTATACATTCATCCATTAGCAAAAGTTACCACTCCGTTTGATGTTTGGCACAACAGAGGAAACACCAGAAATATAGATCACGGAACCTGTGGAAAAGGCATTGGTTCAACCATGAAAAGAAATGAAGGTCCGTATAAATTGTTTGCCATAGATTTAATTGCGCCTCGTGAAATGCTTTTAGAAAAACTAAACCAAATCGCGTACTATTATGGATTTTTAAATGAAAGTGGAATCGATGAAGAAATTCAGGCTTATCTAGAAGCAGTTGATAAATTGAAATGGAATATTGTCGATTATACTTTCCTTTTAAAATACGATAATCTGATTTTTGAAGGAAGCCAGGGAATTCTCCTTGATATGGATCACGGTATTTTCCCGAATGTTACTTATGCAAATACGACTTCAAAAAATGCAGTTGAAATTTGTAATAAATTAAAAATTGAAGATGTAGAAGTTTATTATGCAACCAGAAGTTACACCACAAGGCACGGTCACGGCTGGATGCCAAATGAAAGAGAAATACAATTAAAAAATAACGAAGAAGAAACCTGTGTTTTCAACGAATATCAAAAGCATCTAAGATTTGGGGATCTGGATTACGATTTGTTGAACTACGCTTTAAAATTAGATGCCGCTTACAGTCCAATGGCAAAAAGAAATTTGGTCGTAACCTGCATGGATCAGTTAGAAAAGGATTATGAATTTGAAAAGCTGACAACAGATTTCAATACCATTTACGGATCATTTTCACCAGATTCTAAAGATTTTAAGGAGATAACTTCTTTGTTCCAATAACAGAAAAAATGAAATACAATATAGATACTATAGCTCCGGAAAGTAAATTTTTATTTTTCTGGGGACATCAGCCAAGTAAAGACGGAACGATTACTAAAACCTGCTTCAGCCAGTGGTGGTTAAGTTCGTTTAAAGTAAATGAAGTAACCTATAAAACGGCTGAACACTGGATGATGGCAAAGAAAGCCGAATTGTTTAACGATCAGGAAATTTTAGGAAAAATCATACAATGCAATTCACCTGCCGAAGCTAAAAAGTTAGGTCGTAAAGTGAGAAATTACGATGATAAAATCTGGTTAGAAAACCGATTTGAAATTGTAAAAGAAGGCAACTATCACAAATTCAATCAAAATTCTGATTTGAAAACTTTTCTGCTAAACACAAATGACCGAGTTATAGTAGAAGCAAGTCCGGTAGATCCAATCTGGGGAATTGGAATGGCAGGAGATCATAAAGATGCTTTAAATCCTGAAAAGTGGAAAGGGTTGAATCTTTTAGGTTTTGCTTTAATGGAGGTTAGAGATGAATTGAAATAATTAAAAATTATGAAAATAGAACTTCTAAAAGCAGATATAACAGAGATAAATGTTGATGCGATTGTAAATGCAGCAAATACTTCTTTGTTGGGTGGAGGCGGAGTTGATGGGGCTATTCACAGAAGAGGAGGAAAAGCAATTTTAGAGGAATGTATTCAAATTAGAAATAAGCAGGGCGGATGCAAAACGGGTGAAGCAGTTATAACAACCGCCGGGAATTTACCTTCAAAATATGTTATTCATACAGTAGGTCCGGTTTGGAATGGTGATAAAGAAGAAAAATCCAAATTATTAGCAGACTGTTACACAAATAGTTTAAATCTGGCGATTCATAAAGGAATAAAATCTATTGCTTTTCCGAATATAAGTACTGGAATTTATCATTTTCCAAAAGATAAAGCAGCAGAAATTGCAGTAAAAACGGTTAGAGATTTTGATAAGTCAGATGAAATAGAAAAGGTAATATTCGTCTGTTTCGATGATGAAAATTACAAGATTTACAAAAACCTTTTGTAAATGTTCCATCGGAACATTTCGTAGGTAGAAAAAATATTAATTATGAATGAAAATATAGCAAAGAGCGTCAGCAAGTTTTTAAGCTTGGTGCTCAGACATTCGCCAGAAAAAATCGGATTAAAACTCGACGAAAACGGCTGGGCAGATGTCAATGAATTAATAGAAAAATGTACTAAAAAAGGGAATCGTCTCGATGCCGAACTTTTAGATTACGTAGTAGAAAATAACGATAAAAAGCGTTTCGCTTATAACGAGGATAAAACTAGAATTCGCGCAAGTCAGGGACATTCGATTTCGGTTGAATTGAATTTAGCAGAAACAGAACCTCTGGAATATCTGTATCACGGAACCGTTGGAAAATTCATGGAAAGCATTCAGAAAGAAGGTTTGAAAAAAATGAGCCGTCAGCATGTACATCTTTCCAAAGACAAAGAAACCGCAGTAAAAGTGGGAAGCAGGAGAGGAGTTCCGCAAATTTTAACCGTTAGAAGCGGTGCTATGTACAGAGACGGATTTAAATTTTATTTGTCTGAAAACAATGTTTGGCTGACAGATGAAGTTCCGCCAAAGTATATCGAATTTTAAAAATGAAAAGAACCTTAGTTTTTGGAGACATTCATGGCGGATTAAAAGCTTTAATTCAGTTATTGGAAAAAATAGATTATTCAGAAAATGACCGATTTATTTTTCTCGGAGATTATGTTGACGGCTGGAGCGAATCAAAACAACTGATTGATTTTCTTATTGAATTATCTAAAAAACAGGAGTGTATTTTTATAAAAGGGAATCATGATGCCTGGTGTCAGGAATGGTTAGAAAATGATGTCGTAAATGATATTTGGTTTTTGCATGGAGGAAAATCGACTATAGAAAGTTATGCTAATATAGATTTTTCAGAAAAAGAAAAGCATCTCGAATTCTTCAACAAGATGAAAGATTACTTTGTAGACGAAAACAACAATTTGTTTATTCACGCTGGTTTTTCATCGATGCACGGCCCGGAAAAAGAACATTACAAAACCAATTATTCCTGGGACAGGACACTTTGGGAAATGGCTTTGACGATGGATAAACGAATTCAGAAAGATTCACTTTCATATCCAAAACGATTACTGCTTTTTAATGAGATTTATATCGGCCATACACCGACATTGCATTATAATGTTGAAATCCCGATGCAGGGATGCAATGTTTGGAATATAGATACCGGAGCAGGTTTTTACGGAAAACTTTCATGTATTGATATAGAATCAAAAGAATTCTGGCAGAGTGATGTCGTGCAAACCTTTTATCCTAACGAGAAAGGAAGAAATAAATAAAATGAAAAATAGAATAGAATCTGGGTTATTTGGTGTTGGCATTGGCGATGCTTTAGGTGTTCCGGTTGAATTTAAATCCAGAGAAAAATTAAAACAGA
This sequence comes from Flavobacterium sp. 22659, assembly GCF_052044235.1. Lineage (NCBI taxonomy): Bacteria > Pseudomonadati > Bacteroidota > Flavobacteriia > Flavobacteriales > Flavobacteriaceae > Flavobacterium > Flavobacterium sp. 22659. The sequence continues at coordinate 75,985 of NZ_JBQEMU010000017.1, forward strand.
ATCCAGTTGTTGATATGATGGGTTTTATGTCCTGGAATCAGCCGCCTGGAACATTTAGCGACGATAGTTCATTGGCTTTTTGTACTGCCGAAAGTTTGTGCAAAGGTTATGATATAGAAGATATGGCTTTGACTTTTGTAAAATGGATGCAGGAAGGATATTGGGGAGCGCATCATAAAGTATTTGACATTGGAGGAACGACGAAACATTCTTTAGCAAGAGTTGTAAAAGGAGAATCGGCTAGAAATTCAGGTAATTTTTTTGAAGAAGATAACGGGAATGGTTCCTTAATGCGTATTTTGCCATTGGTTTTTTATCTTCAAAAAGAGAATGATATTGAAGTTATTTATAAAAAAGTAAAAGAGGTTTCGTCAATAACACACGCGCATTTTAGATCTGTATTTGCTTGTTTCATTTATGTTGTATATTGTTTGGAGATTCTAAAAGATAAAGATAAATTCGAAGCTTATAAAGAAATGCAAAATGTTCTTTCTGAATTTTTAAAAGATAAAAAATATAATCCTGTAGAAATTCAACTATTTGAAAAGGTATTAAAGAATGATATTTGGACTTATCCAGAAAATGAAATTCGTGCATCGGGTTATGTTCTTCATAGTTTAGAAGCCAGTTTTTGGTGTTTTTTAAATTCAGATTCTTATGAAGAAACGGTTTTAAAAGCGGTTAACTTAGGAGAAGATACAGATACAACTGGTGCAATTGCAGGAGGATTGGCAGGAATTTATTACGGAATTGAAAATATGCCGCAAAAATGGATTGACAATTTAGTCAGATCCAATGATATAAAAGATTTAGCAAAACGCTTATTAGATAAATATAAATAGAAAATTATATGAACCCACTATTATTAACCGATGGTTACAAAGTTGACCACAGAAGACAATACCCAGACGGAACAAGTTTAGTATATTCTAACTGGACACCAAGAAAATCAAGAATTGAAGAAGTTGATGAAGTTATCTTTTTTGGACTTCAGTATTTCATCAAAAAATATATTATTCACGACTTTGAAGAGTATTTCTTTAAAAAATCAAAAGAAGAAGTTGTTGCAAAATACGCTCGAAGAATCAATAATTATTTAGGCGAAAACCAAGTTGGTACAAAACATATCGAAGATTTACATGATTTAGGATATATTCCAATGGTTTTTAAAGCATTGCCAGAAGGGGCAAGCGTTCCGTTAAGAGTGCCAATGTTTACAATGTACAATACAATTCCTGAATTTTTCTGGCTTACAAATTATTTCGAAACGTTACTTTCTGCTGTAATCTGGTTGCCTTGTAACTCAGCAACCATTGCAAAAGAATACAGAAAAGTATTAGACAAATATGCAGCAGAAACTTCTTCTGTTCCAGAATTTGTTGACTGGCAGGCGCACGATTTCTCAATGAGAGGAATGGGCGGAATTGAAGCTTCTGTAACTTCTGCAGCAGGACATTTATTGAGTTTTACAGGATCTGACACAATTCCTGCAATTGATTTCTTAGAAGAATATTACAAAGCCAATTCAGATCAGGAGTTGGTTGCAGGTTCAGTAGCAGCAACAGAACATTCTGTTATGTGTATGGGAACTACAGAAGGCGAGTATGAAACCTTCAAAAGATTAATTACTGAAGTTTATCCAAAAGGAATTGTTTCTATCGTTTCTGATACTTGGGATTTATGGAAAGTTCTAACGGATTATCTTCCAAGATTAAAAGAAGAAATCGTTTCTAGAGAAGGTAAAGTTGTAATTCGTCCTGACAGTGGTGATCCGGTTGATATTATCTGCGGAAATCCAAATGGAAAAACAGAACAAGAGAAAAAAGGAGTTATCGAATTGCTTTGGGATGTTTTTGGCGGTACAACAAATGCTAAAGGATTCAAAGAATTGGTACCGCAAATTGGAGCAATTTACGGAGATAGTATTACTGTAGCAAGAGCAACTCAAATTTGCGAAAGATTAAAAGAAAAAGGATTTGCTTCTACAAATGTGGTTTTAGGAATTGGATCTTTTACATATCAATACAATACCAGAGATACTTTCGGATTTGCGATGAAAGCAACTTACGGAGAAGTAAACGGAGAGGGAAGAGCCATTTTCAAAGATCCAATTACAGATGACGGAACTAAAAAATCGGCTAAAGGATTAATGAAAATTGATTTAATCGACGGGAAGTATCATTTAAGTGATAATGTTTCTTGGGAAGAAGAAAAACAAGGTGAATTGAAAGAAGTTTTTAGAGATGGAAAACTTTTGATTGATCAATCGCTGAGTGAAATTAGAACGAGAGTAAAAAGTGAAGTAAGTATTGAAGCTTAATTATAAAAAAAAAGCCTGAATGTAAGTTCAGGCTTTTTTTGTGATTTGAGTTTTTTATGTTCTGTTTGTCATTTCGAGGAACGAGAAATCTTCGTTAGAAACCCTACAACGATTGGTGATTAAATGTATGGAGTTACTTGCTAAGATTTCTCGTTCCTCGAAATGACAAGATTGTGTGAAATAAAAAACTCCAGTTAAAACTGGAGGCAATTCAAATTATTTATTTCTTATAAAAATTATTATGATCAATATATTCCCAAACCTTTGGTGGAAGTAGAGGCTGAATATTTTTGCCTTCTTTAATACTGTTTCGAATAAAAGTCGAAGAAATCTCTACAATCGGCGCGTCAATGACATGAATTTTTGGATGCGATTTTAATTCAACGTTTTCAGGTTCATCAGAAATTCTAGGATACACATAAATATCATGGTTTTCCAGAATTACTTCATAGTTCCTCCATTTGTGAAGCGTTTTCAAATTATCTTCTCCCATGATTAAAGAAAATTCATGGTTTGGATATTTTTCTTTTAAATGTTCCAGAGTAATTACGGTATAACTTGGCTGAGGTAATTTAAATTCAATATCCGACGGTTTTATCTTCGAATAATCTTCTGTTGCCAGATATACCATTTGCAGGCGCTGCTGGTCATCTAATAAAGTCGATTTCTTTTTTAACGGATTATGTGGTGTAACGACCATCCAAATCTGATCTAAATCGGCAAACTCGGCCATATGATTGGCAATGATCAAATGACCAACATGAATAGGATTGTATGTTCCGAAGTAAAGACCTATTTTCATTTATTATAGTACTTAGTTCTTAGTCCTTAGTCTTTTAGATTTTTAGCGAAAGCACTTATCATTTTGCTCTCTTCTTCAATTAAAAACATAATTTCATTAAATAGGCTTTCGTCAGAAATAAATTCTAACTCTTTTGCAATAATTAATTGTGTTTCTATTTCATTTAAAGAACCTCTGGAAATATTCAAAAAATGATTAAATGATTTGTCAGTTTGGCGTCCAAAACCTTCTGCAATATTCGACGGAATAGATACACTGGCTCTTTTTAATTGACTTGTCAAGGCATATATTTCTTCTTTAGGAAAGTTCTTAGTAAGTTTATAAACAAGAACAACTAGTTTAATTCCTTTTTGCCAAATGAATAACTCTTTGTAAGATTTAATACCGCTCATGTAAAATTTTTAGCTTGATGTGTTTCAGACTAAGGACTAACAACTAATGACTAAATAACTACTTAGATACAAAATCCTTTACCAGTTGATGTGCTTCTTCAAGGGCAACTGATAAATCATAGTTTTTGATAATAGCGTCAAACTGTGGTGCTGTTGCCAATTCTACAGAAGCTTTTGCGATACGCATATTGATTTTGTCTTCACTTTCTGTAGAACGTTGTTTTAATCGACGTTTTAATTCGTCAACACTTGGTGGTTTTACGAAAACCGCTAAAGTTTCTTCTGGAAATTTATGTTTAATACGAAGACCGCCAACCACGTCAATATCAAAAATGACATTTTTTCCTAAAGCCCAGATTCTTTCAATCTCCGATTTTAAAGTACCGTAAAAGTTATCTCGGTAAACTTCTTCCCATTCCAAGAAATCCTCTGCTTTAATGTGTTTTTTGAATTCTTCCAGCGAAATAAAATAATAATCCTTTCCGTGTACTTCTTCACCACGCGGTGCACGCGATGCTGCCGAAATCGAAAATTCAAGATTTAAATCTTCCTGACCTAATAAATGTTTTACGATAGTTGTTTTTCCTGATCCTGAAGGTGCCGAAAAAACAATTAATTTTCCTTTGTTCATTAATTTATGCTTTAGGCTTTAAGCAATATGCTTTAAGCTTTAATATTTGTGCGGTATTCTGTGCTTACAGCCTATTGCTTACAGCTTACAGCAATTACAAAACATTCAATACTTGCTCTTTAATCTTCTCTAATTCATCTTTCATCATTACGACCAATTTCTGCATTTGGGCATGATTTGATTTTGAACCCATAGTATTGATTTCGCGGCCCATTTCCTGAGTAATAAAACCTAGTTTACGACCATTTGCTTCATTTCCGTTTAAAGTTTCTAAGAAATAATCTAAATGATTGGTTAAGCGTACTTTTTCTTCGGTAATATCCAGTTTTTCCAGATAATAGATTAATTCCTGCTCGAAACGATTTTCATCAACATTTACCTGTAATTCTGAAATTGCAGTTTGCAAACGATCTTTAATTGCCTGAACACGCTCTGGATCAAGAGCCAAAGCGTCATTCATGTACTGGCGGATATTTCCAATTCGGAGATTAAATTCTTTTTCAAGAGATTCCCCTTCGTCTTTTCTAAAACTTAAAATGTTTTGTAAAGCTTCATCAATAATAACCTGAATCTGCTCCCAGTCATTTTCATCGATTTCTTCGCGTTCTGTTTTTAATGTATCCGGCATACGAACAGCCATTTTCATTAATTCAGTTTCATCGGCATCGGCATAAACCTCTCTCAATTGTGCGATATAACTCTTCACAACAGGAACATTTACTTTTGTTGAAGTTTGTTCGGCAGTACTCTCTATGTAAATTGCAAAATCAATTTTACCTCTTTCAAGTTTAGTTGAGATTTGAGTTCTTAAACCTAATTCCATTTCACGGTAAACAGACGGCATTCTTACGTTTAAATCTAAACCTTTGCTGTTTAAAGATTTTACTTCAACGGTAATTTTTTTTGTAGGCAATTGCAAAGAAGCTTTGCCAAACCCTGTCATAGATTGTATCATATAATTGAGTATAAAGGCGCAAAGATAAATAAAAGTTTGCTCTATTTGATTGGAAATTAGTGTTCAGTCATAGTTTTCAGTTTGACAGAAAAAATATTGACATTTTAGCTCAAAACATTTATCACTTCTGCCACATTTTTTTGGCTGTTGCCGATGTAAATTTTACCGTCAATAATAAAAACCGGACGGCTTAAAAAAGTATAATGTTCTAAAATGTATTTCTTAAAATCAGCCTCTGTCAGTGCTTTGTCTTTTAAGCCCATTGATTTGTACAATTGTGCTTTTTTACTGAATAACGCTTCGTAACTTCCTGAAAGTTTGTACATTTCTTCTAATTCTGCTTCTGTAATAGGATCTTGTTTAATGTCGTGAAAAACCAAATTGTTTTTTGGAAGACTTTTGATAATTTTTCTGCAGGTATCGCAAGATGCTAAGTAATATATTTTGTTCATTTTTTTACTATTTTGTTAGAGTACAAAGAAAATTCATTTGAAACTGAAAATTGTCTATTTTTAATAAAAAAATAAAATTATGAGTTCAGTTTTTGAAACGCAGCAAACAATCAGAGAAATTCTATTGAAAATTTTAGATAATCATTCATTAGAGCAATTAAACAAAATTCCGGAAGGATTTAATAATAATATAATTTGGAATGTGGCGCATTGTGTTGCAGCGCAGCAAACCTTAGTTTATAAATTATCTGGACTGCCAACAATGGTTTCGGAAGATTTTATATTAAAATACCGAAAAGGAACAAAACCAGAAGGAGATGTTTCTGAGGAAGAAGTAAACGAGATCAGGGCATTTCTTTTAAGTACATTTGAAAAAACGAAAAATGATTTTCAAAGCGGACTTTTTGTTGATTATAATGAATATACAACCAGCATGGGATTTACTCTTAAAAATGTTCAGGATGCATTAGATTTTAACAATTACCATGAAGGAATTCATACCGGAATTGCGATGAGTTTGAAAAAATTGGTTTAAATAAAAAAATCCCGCTTTTAGCGGGATTTTTTTTATTCGATTATAGTTTCAATTGTTACTTTCATGGCACCAGCACCTTTATGTTTGGTGATTTCCATAAAAGCTCGTTTTGAAAGGTCTATTTCGCGTGTTTTTACAAACGGACCTCGATCTGTAATTTTTACAATTACAAACTTCCCATTGGCTTCATTGGTAACTTTAACTCTGGTTCCAAAAGGGAGCTTTTTATGTGCAGCAGTATATTTGTTGTTGTTAAAACGACTTCCATCGGCAGTTTTTCTTCCATTAAAACGGTCAGCATAGTAGGAGGCGTGAGCGTTTTTTTTGTAGGCTTTTAACTTTAAACCTTTATCTGTAAAAACAGAATCCGTTGGAAGTGCAATAATGTTCGGCCTGATGTTTTTTACAGTATCCTGAGGAGGGTTTTTAGGCTCAATTACTGGTTTGGTCTGGCTTATAACGTAGGTAAAACAACTTAAAAAAGTTATTGTTAATGTGCTGAGAAGAATGTTTTTTTTACTCATGATTTATTTTTTTTCAGACTTGGGGGAGTTTGTACAAATAATATGCCGAGATAAAAAAAGCCCTATTTTCAAGGGCTTTTTAATTGGTATTTTTTAGAACCATAGGTTCCACGGAATTCTACTTAAAATAAGTATCAATCCTAATCCGTAAAAAATAGCGAAAGTTTTAAATTTAGCTTCGCTGTTGATTAGTTTTTTATGTTTTGACCATCCGATAGTTATCAAAACGATAGCAATTAAATTAATAAGCGGATGTTCTAATGAGGTTAATCGTAATGCAGCATCTGACATTTGTCCAAAAGCAGCTTTTCCAAAAGGAGAAACAAAATAAAGGATTAATCCAACCAATAACTGAGTATGTGTCCCGATTAAGGCAAACAAAGAAATTTTACGGTCTTTTGCTGTAAACTCTTTTTTAGAGGTAAAACCTATGATGGCATTTATAACGGCAAACACTAAAAGCAGTAACGCTAAATAAGCCCAGCCGGAGTGAAATTTTTGTAAAAAATGATACATAAACTATGTTTTTTTGTTAAAAACAAATATAGCAAAAAGGACCATAAAAAAACGGCATTAAACTTAAAAGTCAATGCCGTTTTTATTATTTATTTAGATTCTAAATTTTAGAAATCGTAACGTAATGTAAAGTTCCAAGTTCTACCAAATCCAAAGAATACCTGGTTAGCATCAGCTACACCTCTGTATAATCTGTTATTTGAAGCATAAGTTCCTAAAGCAGCATTTGAAGAGCTTACGTTATCGTCAGCAAAAATGTTTGTTCTAGACTCAGCGATGTAAATCTTATCAAATAAGTTGTTTACGTTTAATCTGAAGTTAACTGATTTGTCTTTGTTTTTACCTGTTAACATTTTGTATGAGAAACCAGCATCAAATAAACCGTAAGAAGGTAATTGTAAAGCTCCTTTGTTGTCAGCACTTGTAAATGTAACCGGGCTTAATCCTGCATATAATTTATCATTAAAATTATAGTTTGCATCAACAGTTACTCTTGTTAAAACTTCGTAAGAAGCTCCTAAAGAAGCTGTCATTTGTGCAGCATCACCAACTTTTACTTTGTCCATGTATACTGTAGCAGCTGTATATCCTGCAACAGGAGTATTGTCTGCTTGGTAGTAAGCGTTTACGCTTGCGTTTCCTTTGTATTCCCAAATACCGTAAGAGAACATAGCATTAACTTTGAATCTGTCAGTAATGTTAGAAGATCCTTCAAACTCAATTCCAGAGTGAACCTCGTTAAGACCTGTAAACTCAGTATAAGTTGTGTTAGCAGCAATTCCTCCACCAGCTGGAAGAGCGTTACCTTTTAAGTATCTGTCGTTCCAAGTTGTGTTGTAAAGGTTAACTGTAGCGTTAAAGAATCTTGAACGGAAACCATATCCAGCTTCAAATCCAGTAATTTTCTCGTTAGTAAGGTTAGGGTTTACTGTAGATCTGTTGTTTGGATAAACTGAGTTAAAGAATGGTTGTCTTGAGTAGAATCCAGCATTAACATAAACATTATGTTTTTCGTTGATGTTATAGTTAGCTCCAGCTTTAGCATTTCCACCTAAGATGTTTTCGTAGCTAGTTGATGCTAATGGATCAGTTGGCAAGTATACGAAATCATCTTCTCTTTTGAAACCTTGTTGAGAAATAGCACCTTGTACGAATGCAGTTAAATTGTCTTTAGAGTACTCTAACTGAGTAAATGCTCCATACCATCTAACTTTTCCAGTACTGTTGAATGAAATTTTGTCATAATCTCTTTTGTCAAAAACATTCCATTGTACGTTTGTAGCGTAAGTTGATGTAAGGTGTCTTCCTGCAGGTCTTAAACTTGCAACAGTATTGTCAAAAAATTCACCACCACCTAATAAATCATTAACTACTGTAAAGTGGTATCCTGTATAAGTTCTAGCATCAATACCAAAATCTAATGTTAATGTACTAGATAATTTTTTGTTTAAGTTGATCAAAGCTCCAAACCAGTCATGAGAGTTGATAGATGAAGTTTGTGTAATACCTGATGTAGTATTGTAAACATATGGATCAGCTGCATTTCCAGCTCCAGTTCTACCTGTTGAAGAACTATTTTGGTATACACCTCCAACTTGTGTTCTAGTTCTGTTTGCTCCGTTAAAGAAAACACTTCCAGTACCATTATTCCATGCTTGGATTTTGTCGTAATCAACCATTCCATTAGGTAATAAGAAAACTGAACTGTTGTAAACATTTCCTCCAATACCACCTGTAGCACTTGCACCAGCTCCACGACCCATAGACGCATAAAGTACACTTGAAAGTTTTGTAGTTTCATTAATGTTATAATCCCAGTTAAAAGAAGCTACTGGTTTGTGGTAGTAGTTTTTTCTGATGTTATATTGCTCACCATTCAAATATCCTGTATCAGGGTTGTATTTGATGTTTGGCTCAGTAAGAGAACCGTATTTTTGGTAAGTTGCAATTGTAGAAGCTGTAGATCTTTGGTTGTGCCATTGCGGCGCACCAGTTACAGTAAGTTGAAAGTTGTGTTTGTCATTTTTAGTTCCATAACCTAAAGCTATGAAATAGTTTGATCCTTCAAATTGAGTTCCAGGAATGTATCCATCTCCCATTGTTTGAGATAATAATACAGAAGCAGAAAGACCGTTTTCTAATTTTCCTGTGTTGTAAGAACCTTGAATTTTGAAGTTTCTTCCATTACCAAATCCAGAAGAGAATGATCCTCCTTCTTTCATGTCAGAAGACTTAGTAACAATGTTGATTGTACCCCCTACAGATGGAGTAGCTAATTTAGAAGAACCTAAACCTCTTTGAACCTGCATAGCAGATGTTACATCTGATAAACCTGCCCAGTTACTCCAGTAAACAGAACCGTTTTCCATGTCGTTAACCGGCATACCGTTAATCATTACAGCGATATTGTTTTGGTTGAAACCACGAATGTTAATTCTTGCATCTCCAAAACCACCACCTGATTTAGTAACGTATACAGAAGGTGTGTTTCTTAAGATTTCAGGAAATTCCTGAGTTCCTAATTTTTCTTTAATTTCTGCAGCTTTAATTGTAGAAACAGCAACCGGAGTTTTTCTGTCTTTAGCGATATCAACTACTGTACTTTTTACTACGATTTCACTTAATTCGTTAGAATTAGATGATAAAGCAATAGTTCCTACGTTTGCAGTTCCGCCGTTTACTGTAAATTTTACAGTTTTGTTTTCGTAGCCTAAGTAAGAAATAACAATTTCTCCTGTACTTGTTGTTGAGTTGAGGGTAAATTTACCATCAAAATCTGTTGAAGTTGCCGTAGAAGATCCTTTGATCTGTACGTTTGCTCCTGGTAATGAACCTGTACCGTCGGTAATAGTACCAGTAACTTTTCCTTGTGAAAATACGGTTGAAACTATCATAAAAAATAGTCCGGTAAGTAACCAATTTTTCATTTTCTTCATGTTGCTATTTAGTTTATTGTTTTTGGCAAAATTATAACAATAAAATCAGATAATGTTATCAAAATGTTAAGAAAAATAAGTTTTGTAATTTGTGCTGCGTATTAAAATGAATTTTTCTTTTTTCTTTAAATAAAATGATGTTTTGTTGAATTTTAATATCTATATTTTGTTAAATCGATAATGTTTTAAATAGCGGTGTAGCGAAAAACCTTCTTTTTTTGTTAAAAAGGGATGTTTTCTGGCTTGTTCTATACGAAAAAACGCCTTAATTTTTGTTAAATCAAGACGTTTCAGTGTTTTACAAAATTAAACTATTAGTTCAATTTTATTTATTCTTTAAAAAGTGATTCAATAAGAATGAAGTTGAACTGTCATGACTCTTAATATTTTTAGAATTTATCTCATCTAAAATTGAGTTTGCTAACTGTTTCCCTAACTCAACTCCCCATTGATCAAAACTAAAAATGTTCCAAATTACACCCTGAACAAATATTTTATGCTCATACAATGCAATTAAAGAACCTAAGCTTTTTGGAGTAAGTTTTTGAATCAAAATTGTATTGGTTGGTTTGTTTCCTGTGAAAACTTTAAATGGTAATAAATAAGAAGCTTTTTCTGCAGAAAGTTCTTGTTTGTCAAACTCAGCCTGAACTTGTGCAGGAGTTTTTCCGTTCATTAAAGCCTCAGTTTGTGCAAAAAAGTTCGACATCAGTTTATTGTGATGATCTTCATTTCCGTACAATGGTTTTACAAATCCGATGAAATCCGTTGGGATTAATTTTGTTCCCTGGTGAATCAATTGGAAAAAGGCATGCTGTGAATTTGTTCCAGGTTCACCCCAGATAATAGTTCCAGTTTGGTAGTTAACCGGTTTTCCGTCACGGCCAACACTTTTTCCGTTACTTTCCATAGTTGCCTGTTGTAAATATGGAGCCAGTTTTGATAAATATTGTGTGTACGGAATTAATGCTTCACTTTCGGCACCAAAGAAATTATTGTACCAAACGCTTAATAAAGCTAAAATTACCGGAATGTTTTCGTCAAATTCTGCCGATTTGAAATGTTCGTCCATTTCATTTGCTCCCACTAATAATTGGTTGTAATTATCAAATCCAATTGCTAGAGCAATACTTAATCCAACTGCACTCCAAAGAGAAAATCTTCCTCCAACCCAATCCCACATTGGGAAAACATTGTCTGGATTAATCCCAAACTCAGTTACTTTTTGAATGTTTGTAGAAACTGCCACGAAGTGTTTTGCAATATCTTCCTGAGAACCTGATTTCAAAAACCATTCTTTGATAGTTTCAGAATTTGATAACGTTTCCTGAGTTGTAAAAGTTTTAGAAACGATTAAGAAAAGTGTAGTTTCGGGATTTAACTTTTTAATTATTTCGTTAACGTGATCGCCATCAACATTTGAAACGAAATGAGTTTTTAAATGATTTTTGTAAAATTGTAAAGCTTCAACGGCCATAACTGGTCCAAGATCTGAGCCTCCAATTCCAATATTTACAATATCTGTAAAAGCTTTTCCGGTAAAACCTTTTCTTTCTCCCGAAATAACTTCGTTCGTGAAATTTTTGATTTTGTTTTTTACTTCATAAACTTCCGGAATTACGTTTTCCCCATCAACATTAATTACTGCCGATTCCGGAGCACGCAAAGCAGTATGAAGAACAGCACGATTTTCAGTCTGGTTAATTAATGCTCCGCCAAAATATTGAGCAACGGCATCTTTTAATCCAATAGAATTTGCTAATTCTAATAAAAGAGAAATTGTTTCCTGACTAATATTATTTTTAGAATAATCTACTAAAAAGTCATTCCATTGCAAGTTGAATTTGTCAGCACGAGCATTATCTTGTTGAAACAATTCTTGAATTGTGGTTTCGTGAATTGCATTATAGTGGTTTTGCAGATTTTTCCACGCTTCAGTCCCGGTTGGGTTTGTTGTGTTTAAAGCCATTTGTATTTTTTATTGAAGATTTTGTTTTTTTAGAAACACAAAAATACTGAAATAACTTTTAAAAGGGTAACGGTTGATGATTATATAACAATTAGTTACGAAAACGTTTTATGATGCCGTTAGTCTTGTGTTCGAGTTGTTATTATGACAGCTCCATCATTTTCTTTTTCATTATACATTATACGGCTGCTGTTTTGATTCAAAAATTCTAAACTTTTGATTTCAGACTTTTTTAAAGGTAATAAAATTGTATCCTGACTTTTTTCGTATTTAAATGGTATTCCATTTATAACAATTAAAGGAGATTTGCCAATCTGATTTTCTTTAATATTATCTATAAAATCCGATACAAAATATTTGTTTTCTTGGGTATCGTCTAAAATAAAAATCCGCGGATTTGAACATCCAGTTAGTAATGTACAGAAAAATATCAGTAAAAACTGTTTCATTAATTGAATTTGAATTTAGGAATGCTCTTTTTAAAATCTTTTACCAAATCTTCCACCATGGCTTTTTATTAATTTTAATAGTTTTCTCAGCGATATTGATTTCTATCTTTTTAAATGGCTCCGTCTTAATTTTAGAATCGTCAAAAAATAATTCACCGTTATCGTTCATTCCAATAGGAGATTTGGTTCTTTCTTTCCAGTTTTCGGTTTGCAGATCAGCAATTAACGGAGCATCGTTTTTATCATTGAATTTTTTTCGTGCTTTTTCTGTGATTTCTTCCTCGAGATTTGAAGATGAATTTTTGAAAAGAGAAAGTGAATTGTCTGGAATGTTTAAAAGAAAAACCTGTGTTTTGTCGCCAATTTTATAAATATCTAATACTTTAAAATAAGCAATAGTGTCTAAAAGAAAGTGACCAATTTTTGCCGAATCAGGATTGAACTTTGATAAGTCTTTTGCGTGTGCACTGGCAATCAAATATCTGAAATTTCCCGAAACACCTCCGCCAATAGAAGTCATATCAGTAAAACCTTTTTCCTGAATGATCTGTCCGACTTTATAATTTGTAATTAAATTTTCCTGTAAATTGGTGTCTCTGTAAAATAGTTTTAAATCTGAAAAAGTTTCATTGTAAATTGCTTTAAGCCGAGCGTTTTTCATCACTTTTGGTTTAATAAATTGATTTTTAATATTGCCATTTTCTAACAATGGCAGTTCCGAATAAATCTTCTACAATCTCTTCAGTCCATTTCTCTACTTGATCTTGTCCGACTTCACCAAAAAGATCAGTTTGAGCAAGAATTAAACATCCTTTGATATAATCATCAACTGTGTTAAACATTTTTGTTATTAAAGGTCCGGTATCATGATCGTAATAATATACTTCTTTTGTTTCGCTATGAAAACAAAACATATTTCCGTTTCCTAAATAGTCACCAAATGTAATTAAGTGAGGTAGTGAAACTTTATCTTCGTTTGAGAAGTAGGGACCGTAAGGACTATTTTCTTCAAAAATATCTTTTAGCCATAAAATATCTTCAAAATTTTGTAGCTCTTCGCCTATATCGGCAATTCCGAAAGTATTGTAAAAAATTTTTAATCCCTTTGGGAGACTGCTTCCTAAACGTTTTTCTAAATTTTCGATTTCTTCTATTGAAATTGGTGCTTTTAGTTCGTTACTCCAATTTTCTGCTAAAGATTCAATTGTCAATTTTGATTTTTCGTCCCAGCCATTATCACCTATTCTATTAAAAGGAATAATGATGTCGCTTTTCAGATTTATGTATATCATGATTTTTTTTGCAAAAATAAAGGATTTATTCTTACAAATTACCAATACTATCCAATTCTCTTTTTAGAGGTTCGATTTGTTTAAAGAAACGGGTTTTATCATTTCCGGTTAGAGATTCACCTGTTGGCAAGTTTAATCGAAGCGCATCTACCTGAACTCCATTTTTCCAGAAACGATAACAAACATGCGGACCAGAAGCTAAACCTGTGCTTCCAACCAAACCAATAGTTTGTCCTTGAGTTACTCTTTGTCCGCGTTTTACCAAAATTCGGGACATGTGTAAATATTGAGTAGAGTAGGTTCCGTTGTGTTTTACTTTTACAAAGTTTCCGTTTCCAGCCGTGTAACCTGTTGTTTCAACAACTCCGGATGCTGTTGTAGAAATTGGTGTTCCCGTTGGAGCAGCATAATCAGTTCCTTTGTGAGCTTTCCAGGTATGTTGAACTGGGTGAAATCTGTTCATCGTGAATCGTGAAGTAATTCGGCTGAACTTGATTGGTGTTTTTAAGAAAAAGTTTTTCAATGTTTTTCCTTCATCATCATAATATTCTACTTTTCCAGAAAGGGTATCTTTTTCAAAAGGAAATGCATAAACGATTTTTCCTTTATATTCAAAAAAGGCAGCTTCAAGATCTTCAACGCCGTCATATGTTTTTCCATTAATGAAACGTTCTGTGAAAATTAAGCCGTAACGATCGCCTTTTTTAAGTTTGAAGAAGTCAATTGACCAGGAAAATACTTTTGTGATTCTGCTGGCAAGAGCCGTTTCGACACTTTCGTTTCCTAAAGTTTCAGATAGAGAACTTTTTAAAACACCGCCAATAATTTTTCTTTTTAAGGTAACCGGTTTTATTTTTTTATACGCTTTTGCAATGCTGTCTCGTAAATCGATTACATAATAAGTTAAAGCATCTGGCTGGTAAATAAAAACCTGAAGATTGTTTGTTTTGTTTTTTGAACGCAGTAATGTAAAAGGTTTGTTGTATCGAATCGATCTAACATTAAAAGAATCTTTTACCTGTTCTACAATATCGTGTACTTTTTTGTCGCCAATATTTTGACTTTGCATAATGGATCCAAAAGAATCTCCTTTGGAAATAGTATCATTAACGACATTAAAATCAGCGTAATTAAAACCAAACTCTACTTTTTTAGTTTTTGGTTTTGTAATTTTAATTTCAACTTTTTCTTCAGCTTTTTTACATGAAAATATTGAAAATAATACTATTATAATTACGAATGCTTTTTTCAAACTCTTAAATTTTTTGCAGGAAATTATAGTGGATTTTCATTTCCCCAATTGGACAATTCTTCTTCGGTCCACAATTTAGGAAAAAAGATGCGTCTTTGGTATTTTGGATGCATATATTTTTGCCAGTCGCTTCCTCCAGTTGCTTCACCGTTGCCTTTTCCGCTTTCTAAAATATATTTTCTGGCGGTATTTAAATGCTGCATTACCCAGGTAATATTTACTGTGTAATCGTAGTGGCGCATTGCTTTGATTAATTCAGGATTCTGCTGATCTTCAATTGGTAACTGAGTAAATTTCTGCCAAATATTTTTTGGTTTAAATGTAGCAATTTGTTTTAAAAACTGGTCTTTGTATTTTTTTTCGAACTCATTAAGCAAATATGATTTTTCGCCGGTATGGTAATCTTTTCCAGCGGCCTGCCAATATAAATGTTCAAAACTTGTTTCAAGATCTGTATTTTCGTCAAAGTTTGCTTTGTATCTGCGGTCTGTTAAATTGATAACATCAGTAGAAGCAAATTCAATCATTCTATATTGTGCGCTTTGAAATCCGCTTGCAGGAGTAAGCGTATTTCTAAATTTCATGTACTGGTCTACTTCCATTCCGTTTTCCATAATGCTGAACGAATTGGTAAGCATATCAAAATAACGAGTAATTCTGGAAAGTCTTTCGCTGAAAAAATCAACCTGAATATTTTGTTGGTCGGCGATTTGGTCAATTTCCCACAAAATCATTTTAAAGATTAATTCATTTACCTGATGGTACATGATAAAAACCATTTCGTCAGGAAGTGTGGTGCGTTGTATTTGTAAATTTAGAAGAGCATCTGTTTGAATGTAATCCCAATAAGTGATTGGTTTTGACCAAAGCAGTCCTTCTAACTGAACGTCAGTTTTTTGGTTTATAGCTTGAAATTTAAGATCAATTTCTTTTAAAATTGATTCTGAATTATCAGTTAGGTTCATTTGTTTTTTACTTTAAGCGGACTTTGAAGTCCTTTATATTCATCGAGATCTGCTTTTAGAGATCCAACAGCAAGATCTGCCTTAATTCTAATTGGAACTTTGTTTGCATCATCTGTTATCCAGAGTGTTAAGCTTTCCTTTTCTTTAAAAACCCTTCCGGTTTGAACAAGAGGCTTAAAAATCATGCAGGAAACGGTTCCAAATTTAGTTGTAATATCTTGACGGCCTACATATTTTAACTTAAATTTTGTGATTTCGTCGTCAAAAAACATATCGATTGTAATCGCTTCACCCGATTTTAATTTGTCTATATTCGGATGGTTTCTTAAAAAGTAAAAAGACGATACAATATCCTGCACATTATCAGTAATTACGATCGTTTTTTCAGTTTTTCGTTTGTAATCTTTTACTAAAACTTTGTTTTCATTTTGGTTAAAAAAACCTTCTTGATTTTTGGTATAACCCCCTTCGTCAATTTTTCTAACGAAACGATACGGTTCTCCGGTTTCTTTGTCAAAATAACTCTCATAAAGATCTTCAACCTTAAAGAAAAATTTTGACATACCAGTCGTATAACCTTTGCCTACAGCATGATGCACTTTTTTGTTATTTATGGTCGCATCTTTGACTTCGAGAGTAGCATAGCCGGCATTTACAATTCCGTAATGAATTCTAAATTTGAAATATTCTCCTGTATTAAAAGCGTCTTCCTTTTGTGTGTCGAAACTTAATGTAGAGAGAATTAATATAATGAGGACGAACTTTTTCATAGTACATTTTTTACATTCTATTATAAAGATAGAGAAATGCAAATTCTATTCCAAATGTACTAAAACAAAAAAACTCAGTCAAGAAGACTGAGTTTTTATGCTATTAACTAACCAAAAAACTATAAATTATGAAATTTATATCAATTCAGAAGGAAACCACCCCTTCTTGATTTGCGAGTGCAAAGATAGATACAAAGTCGATAAAAAAAATAGCAAATAGTAAGTTTAACATAACATTTGCATAAAAATCATCATTTTATAGGGATTTTTTTTGCATAATGTAAAAATAATGCATTTTTACAAAGTTCCTCTCAATTCCTGTTCTCTTTCAATTGATTCAAACAGAGCCTTAAAGTTCCCTGCACCAAATCCTTTTGCACCCATTCTTTGAATAATTTCGAAGAATAAAGTTGGTCTGTCCTGAACCGGTTTTGTAAATATTTGTAAAAGATAACCATCTTCGTCTGCATCGACCATGATAGCCAGCTTTTCAATTTCGTTTAAATCTTCTTTCATCATATCCATATGAACACCTAATCTCTCAGGGATTGCCTGATAATAGGTATGAGGAGGAGCAGATAAAAATTCAACACCGCGGGCTCTTAGCTGCGATACGGTTTTAATAATATCATCTGTAGCAATGGCGATGTGCTGAATTCCAGGTCCGCCATAAAAATCTAAATATTCTTCAATCTGCGATTTTTTCTTTCCTTCTGCCGGTTCGTTGATTGGGAATTTAATTCTTCCGTTTCCGTTTGACATTACTTTACTCATCAAAGCAGAATACTCTGTAGTAATTTGTTTGTCATCGAAAGATAAGAAATTCACGAATCCCATAACGTCTTCGTAGAATTTTACCCAAGTATTCATTTCGTTCCAGCCTACGTTTCCAACCATGTGGTCGATATATTTTAATCCGGTTGATTCTGGATTAAAGTCAGATTTCCATTCTCTGTAACCTGGTAAGAAAACGCCATTATAGTTTTTTCTTTCTACAAAAATATGAACGGTTTCTCCGTAAGTATAAATTCCAGAACGAACCACCTGACCAAATTCATCTTCTTCAACAGTTGGTTCCATGAAAGAACGCGCACCGCGTTTCATAGTTTCTTCATAAGATTTTGTAGCATCTTCAACCCAAAGTGCTGCAACTTTTACTCCGTCGCCATGTTTTTTTAAATGTTCGTTGATTGGAGAATCAGCTGTTAATGGCGTAGTTAAAACAATTCTAATTTTATCTTGTTTCAAAACATAAGACGCTCTGTCTTTTACTCCAGTTTCTAATCCGGCATAAGCCAATGATTGATATCCGAATGCAGATTTATAATAATGTGCAGCTTGTTTGGCATTTCCCACATAAAATTCTACATAATCTGTTCCTAATAATGGAAGGAAGTCTTGCGCTCCTTCAAATATTTTTTCTAATCCGTATTCTACTGATTTAACTTCTTTTGACATGATGTTTATTTGTTTAATCGGTTAATCGTTTAATTGATTTGGCCGAAGTGTTGTTTTAAGATTTGATTTTTTTTAACTGCAAAGTACGCAAAGGCAAATCGCAATCCCGATAGTTATCGGGAGCTAAGTTATTCATGGCGATCTTTGCGTAAAATCCTTGCGAACTTTGCGGTTAGATCGAAAGTGAATTTATTCAACCCAAGATTTGTAATACTGACCATCATCCAATCCCATAGCTTCTTCAGTAACCATAAGTGGACGGAACGTATCCACCATTACGGCTAATTCCTGAGTTTCTTTGTGACCAATACTGCGTTCCATTGCGCCAGGCGCTGGTCCGTGTGGAATTCCTTTTGGGTGTAAAGTGATATGCCCTTGCTCAATATTATTACGGCTCATAAAATCACCATCAACATAATATAGTACTTCGTCAGAATCTATATTGCTGTGATTGTATGGTGCCGGAATGGCTTTAGGATGATAATCGTAAAGTCTCGGGCAGAATGAACAAACAACAAAAGCTGCTGTTTCAAAAGTCTGGTGTACCGGAGGCGGTTGGTGAACACGCCCCGTTATAGGTTCGAAATTGTGAATTGAAAATCCGTATGGGAAATTGAAGCCGTCCCAGCCTACAACGTCAAACGGATGTGTGGCATAAACCACTTCGTGGATCATTCCTTCTTTTTTGATTTTGATTAGAAAATCACCTTTTTCGTCATACGTTTCCAATTCATTTGGCAGAATAAAATCACGCTCGCAAAATGGAGAATGTTCTAAATGCTGGCCAGATTGGTTTTTATAACGTTTTGGAGTATAAAAAGGAGAATACGATTCTACGTAAAATAGTCGGTTATCTTCTGTTTCGAAATCGATTTGATAAATAATACCTCGCGGAATAATTAGGTAATCGCCATATTCAAACGGAATATTTCCTAACATGGTTCTTAATTTTCCTTTTCCTCTATGAATGAAAAGCATTTCATCGGCATCGGCATTTTTGTAAAAATAATTTCGAAGCGATTCTTTCGGCGCAGCCAGACCAATAATACAGTCTTTGTTGACTAACATGGCTTTTCGGCTGTCCAGAAAATCATTTTCAGGTTTTAATTCAAAACCTTTAAAAAGAAGTGATTTTATATTTTTTCCGATTGCAATTTTAGGTTCAACCGAATATGAGTTTAAAATTTCCTTAACCTGCGTTGGTCTGTGTACGTGATAAGACAGAGACGAATGTCCGTGAAAACCTTCGGTTCCAAATAACTGTTCGTAGTAAAATCCGCCGTTTGGTTTTTCGAATTGAGTGTGTCGCTTTTGAGGAAAATCCCCAAGTTTATGATATAGTGGCATGGCTTTTCAATTAGATAATTAATAAATTAGATAATTCGAAAATTTGAATTGCAGAGATAAATAACCAGTTTAATTTTTCAATTAACTGATTATTTCAATTCGATAGAGCCATTACTCAGGATTTCTCTTTATGAGGAATTGAAGATACTCTAATAAACCTGTCCAATTTGTTTTCATTATAACAAATGTCGTAATTTTTTCGAAGTAAAAATAAAAATTATATTATTTATAACTATAAAATAACTTAGTTTTTTTGATATAATTTTTATGAAGTAAAAAAAATAGACAGATTTTATTGAAGTATTCTCGGTTATACTACTAAAATTGAAACCCAATGCTAAACCACGTAAAACTTTTTGACATTTCTGGAGACCAGGATTGTTTTATTTCGATTGGACCAATAATGGTTTCTAAACCGTAACCAACGGCATATCCTGTATATTTTGGCATAGAAACCCAGTCAACAGAAGAAAAAATATCATCTCCTAAATTGGCAAAATTAGCCGAAAGACTAATATGGTTCTTTTTTAAAATTTCGTAGTCTAAAGCAATGTCAGCTTTTATAAAACTATTTCCGGCAATACTTAAAAAGTCATATCCATAGAAATAATTAAAGTTGTTAATTTTATTATATCCATAACCTCCCAGTATAAAATCGAAAAACGGAACGCTGTCACTGCCAATATTAAACCCTGCATCGGCTCCAATTTTTATTGTTGCTTTTCTAAATAATGGTCTTACAACAGCGATTTCGGCCTTGGCAATTGAAAAAGGTTTAAACTTCCCGGTATAATCTGATGATGCTAAATAGGTTTGTAAGTCTGTAGAGAAATATAAACCAGAACCTGGATAATATTTATCATCTAACGAATCGTACTTTAAATAAGCAAAGGCGCTGAAATAATTACTTTTGTCAATTATGTTTTCGGCATTAGAAAGTGTTGGCGAATTTATCTTAAGATATTTATATTCTAAACCACCGCCCATTAAGAACTTTTGCACAAAAATGGTTTGAAAATAAGCCTGATTGCTCAAATCCATGAAGTCAACATTAATCAAATTTAGATTTTGATTCTCTGCAATTAGACCGCTCAAACTCGTTGTAACATTTCTATTAAACTGATTTAATCTTGAACGGAAACCGAAACTTATATTGAAGCCATTTTCGACATAATAATTTAAATCGTATCTAAAATTATCTCCCAAAATAATATCAAGCGAAGTAACATCATTTTTTAAGAAAGTCTTTTTATGAGTTAAGTTTAATAAAACAGCACTTTTGTAAAGTCCGTCATAATGAAGCCCTAGTTTTAGAAAGGTTTGAGTAGGGTTTTCTTTTAAAACCAAATCCAAATCATCTTTCTCTCCGTTTGGCTGAAGACAATAAGAAATAGTACTAAAGTTTTGAGTTGCATTTAAATTATTGATTCCCGTTTTAAGATCGTCATACGTAATTGTGCTTCCGGGTTTAAAGCGAAGTTTTCCTCGAATGTACTCTCTCGTATAATTATCTAATGGATCAGAATTTATTTTTTCAATTTTAAGTGTATCTGTAGCAACTTTTAATTTTGGTTTTTTATAAAAGTTATCTTCATTTACCAATGATTTGATTTTTTCGTAAACAGCAAAAGCTGCTTCCTCACCTTTTCGGATGATTTCTTCGCCTTTGTCAAATGAAATTACGCCATAATCACGAATGTCAGGTTTTATGTAAACATCCGTATCTTTTATTTTGTTTTTCATTTTATCTATAGACTGCAGATTGGTAATCTGAACCAGGATTCGGGTTGCGTTTTTTAGATTTTTTCGTTTCATTAAATCATCCTGAACATCAACACCAATAATAATGTCTGCGCCAAGATTTCGAACTTCTTTTATAGGATAATTGTTTACAACACCACCGTCAACTAACAAATTGCCGTCTATTTCTACCGGAGTAAACAAAGACGGAAAAGCAGCACTGGCCATCATAGCCTGAACAAGATTTCCTTTGTTAAGCAAAACTTCTTCGCCGGTTTCAATATTAGTTCCGATACATAAAAATGGAGTTGGCAGTTTATTAAAATCACGTACATGACGAACGTTTCTCGTTAAACTGCTCAATAAATTGTAGTTGTACATTCCTTTTGAAAGTGCTTCGGGAATGCCGACTCTAAAATTACTGAAAGGAAGTACTATTGCATATAATTCATCATTTTTCTTTCCATAGAAATTTTTAGATGAACGCGGAATATAATCGTTTATAAGGTCGTCGAAATTGGTTTTTTTGAAAATAGAATCAATTTGAGATGCATTGTAGCCAGAAGCATAAAGTCCGCCAATTACAGATCCCATACTTGTTCCGCCAATATAATCAATTTTGATTCCGGCTTCTTCCAAAACTTTTAAAACTCCAATATGTGCAAAACCTTTGGCGCCGCCACCGCTTAAAACCAAACCAATTTTAGGTCTTTTTACGCTGTCTTTTTTTATTTCCTGAGAAAAAGAAGTTTCGGGAAACAGTATTAGCAGCATAAAAAATACATACGACGCGATGCAAATAGAATTTAAAAAGAATCCTTTTGATCGGGTAGTTACGTTAGAATGTTGATTTAGGCGCATAAAAATCTGCTAATTGGTTTTGTAAAAGTCGACAATTTTTTTTGCTTTTGATACTCCGACAACGGCAGATATTTCTTTTTCTGTCGCTAATTTCAATCTTTTAACACTTTTGAAATGTTGTATTAATGTAAGCATGGTTTTTTCGCCAATGCCGGGAATACTTTCTACCGAAGAATTAAGCGCAGCTTTGCTTCGTTTGTCTCGGTGAAATGTAATACCAAATCTATGTGCCTCGTTTCGTAATTGTTGAATTACTTTTAAGGTTTCGGATTTTTTATCTAAATAAAGCGGAATCGAATCTCCGGGATAAAAAAGTTCTTCAAGGCGTTTTGCAATTCCAATAATCGCAACTTTACCTCTTAAACCTAATTCGTCAATACTTTTTAAAGCCGATGATAATTGTCCTTTTCCACCATCGATAATAATTAATTGCGGTAAAGGCTGATTTTCATCTAATAATCTTTTGTAACGGCGATACACAATTTCGGTCATCGAAGCAAAATCGTCAGGGCCTTCAACTGTTTTTACATTAAAGTGACGGTAATCTTTTTTGCTTGGTTTTCCGTCTTTAAAAACTACGCAGGCCGCAACAGGATTTGTTCCCTGAATATTCGAGTTATCAAAACATTCTATATGACGAGGTTCAACCGGAAGTCGTAAATCTTTCTGCATTTGCGCCATAATTCGATTTACGTGACGATCAGGATCTACGATCTGTAATTGTTTTAATTGTTCGATTCGGTAGAATTTTGCATTTCGAATTGATAAATCCAGGATCTGCTTTTTATCTCCAAGCTGGGGAACGGTTGTTTTAATGTTTTCGCCCAAATCAATTTCAAAAGGAACAATTATTTCTTTTGACATCAACTGGAAACGTTCACGAAGTTCAATAATCGCCAGTTCCAGCAGTTCTTCGTCGCTTTCGTCCAGCTTTTTCTTCATTTCTAAAGTATGCGAACGAATAATCGATCCATGAGAAATCTGTAAAAAGTTAACATACGCAGCACTTTCATCAGATACAATCGAAAATACATCAATATTGGTAATTTTCGGATTTACAATTGTCGATCTTGACTGGTAATTTTCGAGAACTTCTATTTTTTCTTTGATTTTCTGCGCTTCTTCAAATTGTAAATTCTGCGCATAATTGTTCATCAGTTTTTTAAAATCCTTTAAACTTTCTTTGAAATTTCCTTTTAGAATTTCGCGGATCGCATTGACTTGTCTCTGGTATTCTTCCAGAGGTTCTAAACCTTCGCACGGACCTTTGCAATTGCCAATATGATATTCAAGGCAAACTTTAAATTTGCCGGAATCAATATTAGACTGGCTCAAGTCATAATTACAGGTTCGTAACGGATACAATTCTTTTATTAAATCCAAAATGGTATAAACCATCTTGAAATTAGTATACGGACCAAAATATTCAGATCCGTCTTTTACCATTCTTCGTGTTAAAAATATTCTCGAAAAAGGTTCTTTTTTAATACAAATCCAAGGGTAGCTTTTATCATCACGCAGTAAAACATTATATCTAGGCTGTAATGTTTTAATTAAATTATTTTCTAATAAAAGCGCGTCAGTTTCAGTAGGAACGACGATATGTTTTATAGTCACGATTTTTTTAACTAAAACATTTGTTTTGGCTGTATCGTGAATTTTATTGAAATAGGAGGAAACCCTTTTTTTTAAATTTTTGGCTTTGCCGACATATAGAATTTTCCCGTCTTTATCATAATATTGATAGACGCCGGGATTATCCGGCAAGGTGAGAATTTGAAGATCTAAGGACGGTTTTGACATTCTGTTTTATTTCTGAAGATAGAGGTTTAGCGTTTTCAAAAACCATTCCGATTTTCTGGAAAAAAGCTTAACATTGATTTAGTTTCAAATTTACGAAATCAAAAGAATAATTTCTATATTTAGATTTTATAATTCTGCATGAAAAATAGTAAGCCCTTGGTTATTTTTGGCGAGTCGATTCTGCCGGGAGAACATAAAACCATAAATGTCGAAATAGCGCGATTGCATACTACGACAAAACTCAATATTCCTGTAATTGTTCGTCGTTCAAAGCATGAAGGTCCGGTTGTTTTATTTTCGGCAGGAATTCACGGCGACGAAATAAACGGTGTAGAAGTTGTTCGACAAATCATCAGTAAAAAAATAAACCGTCCGCAGAGAGGAACAATTATTTGTATTCCAATTATCAACATGTACGGCTTTGTGAATAAATCCCGCGAGTTTCCTGACGGACGCGATTTAAATCGTGTTTTTCCCGGAAGTAAAAAAGGTTCTTTGGCAAGCCGATTTGCCTTTCATATTGTCGAACAGATTTTACCCATTATAGATTATGCAGTCGATTTTCATGCCGGAGGCGCAAGCCGTTTTAATGTACCGCAGATTCGAATTACCGAAAATAACATGGAGTTGAAATTACTGGCTGATATTTTTAATGCGCCTTTTACTTTGTATTCAAAAAATATTGGAGGTTCTTTTAGAAATACCTGCGAAAAAGCGAATATTAAAATGCTGCTTTTTGAAGGAGGAAAATCGCTTGATATAAATGATGCTGTCGCCAATGAAGGAGTGAAAGGAGCGAAGCGGTTATTGAATTATTTAAACATGCTGGATCTTAAACATATTGTAGAGCCAGCTTTAGAATCGTCTATCTATATAAAATATTCAGTTTGGCTGCGTGCAAAATGCTCCGGTTTGCTGCATGATTATAATATGGCGGGTAAGTTTGTAACCAAAGGTACTATCTTAGCTATAATTACAGATCCGTTTGGAAAGTTTGAGCAGAAAGTAAAAGCGCCGCATGACGGATATGTTATTAATGCCAATCATTCACCAATTGTTTACGAAGGCGATGCAATTTATCATATATCTAAAAATTCTCCTGTAAATGCCGACGAATAAAAAAGAATTACGACTTCATTATAAAAAACTTCGGGCAGCACTTTCTGAAAGTGATATCGAAGAAAAAAGTCTGGCTACAGCCAATAATTTGATTCAGATGCCTATTTGGGATAAAACCTATTATCATGTTTTTCTTCCTATTGTGGAACAAAAAGAAATCGATACGGAGTTTATTCTGCATTTACTTTCTGGAAAAGATAAAGAAATTGTGATTTCAAAAAGTGATTTTGAAACCAGAGAAATGTCTCATTTTTTATTGACGGATAATACCAAAATCAAAAAAAACGAATACAATATTCCGGAGCCGGTAAACGGACTTCCTGTTCCAACAGAAAATATAGAAGTTGTTTTTGTACCGCTTTTAGCTTTTGATGTTTTTGGAAACCGAATTGGTTACGGAAAAGGATTTTATGATAAATTCTTAGCCAATTGTAAACCCGAAACCATAAAAATCGGTCTTTCTTTCTTTGAATCGGTTGATCAGATTGATGACGTTTTTGAATCTGATATAAAACTGGATTATTGCGTGACGCCTTTAAAAATCTATACTTTTTAAAAACAATGTAAAAAAGAAAATCCCAAATTCCAGAATTGATAAGTTGGAATTTGGGATTTTTTTTATTGAGATTTAAGCTTACTTTACTTCCTTAATGGTCGAAGCATCAATCCAGCCTTCCTGACCGTCTGTTAATTCTATTTTTTTCCATTTTCCAACGGTTTCCATAACATAGACTTTTGCGCCTTCATGAAGTAATATAATGGCAGAACCTGCTTTTTGCGGTTCGCTTCGAACTTCGCTTAATTCAGAAAATACAATGGCAGGACGATCATTGTCAAAATGGTTTTTTTCAGACATTCCGGCCGAAACACTTAATAATATTGCTACTAAGAAAATGAACATTGCAATAAAGTAAATTCTTTTAGTAAGGGTAAGCTGTGAAAAATAATAACCAATAAAACTAAGCAAAAACAAAAAGGCAATAGCAACAGAAATTTTTGCCCATTGATTGTAATCAAAAATGCTGGTAAAGTTTTGAATCAGTTTTGCAAAACCTACTTTTGGAACTTCTTTAATTTCATCAATTGTTAGTTTTTTGGCAAATTTCAGGTTATTCAAAGTCTCAGGGTCATTTGGTTTTAGTACCAATGCTTTTTCATAATTATAGATAGAAGGAGCAACCTTATTTAGTTTGTAATAACTATTTGCCAGGTTAAAATATAACTCTGCTGACTGCTGTTTGTTTTCTTTAATAATATCTTCATAAACCTGAACAGCTTCCTGATATTGTCCCTTTTGGTACAAAGCATTTCCTTTTTCAAAGCTGCTCTGAGCAAAGAAAACCTGTGAGATTAATAAAAAGAGATATAGTATATTTTTCATTATTATCTAGTTAAACCCGACAGGTTTTTAAAACCTGTCGGGTTTGATTTTTAAGTTAAAAACTAAACGATTTGCTTTTCTAATTCTGAAATAATTAAAACCGCTTTATCATAATCCTGCTGAATCGAAGCGCTTGATGCCGGAGCATAACGTGCGAATTCACAGTTTTCAGTCAAATTAATGAAATTTTGAACCGTTTCAGGGTTTGCATTTCTTGATAAAAGCAATTCACGAATATTATCTTTACTCATTTCAGTTGTTTCAATATGCAGTTTTGCTTTTAAGAAATTATGCATTGCTTTTTCCAGAGCAATATAAAAAGCTTCTTTGTTGTTAAGCTGTTTTTTAGCCTGCGATAAATATTTCTTCGCAAGTTTATTGTTCATTCTGATTCTGTTTCCAGTTACATCACTATCAATCGCTTCTTTTTTCTTCTTAGCCAAAATGATGATCGGAATAATAGCAAATGGGAAGAATAACAAAGCATAATACAAATCTGAACCATAAAAATCATTTTTAGCAATGCTTACTAAAGTTGTTTTTGGTTTAATATATTTAAACTGTTCTGTTTTTGTAATAACATTTTTAGATGCAGTAGAAGGGTTTGCTTCTGCTAAAGTCGGACCGTCTAAAACATCGACCATAATTTCTGGAGAAGTTATGGTTTTATATGAATTTGTACTCAAATCAAAATATGAGAACGTCATTGGTTTAATGGCGTATTTTCCTTTATACTGCGGAATAATAGTGTATTTGTCGGTTATTTTTCCAGACATTCCAGACAATGACGTGGTTACTTTTTCATCATGAACCGGATCATACATTTCTAATGCATTTGGAACAACAGGTTTTGGAAGTGTAAACAATTTCATGTTTCCTGTTCCTGAAGCACTCACAATTAAATCTAAACCTTCTCCGCTTTTTAATGTTGTTCTTGACGGAGTAACTGTAAAATTAAATTTACCAACTGCTCCTGTAAAACCTTCTGGTTTGCCAGTTTCAGGAAGCGGTCTTACACTGATTCCTTTAGCTCCGGTAGTTACAATTTTATTGTCTTCGGCAATAATCATCTGGCCAAACATATCACGGCGGTTTGTTGGCAGCTGTACTCCAATATCCAATGAAAGAGGTTCAATTGTTAATCTTCCTGATTTTTGAGGATACAGAATAGTTTTCTTTAATACTACATAATGACATCTCTGACCCTGATAACTGCCTTCTTCCATTACCAATTGTTTGATATCAATATTCTGATTCCAGAAATCATTGTATTTAGGTTTAGCAAGTTCTCTAAATCCGGTAACACCAATTTCATTAAAATACAATTTGTAAACAACTGTAATAGGCTCGTTTACGTACGGAGTTGTTTTAGAGACTTCTGCAACTAATTGTAGTAATTCATTTCCAGATGCACCGCCTTGCTGTCTGTAATCATTTGGATCTCGTTCCTGTGCTACAGCATTCGTAACTGTAACTTTTATGGGAGACGTTTTATAAATCTGGCCGTTATATTCTATTGCTGCTTGTTTGATAATAACAGTTCCTTTTTTTTCAGGCTGTAAAATATAAGAGTACACTTTTTGAAAAGAGCTGCGTCCGTTAATCCAAGACTGGCTGATTTGCTGGCTTGGTCCGGCTACAAGTTTAAAACCTTCAAATGCAGGCTGATCAAAATTATCTCCGTCAACATTCATAATAAAATCAATACGGAGTCTTTCGTTAAGTCCAAGCGTGTTTTTGCTTACTTTGGCTTCAAATTGAACTTGAGCCATAAGGCCTTGAAAAGCGAGTAGTAATAGAATTAGATATCTTTTCATTAATGTTTGATCATTGTTTGTTTAACTGCTAAATCGTTTATTCGCCAAATTGTTTAATAAATAAACAAATTAATAACGATTAAACGATTCAACTTATTTTACCAGTCTTTCTCTGGTTTTTTAGTATTAGGTTTTACTTTTTGAGCGTTTACTTTATCTTGAATTTTCTTTTCTTCGTTGTTTACGGCATCTAACAAGTTCTGAACACGTTCTTTTGAAATTCCTCCAGGCATTGGTTTTGGTTCTCCTTTATTGTCAGACTTGTCATCTTTTTTAGGATCATTTTTGCCATCTTTTTTGTCCTTGTCTTTGTCGCCTTTATCGTCTTTCTTGTCTTTGTCCTTATCCTTGTCTTTATTTTTGTCCTTGTCTTTGTCTTTATCTTTGTTTTTATCCTTGTCCTTATCCTTATTCTTGTCTTTGTTTTTATCGTTTTTAGGCGGATTTTCTTTTAGCTTTTGTTTTGCATACGCATAGTTGTAACGTGTTTCATCATCGGTTGGATCGTTACGTAAAGCCTCTTTGTATGCTTCAACAGCCTGCGAATAATCTTTCTCTTTCATAAAAACATTTCCAAGATTGTGATAAGCTTTATGCTTTTCTGGTCTTGTTTTAGCTCTTTTTATGGCATTAGCGTAAGCGTATTTTGCTTCAGAAGGCTGGTTTTGTCTGTAAATTGAGTTTCCTAAATTGTAAGACCCGGCAGCGCGTTTTGAAAATTTTGACGCCGAAATTCTATAATTGGCCTCTGCTTCAGTAAATTTATTCTGCTTATATTCTTCATTGGCATCAGGCAATGTCTTGTCTTTTTCCTGAGCAGCAGCTGCAAAAGAAAGCGTTAGTAAAATATAAAGAAGTAAATTTTTCATTCTAATTTTTTTATTTTTTGTTCCGATTTTAAAAAGGAATCTTTATTTCTTTTCGTTGAATAAATTCAACTCTTTAATCCAGTTTGTTTTTCTTTCTAAAAGGAAAATGTCTATAAATAACAACAAGAATCCAAAACCGATGAACCATTGAAACTGCGATTGAAAATCGGCCATTTGTGTCGATTCAAATTCGGTTTTCTGAATATTATTTAAGGCATTTTTAATATACTCCAAAACCTCTTTTGTATTCCCGCCGTAAACATAACCGCCTTTTGTGGCTTTTGCAATAGTTTTTAAACCTTCCTGATTTAGTTTTGTAATTACCGTTTGCCCATCCTGATCTTTCTGGTAATTTTTTACAACTCCATTTTCTTTTAAAGGAATAGTTCCTCCTTTTTCTGTTCCAACACCCACGGTAATGATTTTCATTCCAATTTTGTTAGCTTCTTCGGCCGCAGCAGAAGCGCCTTCAGAATGATCTTCACCATCAGAAATTAAAATCAAAAGTTTACTTGTTTTGCTTTTTTCATCAAAATATGTAGCAGACAATCTAATAGCTTCATCAAGAGAGGTTCCTTGTGATGAAACCATATCAGGACTCATACTCTGCAGAAACATTTTGGCAACGCTGTAATCAGATGTGATTGGTAAAACCGGGAATGCACTTCCTGCATAGGCTACAATTCCAATTCTGTCATTTCCTAATGAATTGATGATCTGAGAAACTAATTGCTTGCTTTTATCTAAACGGCTTGGCGCAACGTCTTCTGCCAGCATACTTTTAGAAACGTCGACAGCAAAAACGATATCAATACCTTCACGTTTTACTGTTTCCATTTTAGTTCCAATTTTCGGATTTACTAACCCGATAATTAAGCATGCTAAAGCCAAAAGCAATATCGATAATTTTAAAACTGGTTTAAAAACAGATGTTTCGGGACTCAGTTTTTTTACCATTTCGATATCACCAAATTCACGTTGTTTTTTTCTTTTCCAATACAAATTGAAAAAGAAAATACACACCACAATTGGGAGTAATAGTAAGAGATATAAATATTTTTTTTCGTCTAATTCCATTTTTTAATTCTAGTTTTCAGCCGCAGTTTTCAGCCGCAGTTTTCAGTTGTTAACTGTAAACCGTGACTGCGACTAAAATATTAAATAAAGCTTCTGTAAACTGTATTTCTTAAACCAACTTCTAACAATAATAAAAATGCTGCGACTAAAACAAAGATTCTGTATTTTTCATCGTAATCGTAGAATTTTAATTCCTGTATTTCTGTTGTTTCTAATTTGTTAATCGAATTGTATATTTCGGCTAATTTATCATTGCTTGTTGCTCTAAAATACGTTCCATCTGTTTTTTGAGCAATACTTTTCATTAATCTTTCATCGATTTCAACTTTCTGCATTTTGAATAAAAAACCTCCGTTTGGTGCGTATGCGTATGGGGATTCTGCCATTCCATTTGTACCAAGACCAATGGTGTATACTTTTATTCCGTATTGTTTGGCAATGTCTGCTGCGGTTTCAGGTTCAATAAAACCAGCGTTGTTTACACCGTCTGTCAATAAAATAATAACGCGGCTTTTTGCTTTACTGTCTTTTAAACGGTTTACCGCAGTTGCTAATCCCATACCAATTCCTGTTCCGTCTTGTAAAACAGTATCGTATCGAATACCTTTTATGGCTTCCAGAATAATAGGTTTATCGCTTGTAACGGGCGTTTTTGTATACGCCTCTGAAGCATATAAAACTAAACCAATTCTATCATTTGGACGTTCTTCAACAAAATCCGCAGCAACTCTTTTTAAAGCTTCCATACGGTTTGGCTTTAAATCTTTTGCAAGCATAGAGCCAGAAACGTCAATTGCCATTACAATGTCAATTCCTTTTGTTGTTTTAGTCTGGTTGCTGATGTCTACCGTTCTTGGTCTCGCTAATGCTATAATTAGTGAACTTAAAGCTATAATTCTAAAAACGTATAAACAAGGTTTTAGCTTTGTTAAAAGCGACTGGCTGTTTTTGAAACCCGCTGTTGAACTCATTTTTAATGTAGCCGACTGCTGGTTTCTTTTCCAGAAAAACCATCCAATGACAATTGGAATTAATAGAAACAACCAAAAGAATTCCGGATTTAAAAAAGTGATCTTATTATTCATTAGTTACTTGCTTTTTTAAGTTCAACAGAATTTAAAATTCGGGTTGTAATATCGTTAGCATACGTGTCGCCTTCTTCATGTAAAATGATGATTTGCTGTAATCCCTGATCTTGTTTAAAAAGCAGGATTTCATAATATGCCTTTGTACTTGTTTTCGTTGTAGGGTTTAAAATGCTCATGGTTCCGTAACCTTTTACTCCCTGAATACCTTGATTTGTCTGGAAATCTTCTTGTTTTACAATGATATTTTGTCCGCCTTGAAGTTCAATTACTTTTAAGCTTCCTTCTAAAGCTTTAGATAAATCAATGTCAGTTGGATTTTTGAATTTAGTAGTCGAAACGGCTACATAAAAATTATCAATCATACTTCCATAAACAAAAAGCTGCATTTCCTTAATTAAAGCCATTGTTTCTTTTGGAAGTGCTTTTAAGGCATCCATACGTTTTAAAACCTTTGGAGTTTCGATAATTACACCAGGATTTCCGTATTCACTTTTTACCCATTCTCCTTCTAATAATTCTTTAGACGGATGACCAATAACATTGTCTTTTACGTATGCAAAACCTTTTGTAGCAACAAAGAAAGTTGTAGTTGCTAATAATAAAAAGACAACTGAACCAACGGCAATTGCAATTCGCTTGTTTCTTTGTTTTTTTAACTGAAGCTGAATTTGCTTTTGTTTTTGAGCTTCGTTTAATAACTGATCTTCTTCTTCAGCCGGAACTTCAGTTGGAATCGCGTTATCAAGCGTTAAAATTACTTTCTGAATTTTATTTCGGTCTTCCGTAATTTCAAAGTCAAGCGGTTTCGATTTAGCAAATTTTACTAAGTCGGCCTGACGTAAAACACGTTCCAGATTTTCTACCGTTTCCGGTGTTAAAGTCATTTTCTTTTTAGTCGAAGCAGTTCTGATTGCCTGAATCAATTCAGAAGTTGTACTTTCCATTGCCGGAATATGAATTGCTTCTTCAATATAGTTACGGGCAATATCTGTTAATTCGCTGTAGTATTCTTTAATTTCTCCTTTTTGAACCAGCTCTTTTTGTTCCAAATTGTTCAGCAGGCTTGTTGCTTTTTCAATAGGTGTTTTATAAACTTCTTCTTCTATTTTCTTTTTCTGATGTTTTTTAACATACCAATAAATTCCCGCACCAATTGCAAGAATTATAACTAATGCCAAAACATATTTCCACCAGTCGCCAATACCATCTTCTGCAGGGGTAATGTCTTTGATGTCATACATTTTTTGCTGTAAAGTATCGACTTTTACATTAGCAACTTCTACACGAATAGAATCTGAGAAATAAGGCTTTTTATCAATAAGAATCTTTACACTCGGAATTACATATCTTCCTGAATCAAATTGTGTTAATCCATACTTTTTGATTAATTCATAACTGCCGTCTTTTTTAACGGTATCAACCGGATAAGACTGAATTACTTCCAGCGCTCCGAATCTTTTGTCTTTTGGGAAAACAACTTTTGAATTAGCATTTACAACCGTTTTAAGAGTCAACTTAAATTCGGCTCCAATTTTATTTTTTGTTGTATCAATACTAGTTTCAACTTGTTTTTGAGAAAAAACAGCTGAAGAAAGCAAAAATAAAAAGATGTAAAACTTTAATTTCATTATGATTAACGATTGAAGATTAACGATTTTTGATTTCAGATTTATTATGAAACTTAAATCGTAATCTTTGTTTTTTATGGATTATTTTTTGATGTTTTAATACTTGAAACAAAAATTGAGATTAATTGGTTAGCTTCTGTTTTTGCTCTTGTTAAACGTTCATGATCTGTTGAAAGATTTGCTTTTTCTATTATTTTTAAACAAACAAATGTTTCTCTTAATTCTTTCAGACAAATTCCCATTATATGGATAAAATCTTTTTTACTTTCTGCACTTTGTGCTTCTCCATAATTTAAGGCTGGTGATGTACTAGAACGAGTTATCTGACCTAATAAATGATTTCCAGCGTAATTCTTTTCAAATGTAATGGTTAGTAATATTATGCTCGCAGCAAAATCAATTAATCTATTTTCTAATTCTTGTTTAGTCATTTCTTAATTCTTTCTTTTTGTTATAATCATAATAGATCATAAATCAAAAATCGTTAATCATAAATCAAAAATCTTACCTTGATTTAAAATAACCTAATAGTTTAGTTACGTAATTTTCGTCGACTCTTGTGTGAACAATACCTGCACCAGATTTACGAAATGTATCTTTGAAATAATTTACTCTTTCCTGATAATGTTTTTCGTAATTCATTCGCACGGTTTTTGAACCTGTATCGACTAACTGCGTTTTTCCGGTTTCGGCATCTAACATCGTTACTATTCCTAAATTCGGAATTTTTTCTTCGCGGATATCGTACACACGAACGCCTGTAAGGTCATGCTTTTTTGAAGCAATTTTTAAGGTCTGTTCATAATTTTCAGACATAAAATCTGAAATCATAAAAACAATTGCTTTCTTTTTTTGAGTTCCTGATAAGAATTTTAAAGCC
Organism: Flavobacterium sp. 22659; assembly: GCF_052044235.1. Lineage (NCBI taxonomy): Bacteria > Pseudomonadati > Bacteroidota > Flavobacteriia > Flavobacteriales > Flavobacteriaceae > Flavobacterium > Flavobacterium sp. 22659. The sequence goes on from NZ_JBQEMU010000017.1 coordinate 109,813, forward strand.
TGTGAAACATCTGTTTTCTGACTTTTTGGTTCGAATTCGATTAATTCACGAATAATTCTCAAAACATGCGAACGGCCTTTTTTGGGCGGAATGTATAATTCGACATTGTCAGAAAATAAGATTAATCCAATCTTATCATTATTTTGTGTAGCCGAAAAAGCCATCGTTGCAGCAATCTCTGTTACGATGTCTTTTTTAAACTGACTTTTTGAACCAAAACCCTCAGAACCCGAAATATCAACCATTAAAACCATGGTTAATTCGCGTTCTTCTTCAAAAACTTTTACGTGGGCTTCATTGTAGCGTGCGGTTACATTCCAATCGATGTTACGAATATCATCTCCGTATTGGTATTGACGCACCTCGCTAAACGTCATTCCTCGTCCTTTAAATGAAGAGTGGTATTCACCCGAAAAGATATGATTGCTCAGTCTTTTGGTCTTGATTTCTATTTTCCGTACTTTTTTTAAAAGCTCTTTTGTATCCATTTTTTGTTTGGTTTATGGTTTATGGTTGTTGGTTGATAGCAAAAGAACCATCAACAAAAAACTATCAACCATCAACTTTTTAAGGTACTTCAATCTCGTTTACGATTTTGTTGATAATGTCTACAGAAGTAATATTTTCGGCTTCAGCCTCGTATGTTATCCCAACTCTGTGACGTAATACATCATGCACAACAGCGCGAACATCTTCTGGAATTACATAACCACGGCGTTTAATGAATGCGTAACATTTAGCAGCATTTGCTAAGTTGATACTTCCACGCGGAGATGCTCCAAAACTGATAAGCGGTTTTAAGTCGGCTAATTTGTATTTTTCTGGATAACGTGTAGCAAAGATGATATCTAAGATATATTTTTCAATTTTTTCATCCATATAAACTTCACGAACCGCTTCCTGCGCACGTAAAATTTGATCTACAGAAACTACAGGGTTTACTTTTTCGTAACTTCCTTTTAAGTTCTGGCGGATTACAAAACGTTCTTCGTCAATTTTTGGGTAATCAATTACCGTTTTCAACATAAAACGGTCAACCTGAGCTTCAGGCAGTGCATATGTTCCTTCCTGTTCAACAGGGTTTTGAGTTGCTAAAACTAAAAACGGACGGTCTAATTTGAAAGTAGAGTCACCAATTGTAACTTGTTTTTCCTGCATCGCCTCTAAAAGTGCAGATTGTACTTTTGCAGGCGCACGGTTAATCTCATCGGCAAGGACGAAATTGGCAAAAATTGGTCCTTTTTTAATAGAAAATTCGTTTGCTTTGATGTTGTAAATCATGGTTCCGATAACATCGGCAGGAAGTAAGTCTGGTGTAAACTGGATACGGCTGAAAGAACCTTGAACCGCTTGTGACAACGTATTAATCGCTAAAGTTTTTGCTAAACCGGGAACACCTTCAAGTAAAATATGCCCCTGACCCAAAAGACCGATTAATAGACGCTCGACCATGTGTTTCTGGCCCACAATAACTTTGTTCATTTCCATTGTAAGAAGGTCTATAAAAGCACTTTCTCTCTCAATTTTTTCATTTATCGCTCTAATGTCTAAAGTCGTTGTATTTTCTTCCATATAAATATTTTTAAAAACCTTGATTTGTACGCCTAATTTTTGAGAGTGCAAATTGAATATTTTTTGAGAAGTAAGATGTTAAAGAATGGTTAAAACTTCGACCAAACACCTAATTTTAAGGACGAATTGTGAATCTATTTTTATATTTTTAAGAACTTTGATGAATATGTTTTTCAAAAGCATATTTATTACCAAAAATAACTCAATATAACCATGAGCAAAACAGCATTATCGCCTATAATTTCGGGCACTATGAATTGGGGTGTTTGGGATAAAAACCTTACATCAAAAGAAATGGAAAACATGATACAAATCTGTATCGAAAACAAAATCACAACTTTTGACCACGCCGATATTTACGGTGATTATACGACCGAAGCCGATTTTGGTAAGGCCTTTAAAGACAGTAAGATCTCGCGCGAAAAATTACAATTAATAACAAAATGCGGTATTCAGCTGGTAACTGAAAGCCGTAAAAACAAAATCAAACATTACGATTATTCTAAAGACTACATCATTTGGTCTGTTGAAGAATCTTTAAAGAAATTGAAAACAGATTATGTTGATTTATTTTTACTGCACAGACCAAGTCCGTTAATGCAGGCAGATGAAATTGCAGAAGCTGTAGAAAAATTAAAATCGGAAGGAAAGATTTTAGATTTCGGACTTTCGAATTTTACAAGTTCTCAAACGGAGTTAATTCGCCAGAAAACAGAAGTGAGTTATAATCAGGTACAGTTTTCAGCAACTCATTATGAACCAATGATCGACGGAAGTTTAGATTATATGCAGACAAACGGAATCCGTCCGTTATCATGGAATCCGCTTGGAACTGTTTTTAGAGAAGACACCAAAAAAACGCGTCGTTTGAAAAAACTATTCTCGACTTTGCTTGAAAAATATCATTTAGGTGCAGATACGCTTTTATTGGCCTGGATTTTAAAACATCCTGCTAATGTTATTCCAATTGCAGGAACTGTTAACGTTGCCAGAATTCAATCTTTAGTAAAAGCAGTTGAGCTTGATATGGACAAAGAAGACTGGTTTGCTATCTGGACAGAAAGTATGGGCGACGATGTGGCTTAAATAAAAATATTGGCCACAGATTTTACGGATTTAAAAAATTACAATGTAAATCTGTTTAATCCGTAAAATCAGTGGGCAAAAACAAATACTCATAATGAAAAAAACAGTTTTAATTACTGGTGCTACAAGCGGAATTGGAAAAGCAACGGCTCAGATTTTAGCAAAAAACAATTTTAAAATTATCCTTTGCGGCAGACGTAAAGAACGTTTGGAAGAATTAGAAAAAGAACTTTCTGCTTTTACAGATGTACATTCGCTTTCTTTTGATGTTCGTGATAAAAATGAAGTTCTTGGAAAAATCGAAGCACTTCCTGTTGAATTTTCAGATATTGATATTTTAATTAATAATGCCGGAAATGCACACGGTTTAGATCCAATTCAAACAGGAGATCTAGACGATTGGGACGCCATGATTGATATTAATGTAAAAGGACTTTTGTATGTTTCTAAAGCAGTAATCCCGAAAATGACTGCTAAAAAATCCGGACACATTATTAATATTGGTTCAACAGCTGCAAAAGAAGTTTATCCAAACGGAAATGTGTATTGCGGAACCAAACATGCCGTTGATGCCATTACTGCAGGTATGCGAATAGATTTGAATCCATTTGGAATTAGAGTTGGCGCCATTCATCCCGGAATGGTCGCAACAGAATTCAGTGAAGTGCGTTTTAAAGGTGATGTCGAAAGAGCTTCAAATGTTTATAAAGGATTTGATCCGCTTCAGGCAGAAGATATTGCAGATATAATTCATTTTGTGGTTTCAAGACCGTATCATGTAAATATCGCTGATTTAGTTGTAATGAGCACCGCGCAGGCATCTTCCACAATTGTAAAAAGAGACTAACTCAGATTTTTAGACTAACTTAGACTTCTTAGATTTGAAGTTTATTATAGTTTGAAATCTAAGAAGTCTTAAAATCTAAGCTAGTATAATAATCTGAAAAAAGAATGATTAATAAACGTCTTTTAATAAAAAACCTACTGGCTCACAATGACGAGAGCAGTTTTTATGATAAAAAAAGGCAGTTGAATCTTCATTCCAGAGAAGGAAAAGCAAAGTTTTTAAAACATATCTGCGCACTTTCAAACTCTAATCCAGCGAATAATTCTTATATCGTTGTGGGTGTTGAAGATCAGGATAATGAAATTGTAGGTGATGATTTCTTTGATGACAGCCGAATTCAGAATCTTGTTAATGCCTTTCTTGAAAATCCTCCAAGAATTCAATACGAAAATGTTCCGTTTCCAAATCTACCAAAAGATAAAGTTATTGGTCTGGTAACTATTAAGCCCAAAAGTCAGATTTCCTATTTTAAAAAAGGTATTCATACTATACCTGCCAATAGCATATTTGTGCGAAGAGGAAGTAATTCTACTCCGGTAGAAGAGCATGAAGAAATTGAAAAGAATTATCAAAACACCGAAACCGTAATTGGTATCGAGAACAGTTCCCGAAACAGTATTCAATACACTCTTGATGGTGTAATCGATTTTATGAATTTCAGACATAAAGATATGTCGCCAAAATATCGGGTTTTTAAAGAACTGTTTGTAATCTGCTGGGCAGGAGTTCCTAAAAAATCCAGAGAAATAACGTTTTTATCACGAGTAGATATTGAATTAATAAACGAACAGGTTAAGCTTTTTTATTCGGCTCAGGATGTGGTTACCATTTTTTATGATGATGATAGTTTTACTATTACTGAATATGTTCCTTTAGGATTGAATGATAAAACAAGTTATTATCCTCTTGAAAAACAAACTATTCACTTTTTTGATAATGGATATTATAAAATTGACAGGGAGATACTTTTTCAGCCTCCGGAATTCAATAGGAAAATGTTGTATCATATTTATAATTCTAACCTGGCACTGCTTCAAAAATTAGAAAAAGGAATCTCATTGTCTGATCGTGAATTAACTGATCTGGAAAATCTGCCTTCAACTTTTATGATTTGTTATTTGAATGGTTTTGATGATGCCAAACAAAAATTGATTGATGCCAAATTGCTTTTAAAACCTTTTAGTCAGACTTATTTATCTTTTAAAGAAGCTTTGAGAGTTTTGAGGAAGATGAAATATGATGTTCAATAAAGGTTCTGAGTTGCTGAGAGGCTAAGGTCCTAAGGTCCTGAGGTTTTTATCGTGTCTGATTATTGATATTTCAAATATTTGCTCACTTTATCGTATGGAAATACGATTTCTTTTGGGCCATCTGCATAAGATGCTGCTTCATAAGAGTTGTAATATAAAAGCAAACCTTCAGAAGTGTAAAAAATATTCTGAGATAATTGGAATTTATCATTTTCAAACATCAGTCCGGTTGCATTTATATTTGCTTTTTCTGGAATGTGATACTTGGCTCTGAATTCTTTTTCGGCGAAAGCCTTAAATTCTTTCTCATTTTTAAAAAGGTCTTTGTTAAAAATGAATTTTCCTGTTTTTCTGTTAAATAATAAAGATCTAAAACCTTGATAACCGTGAGCACCACCAGTAAAAGTGTAATGATCTATTTTGATGTTTACAATCTGCTCTGATTCAAACTCAACATTTCCGGTTATTTTTCCTTCCCATCCAAAAGTATCATTTGGAAATTTCTGGTGCATTTCTTCATAAGAAGCAATAAAAGATTTTGATAATGATTTGTAATCATTAACTTTTGTAGAATCTTCTCCAAAATATATAATTTCTTTTATGACAGCAAATACCTTTTTGTTTATACTGTCAGCAACAACCTTTTTATTTTTAGCAATTGGGACTTCTATTGTGATATCCGGACAGTCGTTTTTGCACGGAATAGTAGATTTTTCTTCAAATGTTTCATTCTCAAATGAAAGCTCTTTTTTGCAACTTGTAAAAATCAAACACAATAAGATTGTAAATATGTAATTTTTCATATCAAAAAGTGTTAATTATCTACAAAGGTAAGAAGTTGTGTCCCGATAAAATAAATTAAAAGGTAAATTTGTACAAGAATTAAGGAAATAAAATTTATAACTATATGAAATTCAATACAAAAGTAATACATGGTGGCCAGCATCATGATCCAAGTACCGGTGCTGTTATGCCTCCAGTATATCAAACTTCAACTTTTATTCAGACAAGCCCGGGAAAACCTCTGGCTGATTATGAATACAGCAGGGCTTCAAACCCAACTCGTACAGCTTTAGAAGAAGCTTTGGCAAGTATTGAAAATGGTACACGCGGATTGGCTTTTTCTTCTGGTTTAGCTGCAACAGATTGTATTTTAAGATCGTTTAAAGCCGGTGATGAAGTTATTGCAATGGATGATTTGTACGGTGGAACTTACCGTATGTTTTCTAGAATTTATAAAGATTCAGGAATTAAGTTTCATTTTGTTGATATGACAGATTTAGCAAAATTGAAATCACTTATCAATGAAAATACAAAATTAGTTTGGGTTGAAACCCCTACAAACCCGTTGATGAAATTAGCTGATATTGCTGAAGTAGCTAAAATCACTAAAGAACATAAAATTTGGTTTGCAGTTGATAATACTTTTGCAACACCATATTTGCAAAAACCGCTTGATTTAGGAGCTGATATCGTTATGCATTCTGCAACAAAATATTTAGGAGGACATTCTGATGTAATTGCTGGAGCTTTAATTGTAAAAGATGAAGCTTTAGGAGAACAATTACACTTTCAGCAGTTTGCTACAGGAGCAACTTTAGGGCCAATGGATAGCTTTTTGGTTTTAAGAGGAATCAAAACTTTAGCTTTAAGAGTACAAAGACATTGTGAAAACGGAGAAAAAGTAGTTGAATATTTAAGCAAGCATCCTAAAATTAATAGAGTTTATTATCCAGGATTAGAAAATCATCCGTTTCATGAAATTGCTAAGAAACAAATGAAAGCTTTTGGAGGAATGGTTTCTTTTACTTTTAAATCAGGTAAAAAAGAAGATTCTATTGCATTTTTAGAGAAGCTTAAAGTGTTTACTTTAGCTGAATCTTTAGGCGGGGTAGAGTCATTAGCAAATCACCCGGCTTTAATGACACACGCATCGATTCCCGCAGATAAAAGAGCAGAAGTAGGAATTACTGATGATCTTGTCCGACTAAGTGTTGGTATTGAAGATGCAGAAGACTTAATTGCTGATTTGGAGCAAGCTTTAGCATAAAAAAGTAATTTTATAAAAATAAAAAATCCCAAATTCCAATCTTTATATTATGGAATTTGGGATTTTTTTTATGTTGTAATTTTTTTAGAATTCTAAATAATAAATGTATCCAAAGTTAAACCAAACCTGCCAGTCATTTGATTTGTTTTCTTTGTAAACGTCTTTATTTGGGTTTAAACCATCAATCCAGTCAGAGTTGTACATCTGAAAACGAGTTTCAAACATTAGGTCACTCATTGTTGTTATTTTGTAATGTACACCAATAGCTGCAGTTGCAGATAATGCTATGCCATTTTCACTGGCAAAACCATGTGCATGACCATCAGAAGGCATTAAGTATTTTCCTGGTGTTACATTAGGAAGAGTCATTTCTCCTAATTTAGAGCTAACATTTGTAGAATAATAACTTACCATGAAACCAGCACTCATATACGGACTGAAGCCTCTAATTGTATTTTCAAAATCATGTATTTTCATAAAAGGAGAAAATTCTAATTGAGATCCTAATCCTACTACGGTAGAAGTTGCATGCATATTTCTTAATTGCTGAGCAAGTAATCCGTTTGGTTTTCTGTCAACCCATTGACCAAAATGTTTAAGATTTGTACGGGCGAAAGATAGTTCAGATCTTACTTTAAAATGTTCAGTAAAAAAGCTTTCACGATTATTAGCAGCAGAAAAGTTTAACCAGTGAGCTAAACCAATACCGAAACCGGTATTTCCAATGTTGGTGTCAACATTATGTCTTTCACCAAAATCAGATTGTAAAGTTACAGGACCTGCAAAAATTCCAATCTCATGCGCGAGACTTGATTGCGCTGTGGCAATTGTTGAAAAACTAAATAAGGCGAAAATTGTGGTATATAGGTGTTTACGCATTGTCTGGGGCTTTCAAAATATTGGCAAATATATAAAAAAGCTAGTCCAAACAAAATATAAAATTCGTCTATTAAACAATTAGTAACAAAACACTTAATTTTCTGACTTTAACTGTAATGATTTGATGTAAATTCGGAAGGGAAAAATTGTATTTTCGGCATTGTTTAGAAATAACACAATTCTATCTCAAAAACGAAAAAAAATAACAAATCATATTCATTTTGATGTATCTTTGTCTGTTGTAACGAAAACGTTTTCTTAAAACGTATTTTCTTATTTAAACGATTAAGTATAAAACTATTATTTGAATAATTTATTTTAAAAATGGAACAAAAAATAAATGAATTTATGGCTCTGGTTGAGTCAAAAAATCCAAATGAGCCAGAATTCCTTCAAGCCGTTAGAGAATTTGCTGAAACAGTAATTCCATTTATTGCAGAAAGAAAAAAATACGATGGAAAAAATTTACTTTTAAGAATAGCTGAGCCTGAAAGATCTATAATTTTTAGAGTTCCGTGGGTTGACGATAAAGGAGAAATAATTGTAAATAGAGGATTTAGAATCCAGATGAATTCTGCAATTGGTCCATATAAAGGAGGAATTAGATTTCATCATACAGTAAATTTATCTGTTTTGAAATTTTTGGCATTCGAACAAGTTTTTAAAAATAGTTTGACAACTCTTCCAATGGGTGGAGGAAAAGGAGGTTCTGATTTTGATCCTGAAGGAAAATCTGATGGCGAAATTATGCGTTTCTGCCAGTCATTTATGACTGAGTTATGCCGTCATATTGGTCCAGATCTTGATGTTCCTGCCGGAGATATTGGTGTGGGTGCCAGAGAAATTGGTTATTTATTTGGTCAGTATAAAAGAATCAGAAATGAATTTACCGGAGTATTAACCGGAAAAGGTCTTGCTTATGGTGGTTCATTAATTAGACCAGAAGCTACAGGTTATGGAGTTGTTTATTTTACAGATCAAATGCTTCGTACTATTGGTCACGAAATTAAAGGTAAAAGAGTTGCGATTTCAGGATTTGGAAACGTAGCTTGGGGAGTTGCTTTAAAAGTAAATGAATTAGGAGGAAAAGTAGTTACTCTTTCTGGTCCTGATGGTTATATTTACGATGAAGAAGGTATTTCTGGAGAAAAAATCGATCATATGCTTGAAATGAGAGCAACTGGTGATAACAGAGCAGAAAGATATTTAGAAAAATATCCAAAAGCTGTATTCCATAAAGGAAAAAGCCCTTGGGAAGTAAAAGTTGATATTGCTATTCCATGTGCAACTCAAAATGAATTGACAGGAGAAGACGCAAAAAAACTAATCGACAATGGTGTTTTATGTGTAACAGAAGCTGCTAATATGCCTTCTACATTAGATGCCATTAAACTTTTCTTAGATAATAAAGTTCTTTTTGCTCCTGGAAAAGCTGCAAATGCAGGTGGTGTTGCTGCATCTGGATTAGAAATGACACAAAACTCTATTCGTTTAAACTGGACTAGCGAAGAGGTAGATTTAAGATTGAAAGAAATCATGGTTGGAATTCACAACCAATGTAAAAAATATGGTGCAGAAGAAGATGGTTATGTTAACTATGTAAAAGGAGCCAACATTGCCGGATTTGTTAAAGTTGCCGATGCTATGCTTGCACAAGGTGTAGTTTAAGATTAATTACAATTGAAAAATGCTCTCATTTGTCTCTAAAGATAAATCGAGAGCATTTTTTTATTTATAAAGAACAAAAAACAAATACTGTCGTTTGTAGTATATTTGTCTATCTGAAAATATCAAATAATGGTAAAAAGATTTCTGTGCTTTTTGTTTTTCCTTTTATTTCAATTTGGCTTTGCTCAAGGTCAATTGTCGTGGCAGGGTTATTTTTCGTTTAATGAAATAAAAGATATTTCAGAATCTTCAACAACGATTTATACAGCTTCAGAAAATGCATTGTTTTCTAAAAATTCAGCTTCAAATGCTTTAAAAACAATCACAACTGTTGATGGTCTTTCCGGACAAACTATATCTGCAGTTTATTACAGCCAGACTTTTAAAAAAACAATTACAGGCTATGAAAATGGACTGTTGACTGTAATTAATGAGGCTGATGGCAGTGTGATAAAAAAAGTAGACATCATTAATAAACAATTACCTGCAAGTGTTAAAAAGATAAATCATTTCTTAGAGCATGATGGTTTACTATATGTTTCCTGCGATTTTGGAATGGTGCAGTTCAACTTGACTACTTTACAATTCGGAGATACTTATTTTATAGGTGATAATGGAGCTGAGATAAGTGTAAAACAAACAGCAGTTTTTAATGGATTTATTTTTGCTGCAACTTCCAGCGGTATTAGAAGAGCAAGTATTACAAACCCCAATTTAATTGATTTTAGTCAATGGACAGTTGTAAACTCCGGAGATTGGTCAGGTATAAGCGCATTAGATACTGAATTGATTGCCATAAATTCAGCAGGAAATATACATAGATTCAATTCAAGTACCTTTGTTGGGTTTTTACAATTACCACAGCCTTCTGTCGATATGCGTGTGGTAAATCATAATTTATTTATTACAACTGCCAATACCACTTATGTTTATAATAATCAGATGGTTTTGAACCGTCAAATTGTAAACTCACAGCTTCCAGAACTTAATTTAACTTTTTCCTGTGCATCGGCTGTAGGCGATATAATTTATATCGGAACAAAAGAAAAAGGTCTGTTTTCTTCTGCACTTTCAGGAATTGGAACTTTTGAAAACAATACGCCCGATGGTCCAATACGCAATAATATTTTTTCAATTGATGCTTCGCCAAATTCACTTTGGGCTGTCTATGGAGATTATGATATTTATTATAATCCTTATCCTTTAGATAGTTATGGTATAAGTAAACTTAGTAACTCAAAGTGGTTAAATATTCCATATTCAGAAGTTTATGATGCTAAGTCAATTACACGTGTAATTGTAAATCCAAATAATGAAAAGCAGGTTTATGCGAGCTCCTTTTTCTCTGGATTGCTGCGAATAGAAAGTGATATTCCGAATCATTTGTTTAACGAAAAAAACAGCGGTCTAGAGTCAATTACTTTTGAAGGTCCGACTTATATCGATGTTCGTATAAATGGAACTGCTTTTGACAAATCAGGAAATCTTTGGGTAACCAACAGTCGAGTCAAAAACGGATTGAAAGTTTTAAAAACAAACGGAGATTGGGTAAGTTATGCCACAAGTACAATTTTAAATGATGCCGAAAGTAATAATTACGCCAATATCGTTATTGATAAAAATAATACAAAATGGATCTCAACTTATAATGACGGTGTAATTGCATTTAATGAAAATGGTAATGTTTTTAAAAAGATAACTACTGGAACCGATACAGGAAATCTGCCGTCAGCTGATGTTAGATCGGTAGCAGTTGATACAAAAAACCAGCTTTGGATTGGAACAACAAAAGGGTTAAGGGTTCTGTCTAATGTTGGAAATTTTCAAACAGACAGTCAGCTAAAAGCAAATCCAATAATCATTATAGATGATAATCTGGCTCAGGAATTAATGTACGAACAGTTTATTACTTCTATTGTAGTCGACGGTGCTAATAACAAATGGATTGGTACAGTAGATTCAGGAATTTTTATGGTTTCTCCAAACGGTCAGGAAACCAAATATCATTTTACAATTAATAATTCTCCTCTGCCAAGTAATACTATTAATGATATTAAAATTAACAGTTCTACCGGCGAAGTTTTTATTGCAACAAATAAAGGAATGATTTCTTTTAAAGGAATTGCAACTGGTGCTAATGAAGATTTAAATAATGTATATGTATATCCAAATCCGGTTAGGCCAACTTATTCTGGAACTGTAAAAGTTGCCGGCCTAATTGATAAGGCTAATATCAAAATTACAGATATTGAAGGGAATTTGGTTTACGAAACCACTTCAGAAGGAGGAACTATAGAGTGGGATACAACTGCTTTTGGAAGGTATAAAGTATCGTCAGGCGTTTACATGATTTTCATTTCAGCACAAGACGGCGGCGAAACTAAGGTTAAGAAGGTTATGATAATTCGATAATTTTAATGTCTCAGTCTCAGTTTTTACAATCCACAATCTAAAGTCTGCAATCTACAATATAAAATAGTGCAAATCAAAACCAAAGCAATAGTAATCTCATCATTAAAATTTCAGGAAAAAAGCCTGATTGTAAAATGTTTTACGCTTTCAAACGGACTGAAATCTTATTTTGTACGAGATGCGTTTTCAAGCCGAAAAGCAAGTCAGAAAATTGCGTATTTTCAGCCATTATCTATTTTAGAAATCGAAGCTGTCCATAAGAACAAAGGGACTCTTGAGAACTTCAAAGAAATAAAAACGGCAGTTCCTTTTCAAACCATTCATACAGATATTTTTAAAAGCACAATAGTGATGTTTTTGTCTGAAATGCTTCATTATTCCATTCAGGAAGAAGAAAAAAACGAACCGCTTTTTGTATTTTTAGAAACTGCTTTAACCTGGCTGGATCACCATGACGATATTTCTAATTTTCATTTGATTTTACTTTTGGAAATCACAAAATATCTTGGTTTTTATCCAGATGTTTCTGAAATTGATTTGCCTTATTTTGAAATGAAAGAAGGGATTTTTACACTCTTTCATACTTCAACAGCACTTTCTGAACATGAAACCAATTTGCTTAAAAAACTTCTTGATCTTAAATTTGACAACAGTCAGAAAGTCTTTCATGTTGTTGAAAGGCAGATACTTCTTAGGGTTTTAATTGATTTTTACAGCGCTCACTTAGATGGGTTTAAAAAACCTAAGTCGCTGGATATTTTGAAAGAAATCTTTTCTTAATAACTGTATCCGATTTTCATATATTTGGCACACCAAAACAAATTTATATGAAAAGAATAATTACTTTTTTACTTCTTATTTTAATAAACCCCGTTTTTTCTCAATCTGTCGATTTAGATCCGTATAGTTTTAATGTATCTTATGTAAACCTTCCTCCAAAACCGGTTGTAGATAGAAAAAATAGAACCTATCATTTAGCCCTTAATCCTACTAGTATTGCCTGGTTTAAAGATGCCAAGGATAATTTGGAATATAATTTTTCTATAGATGGATTTAAAAATGTGCCTTCAGGCGGTTACTTCGAAATTGCGGTTGATTTATGGGATCCTATCACTTTGCCGCTGGGAGTAAGAAAAGTTGAGAATAAAGTAAAAGATTCAAATGGAAAAGAAAGAATTGAAGTTTCTTTTGTGTCTGGAGTTAAAGTGCGAGAATTAGGAAGTTTCTCTGTTAAATGTGCATCTGATGCATCCTTTAATAGAAAGTATAGTTTAGAAAATTCATTTACAATAGAAAATTCATTTTCAAATCCTGATGATGCCCGAAAATTTATTGATGTTGAGATGTATGCAGTAAGAAGTAACTATTTGTCACGCGTTGCTTCAAGTATGGATGTAAGATTGAATCGTGACTATGGTTATAGTGTGGAGCAGACATCAGATTATGTCTGGATTTTAGACTCTAAAAAGCATCCAGAATATGACAGCAGTGTTAAAACACTTTCAAGTATAAAGGCAATTTTTAATAAAATGGAGTATAATGAAGATGTAGCTCCTTTAAAAAAAGAACTAGAGCCGGTAATTGAATACTTTAAAGGAATTGATAAGACTTATGCTGAAGATGAAAGAAGACATAGAAAACTGCGATACGAAGCATATTTTAATCTGGCTGTTATCTATCATTATTTAGACATGCTGGATGAATCCGATATTTGGTGCGACAAGTTAATCGAAAATAAATACGATGCTTCTGATGGAAAAAGTATGAAGCTTAAAAATGAAAGTTTAAGAGAAATTTTTGCTGTAAATCAGGTTACAAGCAGACATATGGATGTTGAAGCCCGAACAAATGGTGTTAAAGAGGAAGAAGTAGATGTTGCTAATTTTGATCCTAATTATTTCCTGAAAAACGATCCAAAATACCAATTGGTTTCTCTTATTCTGACTACAAATGATACCGTTTCCGGATATGCAAAAATAAGAGCATTAGAAAATCTAGACCGAAAAATTTCAGTAAGTATTCCGGATGAAAACGGAAATCATAACCATATTTTCAAAACTTATTTTGCAGATCAGGTTACAAGATTAGTTATCCGTGAAAATGATTTTTATTCAACCGTATCTTTCAAAGAAGCTTTAAGGGCAGGTTCAAAACCGGTCTTTAGATTTGTTCGTGAGATTTTAAATGGTAAAACAATTTCGTTATATGGATATCAAAATAGCGAGATAATCATAAAAAAACAAAATGAAGCTTTTGGTGCATCTACAAGTTCTGTCGGCTGGCAGATGAATACCAAATCTAAGTTTGCTGAGCTCGCAAGGCCTTGTCCAAAATTAGCTGCAAGGGCAAATGGAACAGAATTTCAAAACGATCTTAATTCGTTGATGAAATTTGTAGAAGCATTAGATGCTTGTAAATAAAACTTAATTTTAAATGAAATAAAAAAAGGACTACAGTTTTCAGCTGTAGTTTTTTTGTTTCAAATCTTAACCATTTTTATTCTGTTTTATTTTAAAACCATTTAAAACGTTAGCATTTGTTAAAAAATATGTTATAAATTGGTTCAAAATGGTCTTTTTTCCTTCATCTTTTATCTATTTTCCTCAAAATTCCTTACTTTCGCACCTCGTTTAAGAAAAGGATAAAATGAGTACAAAATTTACTGAATACAAAGGACTTGACTTACCAGCGGTAGCGTCTGAAGTTCTTGATTTTTGGAAGAAAGAAAATATATTTGAAAAGAGTGTAACAACTCGCGAAGGTGCTGAACCTTTCGTATTTTTTGAAGGTCCGCCTTCAGCAAACGGATTACCGGGAATTCACCACGTAATGGCACGTGCGATTAAAGATATTTTTTGCAGATATAAAACTCAAAAAGGTTTTCAGGTAAAAAGAAAAGCCGGATGGGATACTCACGGTTTACCTGTAGAATTGGGAACTGAAAAAGAATTAGGAATTACAAAAGAAGATATTGGTAAAACGATTTCTATTGAAGAATATAACGAAGCGTGTAAAAAAACCGTTATGCGTTATACTGACGTATGGAATGATTTGACTGAAAAAATGGGGTATTGGGTAGATATGGAAGATCCATATGTGACTTATAAACCAAAATACATGGAATCTGTTTGGTGGCTTTTGAAACAAATCTACGATAAAGGTTTGTTGTACAAAGGTTATACTATACAGCCGTATTCTCCAAAAGCAGGAACAGGATTATCTTCTCACGAAGTAAATCAGCCTGGAGCTTATAGAGATGTTACCGATACTACGATTGTAGCGCAGTTTAAAACCTTGCCAGAAACTTTGCCAAGCTTTTTACAAGGATTTGGAGATATCCATATTTTAGCTTGGACGACAACTCCTTGGACATTGCCATCGAATACAGCTTTAACAGTTGGTCCAAAAATCGACTATGTTTTAGTTAAAACATTCAATCAATATACTTTTGAGCCAATCAATGTTGTTTTAGCTAAAAACTTAGTTGGAAAACAATTCGGAAAAGGATATTTCCTAAGTGAAGACGACGCTGATTTTGACAATGTGAAAAATGGCGACAAAAAACTTCCGTACAAAATCTTAACTGAGGCAAAAGGAGCAGATTTGGTGGAAATTCGTTACGAGCAATTATTGCCTTACGTATTGCCATACCAAAATGCTGAAAACGCATTTAGAGTAATTTCTGGAGATTTCGTTACAACAGAAGACGGAACAGGAATTGTGCATACGGCTCCAACTTTTGGTGCAGATGATGCTAAAGTAGCAAAAGAAGCAAAACCAGAAGTACCGCCAATGTTGGTTCTTGATGAAAACGGAACAGCAGTTCCTTTAGTTGATTTACAAGGAAAATTCACTTCTCATGTAGGTGATTTGGCTGGTAAATATGTTAAAAACGAATATTACGATTCAGGACAAGCGCCAGAGAAATCTGTAGATGTTGAAATCGCTATACGTCTTAAAGAAGAAAACAAAGCTTTTAAAGTTGAAAAATACGTGCACAGTTATCCACACAGCTGGAGAACTGACGAGCCGTTATTATATTATCCTCTAGATTCATGGTTCATCAAAGTAACCGATGTAAAAGATAGGATGTTCGACCTGAACGAAACTATCAATTGGAAACCTAAATCTACTGGTGAAGGACGTTTTGGAAATTGGCTTAAAAATGCTAATGATTGGAACTTATCTCGTTCTAGATATTGGGGTATTCCTTTGCCAATTTGGAGAACAGAAGATAAAACAGAAGAAGTTATTATCGGTTCTGTTGAAGAATTGTACAATGCAATCGAAAAATCAATCGAAGCAGGTTTTCAAAAAGAAAATCCGTTTAAAGATTTTGAAATCGGAAACATGTCTGAATCAAATTATGATTTAATTGACTTGCACAAAAATGTAGTTGATGCCATTACTTTAGTTTCAGCTTCTGGGAAACCAATGAAGCGCGAAAGTGATCTAATCGACGTTTGGTTCGATTCTGGAGCAATGCCTTATGCACAATGGCATTATCCTTTTGAGAACAAAGATAAAATTGACGGAAACAAAGATTTTCCGGCAAATTTCATTGCTGAAGGAGTAGATCAAACACGTGGATGGTTTTATACTTTGCATGCTATCGGAACTTTGGTTTTTGATAAAATTGCATACAAAAACGTAGTTTCAAATGGTCTTGTTTTGGATAAAAACGGGATTAAAATGTCTAAGAGTAAAGGAAATACTATAGACCCATTTAAAACCATTGCAGAAAACGGTCCAGATGCTACACGCTGGTATATGATTATGAATGCAAATCCGTGGGATAACTTGAAGTTTGACCTTGAAGGAATTGCTGAGGTTAAACGTAAATTCTTCGGAACACTTTACAATACCTATTCATTCTTCTCGTTATATGCAAACATCGACGGATTTAAATATGCTGAAGCTGAAATTCCGTTAAACGAAAGACCAGAAATCGACCAATGGATTATTTCTGAATTACATTCGTTAGTCAAATTTGTTGACGAATGCTATGAAGATTATGAGCCAACAAAAGCGACAAGAGCAATTTCTGACTTCGTTCAGGAAAACTTAAGTAACTGGTACGTTCGTTTATGCCGTCGTCGTTTCTGGAAAGGGGAATATGCAAAAGATAAAATTGCAGCTTACCAAACGCTTTATACTTGTTTGCTTACGATCAGCAAATTAAGCGCTCCAGTGGCTCCATTTTTTATGGATAAATTATACAGAGATTTGACAGCTTCTACGGGAACCGAGGATTTTGCTAGTGTTCACTTGGCTGAATTCCCGAAATTTGTCGAAAACTTTGTTAATAAAACGTTGGAAAGCAAAATGCAGAAAGCGCAAACGATCTCATCTTTGGTTTTATCACTGCGTAAAAAAGAGATGATTAAAGTTCGCCAGCCTCTGCAAAAGGTAATGATTCCGGTACTTGACGACAATCAGCGTGCTGAAATCGAGGCGATTTCTGACCTTGTAAAAGCCGAAGTAAACGTGAAAGAAATCGAACTTTTAGATGATGCTTCAGGTATTTTAGTGAAACAGATTAAGCCTAATTTTAAAGCTCTTGGGCCGCGTTTTGGAAAAGACATGGGCTTGATTTCTAAGGAGATACAAGGTTTTTCTGCAGATCAGATTAATCAATTAGATAAGCAGGGAACGTTAGATATTGTTATTTCTGGAAATAATGTAACTTTATCATTAGAAGACGTCGAAATAACATCACAGGATATCGAAGGATGGCTGGTTGCAAATTCAAATGGAATTACAGTTGCACTTGACATCACAATATCTGAGGAATTGAAAAATGAAGGTATCGCGAGAGAATTAGTAAACAGAATTCAGAATATCCGTAAAGATTCAGGATTTGAAGTTACTGATAAGATTAAAGTTCAAATAAAAAGAGACGGTAATTTAGAAGAGGCCGTTCTAAAAAATGAAGACTATATTAAGTCTGAAACATTAACAGATGATTTGGTTTTTGCAGACGCTTTAGAAAACGGCACAGAAATTGAGTTTGATGATATTAAAACAATGATATTAATTTCAAAATAGTTATAAAATGATAGATGAAATTACAAGATACTCTGACGCAGATTTAGCAGAGTTCAAAGAAATAATCCAGGCAAAAATTAAAAAAGCGCAAGAAGATCTTGATTTAATCAAGAGTGCTTATATGAATGATTTAAATAACGGAACAGACGATACATCTCCAACTTTTAAAGCCTTTGAAGAAGGAAGTGAGACCATGTCTAAAGAAGCAAACTCTCAGTTAGCTATTAGACAAGAAAAGTTTATCCGTGATTTAAAAAACGCGCTTTTCCGTGTAGAAAATAAAACTTACGGTATTTGCAAAGTAACAGGTAAATTAATCAGCAAAGAAAGGCTTAAAATCGTTCCTCATGCAACAATGAGCATCGAAGCTAAAAATTTGCAGAGATAATAAAAATTCAGTAAAAATAAACGCTCCTTTTGGGGCGTTTTTTTTTTGTTTAATGTTTGTTGAGTTTGAGAAGAATTAATACTCTGTCTCTTTTGAAAGAATTTAACTGCAAACAATAAATATGATATACAATAAGCAAAGTTGCTTTTTGTAAGAAAGTAAAAGTCGTCGAAATAAGATGAAAAAATATTTTAATTAGAACTGTCTTTTTTGAGACAATTCTAATTAAAACTGAAAATTAGGTTTAGGCAAGATTTTTTTCTAAATCAGCTTTGTGTTTTCTTAGAACAGCTCTTGTCATTCCAAGATTTGCTTTGTTTGCATCTGCAGCAAGGTAAATCATGAACTTTTTGTTTGGTGAAATGTCAATAATGTGAATTTGGTTTGAAAGTGTAATCAAGATATCCTCAATATCCTGATTTAAACCTAAAGCTTTTACAGCATTCAGTTTTGCTTTTACTACTTCCAGGTTGTAAGCGGCAGCTAATTCAGGATCAAAAGCAGGGTCAACTGTTATGTTGCCAAAGCTTAATCCTGACTCAATTTCTGTTACAGCTACAGCTATAAAGCCGTTTACGTTGGTTTTCATTTCATTTAAAAACACGTTTAAAAAGTCGTTACTCATAGTTTTTGGGGTTTAGGTGTGGTTAATAGATTATGTTATTTTAATAAAGAATTTTTGCTTAGCTCTGCAGATAATTCATCGGTAGAGTGCATTAATAAGCCAAGGTTGCTTCCTTCTTTTGAAAAAACAATTACGAAGTTTGAACCGCTTATTTTATTTCCGACGACAACCCCATCGGAACTTTTTAAGTAAAGTTGTTTTAAAGCGCCTTTTTCCAGGTCAATTAAAAATTTTTCGCTCATAGATAAAATTGCTGCGCTCATAGCTGCAATGCTGTCGCTGTAGTCCAGATTTAAGGAAGTGATTAGTTTTCCTTTTCCGTTTAAAATTAAAGCTGCGCTTGCTTTAGTGTCGACCAAAAAATTGTTTAGAATAGTAGTTATTTCATTCATACTTTTGTAAGGTTTGGGGAAATGTTAAAATTAGTTCGTTTTTGGTAAGGTTTTATAGGTTGTAGTTGCGATTTGTCCTAAACAAGTGTTAATTTTTATTAACAAATATAAATTAAATTATGTATTATTGTAAAACCAAATCGTTAAATATTTTATTTTTTTACTTAAAAAACTTACACTATGGCTAAAGTATTGAAATTCAAAGATGTGAATTCTGACGTCGAGCACAGATTAAAGGAATTCGAAAAGTTACGAGTTAAATTTAAAACAGAGGTAAAAAAGGCAGAAGCGAAGAGGGCTGCAGCCGGAAAACCAAGTAAAGGTATTTTTAAATCTATATCGGATTTCTTTACAGACAGCCCGGCAAATACAGCTGCTAAAAAATAGATTTCAAAGTTAAATGCAAAATGAAATGTTTGTATTTAGTTTTATTACAAAACAATTAACGTTCCAAATGGAGCGTTTTTTTTGATTTAATTGTTACTTTTGCGCATCAAAAATTCATAAAATGTCATTACGAAAAGCGTATTTCCTTATATTTTTAGTTTTAATTGTTGATCAGCTTTCTAAAATCTATGTAAAAACAAACTTTGTTTTAGGTGATGAAGTGGTGATTTTTGATTGGTTCAGAATTCATTTTATCGAAAATGAAGGAATGGCCTGGGGGACAAGAATACCTGGAGAATATGGTAAACTAATTTTGACTGTCTTTAGAATCTTTGCAGTATGCGGAATTGGATATTGGTTAGCCGATTCTGTTAAGAAACGTCATTCAACTTATTTGATAGTTTCTATTGCTTTAATTTTTGCCGGTGCAGCCGGTAATATCATTGATTCTGTTTTTTACGGAGTAATTTTTGATGACAGCACACATAATTTAGCTACAATCTTTTCGCCGCAGCCTTATGGAACATGGTTTCATGGTTTGGTGGTAGATATGTTCTATTTTCCTATCTGGGAAGGTGATCTTCCAGCTTGGCTTCCAATTTTTGGAGGAAAGCATTTTATGTTCTTTAATGCTATTTTTAATGTGGCCGATATGGCGATTTCAACAGGAGTTGGAATATTGCTGGTTTTCAATAAAAGAGCATTTCCAAAACACGCATAAATTATTTTAAAATTCAAAAAATAAATTCCAAATTCCAATATTTGAAAGTGTTCATTGCACACAGATATTGGAATTTGGAATTTTTCATTATTGGGATTTAAATATTTATTGTGCTATTTTTACAATACAAAAAATCAGAATTATGCAAAGTCCGTCTTTTTCTATTTATGATGCTTCTGCAGGATCAGGAAAGACCTATACTTTGGTTAAAGAATATCTGAAAATTATTCTTTCTTCTCCAAAAAACGATGCTTATCGTAATATTCTGGCCATAACTTTTACCAACAAAGCCGTTCATGAAATGAAAAGCCGTATTGTTGGGAGTTTATCTGAGTTTGCCAAAGAAGAGCCTTCTGCGAAAGCGGTTGATTTAATGGAAGATTTATCTCGGGATACCGGGCTTTCAATTATTCAGTTAAAAGTAAAATCTCAAAGTATCATTAAGCATTTAATTCACAATTATGCTGCTTTTGATATTTCTACTATCGATAAATTTACTCACAAAGTAATTCGGGCTTTTGCGCATGACCTGAATCTGCCAATGACTTTTGAGGTTACTTTGGATACCGAAAATTTACTGGTTGAAGCCGTCGATGCTATTATTGCTCAAGCTGGTCAGGACGAAACGCTGACTAAATTGCTGATCGATTTTACGATGGAAAAAACCGATGATGATAAAAGCTGGGACATTTCGAGAGAAATTCTCGAAACCGGACGTTTGGTTTTGAACGAAAATAATCGAAATGAAATTCTTCATTTTAATGATAAGACAATCGAGGAGTTTGTCGAAATTAAAAAGAAAATGCTGGCTTTGTGTAAAGAACTCGAATCTGAAAACGAACAATTTGCGATTGAAGCGCTTTCTTTAATCGAGAAAAACGGAATCGATCTAAAATCTTTTTCAAGAGGGACTTTTCCAAATCACCTTGAAAGTATTCGTGATGGGAAATTTAATCCACGCAATAAAACCTTTCATGAATTTGATGATATTGCAATTAATAAAACGGCTAAGGACAAATCTTTAATCGAAAATATAATTCCGGATTTACTTCAAATACTGAGTAAAATCTATAAAAATTTTGAAAAAAGAGATTTTTATAAAGCCTTCCTAAAAAATATAACACCGCTTTCATTATTGAATACAGTCAGCAATGAATTGGCAAAGATTCAATCAGAACAAAATGTTTTGTCTATTTCAGAATTCAATGCGATTATTCACCGCGAAATTCAGAATCAGCCTGCACCTTTTATTTATGAGCGTTTAGGTGAAAGATACCGTCATTTTTTTATTGATGAATTTCAGGATACTTCTGAAATGCAATGGCAGAATCTAATTCCGCTTATTGATAATTCGCTTTCAGGTCTGGATGATTTAGGGAATAAAGGAACTTTAATGATTGTCGGAGATCCAAAACAATCTATTTATCGCTGGAGAGGCGGGAAAGCGGAGCAGTTTATTGAGTTAAGCAAAGATGTAAATCCATTCAATAATCCTGATAAGGCAATTAAACATTTAAATACAAATTATAGAAGTTACAGTGAGGTAATTGAGTTTAACAATGCTTTCTTTAAATTGATTTCTTCCGAGTTTTCAAATGAAGATTATAAAGATTTGTATGAAAATCACAGCTTTCAAAATACAAATTCAAAAAAAGGCGGTTATGTAAATATTTCGTTTCTTCCGATAATCGAAAAATCAGATTCTGCAGATGAAGAAGAAGTAATTGAAAAATCGGATTTGTATGTTTTGGCGACCTTAAATACAATTCAAAAAGTAATTCGAGAAGGTTTTGAATATAAAGATATTGTGATTTTGACCCGCAAAAGAGATCAGGGAATTGCTATTGCAAATTATTTAACAGAACAGAATATTCCGCTTTTATCTTCGGAAACATTAATGATTAAAAATGCAACCGAAGTTCGTTTGATTATAAATCTTCTGAGATATTTAAATAACAATGCAGATTTGGAATCGAAAGCCAATTTTCTTCATTTTTTAGCTGAAAATAAAGAAATTGAATTGCCTGTTCATGATTTCATTGCGCAGGGAATGGCTCAAAAATTTGAAGAAGATTTTGAAAAATGGCTTTTAACTTTTGATGTTTCTCTTTCTTTTGAAAATGTTCGAAAAAAATCACTTTACGAAGCCGTCGAAATAATCATTTCTAAGTTTGTTCTACCATCCGAAGGAAATGCTTATGTTCAGTTTTTCTTGGATATCGTTCTGGAAAGAGATATTCGAAATCAAGCTGGTGTGGCAGATTTTTTAAGTTTTTGGGATAAGAATTCTGAGAAATTCAGTATTCCTTCTCCAGAAGGAAATAATGCGGTTCGAATTATGACAATTCACAAGTCCAAAGGTTTGGAGTTTCCTGTTGTTATTATGCCTTTTGCAGAAGAGGATTATAATCGAAAACCAAAAGATAAATTATGGCTCGATACCGAAGAAACAGATTTGGGAGTTCCAAAAGCTTTGATTGATAACAGCAGTGCTGTTGAAGGATTTGGAGAAAGTGCTTCGATAGTTTTTAATTTGAAAAAACAAGAAGAGCTGTTGGATAATATTAATGTTTTGTATGTTGCATTAACACGTGCCGAAGAACAATTATATGTTATTTCGCAATCTTTAAAAGAAAGAAAAGACGGTGAGATGTCCAATAATATGGCATCTTATTTTATTAAATATTTGATGCATAAAGGAATTTATGATTCTGAGAAGTTAGAATACGAATTTGGAAACAAAATAAGACTTTCAAAATCTGAAAAAACAGTTGATTTAGTAAAAACGATTCCAATTGTAAAAGAAGTTTTAAATCCCAAAAATATAAAAATTGCACAGCGAGAAGCGTTAATGTGGGGAACACATCAGCAAGAAGCGATTTCGTATGGAAATATTGTGCATGAAATCCTGGCTTTCGTTAAAGATAAATCAGATGTTGATCTTGCGGTAGTAAAAGCATTAGAAAATGGTTTGATAACAATAGATCAATCTGAAATGGTTTTAAAAACGCTCAAAGAAATTGTAAACCATCCTGAATTAAGTATTTGTTTTGATGGGAATCATAAAGTTTTAAATGAGCAGACTATTGTGCAAAAAGCGGGTAAAATTCTAAAACCGGACAGGGTAGTGCTGACAAATAATAAAGAAGCATATCTTTTGGATTATAAAACTGGCGCAATTAATTCAAAATATCAACAGCAAATTCAAGAATATCAGGATGCAATTGAGGATTTAGGATACAAAGTGTTAAAAAGGGCTTTGATATATATAGGGTCGGAAATTGAAGTGGTAAATTTGTGAAAAAATTAATCAGATGTTAAAGAAATAATGTGGCTTTTTTAGGCTTAAGTTGTTAATTTTTAACGTTTTAAATAAAGTGTAAAAATGTACGGTAAAATTAAAGAACATCTGCAAAGTGAGCTGCAGACAATCGAAGAAAATGGTATTTTCAAAAAGGAGAGAATTATAACATCGCCTCAAGGTGCCGAAATTACGATTTCGACCGGAGAAACAGTTTTAAATTTTTGTGCCAATAATTATTTAGGGCTTTCGTCGCATCCAGAAGTGGTTCAGGCTGCAAAAGATGCAATGGATACTCATGGTTTCGGAATGTCGTCTGTTCGATTTATTTGCGGGACTCAGGATATTCATAAAACATTAGAAAAAAAAATAGCTGACTTTTATGGTACAGAAGATACCATATTGTATGCCGCTGCATTTGATGCAAACGGTGGTGTCTTTGAACCTTTATTAGGAGAAAACGATGCGATTATTTCAGATAGTTTAAATCATGCTTCTATTATAGATGGGGTTCGTTTGTGTAAAGCGACTCGTTATCGTTATGAAAATAACAATATGGAAGATTTGGAACAGCAGTTAATCAAAGCAAATGAAGCGGGAGCCCGTTTTAAATTAATTGTAACTGATGGTGTTTTTTCTATGGACGGTCTGGTTGCGCCTTTAGATAAAATCTGTGATCTTGCAGATAAGTACGATGCAATGGTGATGGTTGATGAATGTCATGCTGCAGGATTTATAGGAGCAACAGGAAAAGGTACGCTTGAAGCAAAAGGTGTAATGGGACGTGTTGATATTATTACTGGAACTCTAGGTAAGGCACTTGGAGGGGCAATGGGAGGTTATACAACGGCTAAAAAAGAAATAATTGAAATTCTTCGTCAGCGATCAAGACCTTATTTGTTCTCAAACTCACTTGCGCCTTCAATTGTTGGAGCTTCAATAAAAGTATTTGAATTATTAGAAAAAGACACAACCCTTAGAGATAAGCTGGAGTGGAATACTAATTATTTTAAAGAAGGAATGAAAGAAGCCGGTTTTGATATAATTGATGGAGATTCTGCAATCGTACCGGTGATGCTTTACGATGCAAAATTATCTCAGACAATGGCAGACGAACTTTTAAAGCTGGGCATTTATGTAGTAGGATTCTTCTTTCCTGTAGTTCCAAAAGATAAGGCGAGAATAAGAGTGCAGCTTTCGGCAGCACATACCAAAGAACACTTAGACAAGGCAATAGAAGCTTTTAAATTAACAGGTAAAATGTTAAAAGTTATATAATTGCCACATTTGGCGTTTTTTTGTAGGTTTTTTTTAACATTTGATTTTGTATTTAAAAAATTTGGTGTTACTTTTGCTTGTAATTAACTAAATTGTAATTAAAAAAATTAAGTATGAAACATCTTAACAAACTTTTAGTTGCTGTATTGATGGCGATGGGTTTAAGCTCACACGCGCAAGACAGTAACAATCCATGGGCTATCTCTTTCGGAGTTAATGCTGTGGATACTAGGACTAGTTCAGGTGCTGGTCATGGGTTTTTTGATCAACACTTCTCTCAGCCTTTCGCTGTAAAAGACAACTGGAATATTCTTCCTTCTTTATCTTACATTGGTGTGTCTAGATATGTAGGTAGTGGTTTCTCAGTTGGTTTACAAGGATCTGTAAACAAAATTGATAAATATGTAACTTTCGCTCCAAGTGCTCCAGGGCATGACGGAAGAGGAAACGTTGTAACTAATCCTGGCGACTTGATGTACTACGGAATTGATGCTACAATCAAATACAGCTTCCAAGAATTAATCAAATCTAAAGTGGTTGATCCTTCGTTATCTGTAGGTGGAGGTTATACTTTCTTCGGAGATAGCAGCTACGGAACTGTTAACCCAGGTGCTGGTGTTACTTTCTGGTTTACTGATGCTATTGGTCTTGAATTAGCTACAAGATACAAGTGGTCTGTTAGTGGTGATAGAGAAGATGCAGCTGGTGTTCCAGATGCTCCATCTCACTTCCAACACACTGCAGGTTTAGTTTTCAAATTCGGAGGTAAAGATACTGACGGAGACGGAATCTATGACAAAGATGATGCTTGTCCAGATGTTGCTGGTTTAAAACAATTCAACGGATGTCCTGATACTGACGGTGACGGAATTGTTGATGCTTCTGATGCTTGTCCAAATGAATTTGGTTTAGCTGCATTAAACGGTTGTCCTGATAGAGACGGAGACGGTGTTGCTGATAAAGATGATGCTTGTCCAGATGTTGCTGGTTTAGCTGCTTTAAAAGGTTGTCCTGACACTGACGGTGACGGTATCGCTGATAAAGATGATAAATGTCCTACAGTTGCTGGTCCTAAAGAAAATGGTGGTTGTCCTTTCTTAGACGCTGATAAAGATGGAGTTTTAGATAAAGATGATGATTGTCCTACAGTTCCTGGTCCAGCTAGTAACAGAGGATGTCCAGAAGTATCTTCTCAAGCTTTAGAAGATCTTAAAGTTCAAGCTAGAGCTATCTACTTTAACTCTGGTAAAGCTACTTTCAAAACTGGTGACAAAGAAACTCCAGCTAGATTAGACGCTATTAAAGAAATCCTTAAAAACTATCCAAACGCGAAATTCTCTATTGAAGGACACACGGATAACACAGGTTCTGCTAAAATCAACGATAAATTATCTCAAGACAGAGCTAATGCTGTATTAAACGCTTTAGTTGAAAGAGGTGTTAATCCAGAAAATTTAGAAGCTAAAGGATTTGGATCTTCTCAACCAGTTGCAAGTAACAAAACTGCTGCAGGTAAAGCACAAAACAGAAGAACTGAAATCAAACATATTGGTTCTAAATACCAAGGTAAACTATAATTTACTTTGTAAATAATACCGAAAAGCCATTCTTAATTGAATGGCTTTTTTTATTTTTATAAAATGATAAATACGTCTTTTTTAGAGAAAATTGCTGGTGTTGTAATACAAAATTATTCAGATAAACTTTCTGAAACCACAATTGTACTGCCTAATAAAAGAGCTAAAGTTTTTCTTATTGAAGCTCTTAAAAAAGAAACATCAAAAACTATTCTCTCTCCGGAAATTATCAGTATTGAAGATTTTGTGCAGGATGTAGCATCCATTAGATCAGTCGATTCTATTGAGCTGTTGTTTGAGTTTTATGAGGTTTATTTGTCAGTAACAGATAAACAGCATCAGCAGTCATTTGAGCTGTTTGCTAATTGGGCAAAAACACTTTTGCAGGATTTTAATGAAATTGATCGTTATCTTTTAGATCCATACCATGTCTTGTCTTATTTGAAAGATATTGAGGATATTAAAAAATGGGGAATTGAAGTAGAAAACAAAACAAAACTTTTAGAAAATTATATTGATTTCTGGAAGCTTCTTCCTATGTATTACGATTCCTTATATAACCATTTATTAAATAAATCTATTGGTTACCAAGGGTTGATTTATAGAGAAGCGGTAAATAACCTGAATCATTTTTCGAATACCATTTCAAACCGTAATTTTATATTTGCCGGATTCAATGCCTTAAACGCTGCAGAAGAAAAAATAGTACAACATCTTTTAGCATTAGATCAAGCCAAAATTTATTGGGATGTAGATCAGACTTTTTTAAATGATCCATATCACGATGCAGGACTTTTTGTGCGTCGTTTTAAAGAAAGCTGGAAACACTATAAATCACATCCTTTCGAGTGGATTGTAGATGATTTTTCACAAACTAAAAATATAGAAGTAATTGGAACCCCAAAAACTATTGGACAGGCTAAAATTGCTGGAAGTATTATTGAAGATTTAATTAATAAGAACCCTTCGGCTTCTTTAGATAAAGTTGCGGTAGTTTTAGGAGAAGAAAATTTGCTAATTCCGGTTTTGTATTCACTTCCTGCTTCTGTTGGTGCTTTGAATATTACGATGGGATATTCAGGAAAAAATAATCCATCGCAGATACTTGTGGCAAAATTTTTCAAAATGCATACAAATGCGCTTTCCCGCGCGGGAAATTATGTTTTTTATTATAAAGATGTGCTCGATGTTTTGACACATCCTTTAGTAGAACCTTATGCAAATGTGAATCATTTAGTCAGAATTATAAAAGAAAACAATTATACTTTTATTACCCTTAATAAAATTTTGGATCTGAATCCAAATCCTTCAAAGTTATTTTCTTTATTATTTCAAAAATGGGAAAATGGATCTGTTGCAGTTTTAGAAAATATTTCGGCAGTTTTGCTGCTTATAAAGCAAAGCTTTAGCAACGATAATGAAGAAGAAAAAATAGCAAAAACGTTTGTTTATGCTGTTTTTAAAGTAATAAATAAGCTTATTAATTATTATTCGCAGCACAAGCATATTGATAATATCGATACGCTTCATGCTATTTATAAACAGATAATAGATGTTGCAGAAGTTTCTTTTGAAGGAGAACCTTTGCGTGGGCTTCAAATTATGGGAGTTCTTGAAAGCCGTGTACTTGATTTCGATACCGTAATTGTAACCTCAATGAATGAAGGAAAATTTCCGGCAGGAAAATCCCAGAATTCATTTATTCCTTATGATGTAAAAAAAGAATTAGGTCTGCCGACTTTTAAAGAAAAAGATGCTATTTATACCTATCACTTTTATCATTTACTGCAACGCGCAAAAAACATCTATCTAATTTATAATACCGAAAACGACGGATTAGACGCCGGTGAAAGAAGTCGTTTTATCACGCAGCTTGAGGTTGAAAAAAAATCGAAGCATAATTTGACTTTTGATATTTATAATCCTGTATTGCCAACTACTGCTTATCAGCCAATGGTGATTCCAAAATCCGATGCAGTTATGGAGCGATTAAAGGAAATTGCTTCAACAGGCTTTTCTCCTTCGGCATTAACAAGTTATATTCGTAATCCTATTGAATTCTATTTTCAAAAAATCCTGCGTATTCGTGAAGTAGAAGAAGTAGAAGAAAATATTGCCTTAAATACACTCGGAACCATTATTCACGAAACATTAAAAGCTTTATATGATCCTTTTGTTGAGAAATTTATTTCTGAGTCTGATATTTTAAATTGTTTTAAATTGTTGGATGACGAAGTTCTGAAGCAATTTAAACTTGTCTATAAAGAAGGTGAAATTAAAAAAGGGAGAAACCTTTTGGCGTTTGAAGTCGCAAAACGAAATGTTTCTAATTTTTTAAAAATTGAATTAGAGTCAATCAAAAATGGAGATGCAATTAAAATTATTGCTTTAGAGAAAACTTTCGAACGAGAATTAGTCCATCCAGAACTGCCGTTTCCGGTTTTAATTAAAGGAAATGTAGACAGAATTGAACTTCGTAACGGAAAAATAAGAATCGTTGATTATAAGACAGGAAAAGTTGAAAAAACAAATGTTATACTTAAATCGTGGAATGGTTTAACACAAGAGCTTAAAAACGATAAAATTATACAGGTATTGGCTTATGCTTTTATGTATGAACAATTTGCGCGAGAAACTCCAATAGAAGTTGGTATTATTTCATTTAAAAATTTAAAATCGGGGTTTTTATCTTTTGGATTTAAAGAAGATAAAGATTTGGAAATTACCGTTTCTAAAGCAATTTTAAATTCTTATGTTGAAGAAATTATACTGCTTTTAAAAGAAATATTTGATCTGAGTATTCCTTTTGAAGAGAAGATTTAAATGCATTTTTAATTTTTGTATAAAATCAAAATCAATGTTTGGTCTTTTAGAAAAGCGATTCAAAAATTGACCCGCTAAACAAAATGCTTGATTTTTTTAAATTTGTATGTTTTCTCTCACTTGCTTTAATGGCGGGGTATTTTGGCTCTATCTACAAAAAAAAGTTCTATTAATATAAAAAAGCTTACCTGATCGTTTTTGTGTTTTTATTTTCTTGGGGTTGAATTTTTATTATGAACTTAATAAGTCAAATGCATTATGATAAATAGAGTGTAAAAACGAAGGATTCGTATAGATTTAAATTTTACTAAAAAAATGTAGTCCAGTTTTTTTAGTTTTTAGATTTTAACTGAATGTTAAGATTCAGATCATAAAGGAAAAAGCTGCGATAATATTAAATAATCATTGCAGCTTTTTGTAAGTATTTTTAACTAAATATTTTTTTGAAAAAACCTTTTTTTGCAGGTTCTTCTGAAATTGAAGCATTTATAGGTCCATTTTCAAAACGAAATCTTCTGAACTTCATCAATTTTACATTTAAGTCAAAACGTAATTCATCTACAGTTTTCATTGGAAATTTTTTTTGCAAATTTAGAAAAAACTTCTATTAAACTGATTATCTGTACGTATCTATAATGTGTTTTGAATTTTATGAATTAAAATGTTTGAATTTTGGATAATTCTCTTTTTTCTGTTAAATTTTTTTAATGATTTTCTTTTAAAAATCACGTTTAATTATAGTATAAACAAAAGTGATTCAGATAGTTGTGCGAAGTCATTTTTTTAACAAGTGTTTAGCCGACAATTCTTTTTATTAAAAATAACTTTGAACTTCTTAAAAAATTAATGTTATATGGTTGATTTAAATACACTTGTAGAAGAAACTGGAGCGGAGTCTGGAATTACTTTTAATATTGACGGAGTTTTGTTAGAATCTGTGAATTTAGAATATGATGGAAATGTTGCTGCGATGATTGGAATGATTTTGAAAATGTGTTTGGAAATGTCTGAAGATGTTAATAATGGCGATTTAAAACAGGTGATGATTAAAAATAATGATGGTATTGTTGTTGCTAACAAAAGCGAGGATGACAATTGTGTAGCATTATTATCTAAAGATATTAGTAAAATGGGGCTTTTGCTTCGTAAAATGGATACTGTTTTCAGCAATTAATTTAAACCAATTATTTATATATACACATGTCAGATTTTTTACAAAATTTTCAAAATGATTTAAAAGAGAATGTTCACGGATTTATCGCAGTTTCTGTAACTGAGGTAGAAACAGGAATGTCGTACTGCTCGCTTTCTGTAAAATCAGATTTTGATCCGGAATTAGCATCTGCTTATAATTTAGAAGTTGTAAAAGCAAAATTAAACGCCATTAAAGCTCTAGGATTAGATCAAAAAATAAACGATATTTTAATTACATTGACGGATCAAATACATATTATAGATGTTTCTGAAGACGGCCAGTATTTTATTTACTTAGCTGTTGATGCTAAAAAAGCAAATCTTGGATTAACAAGAGCTACTTTGGCAAAATTCAAAAAAGACATTATTACAAAATTATAATTTTTGCCCCCAAAATGAAGAAAAGGCTGTTTCGATATCATTTCGAAATGGCCTTTTCTGCTTTTTAATATTTTCCTTTAATTTTACTTGAAGAACTCTAATAAAACAAGCTTCAATTCTTCTTTGTTTTCAATTTGGCTCATATGCCCGTCTTCAAAAGAAACTAATTGTACATATGTATTCTCTGCTTGCGAAAGGCTTTCTTCGTAGCTTAAAACAGGATCTTTCTTTCCTAAAATTAATAAAACAGGAAAACGGTTTTGTTCTAACAGCCACTCTCTGTCTTTTCGTATTTTCATTCCTTCCAATGAAGCTATAATTCCCTGCAAAGGAGTTTTTAAAGCTTCTGTTTTTGCCTTTTCAATTTCTTCTGCTAATCGCGTTCTATTGTTTTCGCTGAATAAATTAGCAATGGCTAAGCTGACAAAGTTGATATAGTTTTGTTTTACAGCTTTTATGGCTCGGTTTCTGTTTAATTTTTTTTCGGCGCTGTCTTCTTTTGAAGTTGAATTTAGTAAAACCAATTTCTGTATTTTCTGCGGATACAATTCGGCGAAAGCCAAACCAACATAACCGCCCATTGAATGACCAAGAATTATCGCTTTTTCTATTTTTAAATGTTCTAAAATTTCGTTTATAACATTGGCATTGTCTTCCATTTCATGAACATAGCCTAAGGGATCAGATTCGCCATGACCTAATAAATCGATTGTTATGACACGATATTTTTCTGAAAAAAAAGCAACATAGTCTTTCCACATTTTTTTGTTTTCCAAAAAGCCGTGAAGTAAAACAATTGCGTTTCCAGTTCCTGAATCTGAGTATGAAATCGTGGTGTTTTTATATAAAAGCGTTTTCAAAATGAACTTTTTTTGTTATGAAGCACAAAGTTAAGAAAGCTGGAGTAAAATATCGAAATGTCTTGGTTTAATTGGGAAATCTTTAAAACGGTAATAAATTTATTTATAACAAAGATCGTTTGTTGACTAATAAAAAATGGCTTCCGTTTCTGAAAGCCATTTAAAATTAAAATCTATTATCACCGTCCAGGAGATTTCCTAATCCACCAAGGAGGCTTCCTTCGTCACGGCTGTTTCCGCCAGATCTTGGTGCCGATGCTATAATGCGGTCTGCTAATCTGGAGAAAGGAAGTGATTGTATGTAAACAGTTCCCGGACCTTTTAATGTGGCATAAAATAATCCTTCGCCTCCAAAAATAGAATTTTTGATGCCGCCAATAAATTCAATATCATAATCTACATCTTTGGTAAAACCAATAATACATCCCGTATCTACTTTTAGAACTTCGCCATGACCCAAAACTTTTTTAGCCATTGTTCCGCCAGAGTGTACAAATGCCATTCCGTCTCCTTCTATTTTCTGCATAATAAAGCCTTCACCGCCAAATAAGCCTCGCCCTAATTTCTGAGAGAATTCGATCCCGACTGAAACGCCTTTTGCAGCGCATAAAAAAGAACTTTTCTGGCAGATAAACTTACCTTGAAATTCTGTTAAGTCAATTGGAAGGATTTTTCCAGGATAGGGCGATGCAAATGATACTTTGCTTTTAGTGTTTCCTTGGTTTAAAAATGCGGTCATAAATAAACTTTCGCCCGTAAGTACTCTTTTACCCGCGCTTAAAAGTTTGCCAAACAAACCTGAGCCTTGTTGTTGAGAGCCGTCTCCAAATATGGTTTCCATCTGAATATTGTTTTCCATCATCATAAAACTGCCGGCTTCGGCAATTACAATTTCCTGCGGATCTAATTCTATCTCGACATATTGCATTTCTTCTCCAAAAATCTGATAATCTATTTCGTGTGCCTGCATGATTTCTTAGTTATTTGTTTTTAAAATTAGACTCATGATACAGCAGAATGTTACAATTTTTGGTGTAGTTCAGTGGTTTTTAAAAACATAAAATCATTTTGTTATTTTAAATTAGTCTTAATTATGTGTTTAATTACTTTAAATTCTATATTTTTGCACCGTTATTATATTTTATCAGAATGGCATTAGTTAGTGATTTGACCACCAAAGTATTATTTGAAACCGAAAAAGGATACAGTTATCAATGTGATTTGACCAATAGTATAATTATCAATTTTGTTGATACAGTGTCAAGTTATAAAATTCATGATTTTTTGATTTTTCAAAGAAAGGTTAACAGCGTTGACATTCTCAATATGCTTTATGACTTATCTGATCAGTCAGACGCGCAGCTGATTGAAACTACCAAAAGAAATTTTTCCAGAAATCTTACTATCTGCGAAATAGTACAGTTAAGAGATTTACTAAACGGAACTAAATTCACCCTCAGTTTGCATTCTATGCTTTGTAATATTGTAAACGTCGAGCTTATTTAGATTCTTACTTAGATTAAATCCAAATTTTCAGGCAGTTAGGACGGTCTTCTTTAATTTTTGTAATTTTACACATATAAAAATTAAAGGATATGAAAGATTTACTAAGAACACGTACTTCATTAGTTGAAGGTGTAGAAAATATATTAAACTTACAGGCAAAATTAGAAAGTGACGCATCTAACAAATATTTAGCTATGGCTGCATGGCTGGATAGAAACGGTTATGCAAATACAGCATCTTATTTGTATAAGCAGGCCGAAGAAGAAAGAGAGCATTTTCTAAAAGTTTTCAAATATATTACAGATATGGGAGGGATTGCCGTTACGCCATCTATTCCAGAAGTGCAGCAAGAATTTGCTTCTTTGAGAGAAGTATTTGAAATTGCTTTGCAAAATGAAATTGCAGTTACTCAGGCAGTAAATAAAGTAATCGCAAAATGTAGAGCTGAGAATGACTATGCTACAGAAGATTTTATGATGTGGTATGTTGCTGAGCAAAGAGAAGAAGAGAAAAACGCAAGAAGAGCTTTAGAGCTTTTTGAGTTAATCGATGAAAATGAAGCTGCTGGCAAATTCCAATTAGATGTGCAAATAGCAAAAATCGGATAATAATCGATTTATATAATTTTAAAAAAAGCTGTCTCAAAAGAGGCAGCTTTTTTTATAAGCTTCGGAGAAGCGAAATATTTATAGACAAAA
>NZ_JBQEMU010000018.1:0-132412 GCF_052044235.1 Flavobacterium sp. 22659
TAGACTGCACCCAAAAGTTTAGACAAATTAATAATTAAGTTTTATAATAATGAGCTCGATATTGTATCGGGCTCATTCCTTTTAGATTAAGTTTAATCCTGTCATTATTATAATAATTTATATACTCGATAATCTCTTGTTTCAATTGATTAATGGAAGTGTATTTTTTTAGATAAAACAACTCTGATTTTAATATTCCAAAGAAGTTTTCAATTATCGCATTATCAAGACAATTGCCTTTTCTGGACATGCTTTGCATAATTCCTTTTTTCTTTAATAAATGCTGATATTGTATCATTTGATACTGCCATCCTTGGTCAGAATGCAGAGTCAGATTAGTATTATCGGGTATTTTTTTAAATGCTTTTTCAAGCATATTTAAAACTTGATTAAACACTGGTCTTTGCGATAATTCATAGCTAATTATCTCTCCATTAAACAGATCGATTATCGGCGATAAGTACAATTTATTGCCAGAAACATTAAATTCAGTCACATCGGTTGCCCATTTTTGATTAGGTATATCAGCCTTAAAATTGCGCTGCAGTAGATTAGGGGCTATTTTTCCCTGCTCTCCTTTATACGATCTGTACTTCTTGATTCTGATTAGACTTTTTAATCCTAAAAATTTCATTAATCGAAGCACTGTTTTGTGATTAATTAAAATCCCCTCTTTTTTGAGTAATAGAGTAATACGTCTATATCCTAACCTGCCCTTATGATAATTGTAAATCTGTTTAATTAAATCTTTTATCTCTTGATATTTATCGATTACCTGACCTTTCTTTTCATAGTAATAATACGTACTTCTAACCATGTTCATACAATTTAGCAAAAGATCTAAATCATACTTATGCCTTAATTCCATTATGGTTTGAGCTTTTTGTTTTGATTGGCTTGCTCGGCTTGAACTAAGGCGTTGAACTTTTTTAGAATTTCGTTCTCAGCGCGCAGGTACTCTAACTCCTTTAAGAGTTCCTCTTCCCTGGTTAAAGGTTTGTCTGTTTTTCGTTGCTTTCTCTTAAAATTCATAACTGCTGGTCTGCCACGTGATTTAAGTTCTAAGCCTGCCAAATCATCTTTTGCATATTTTCTTTGCCAGCTAATTATGGTTGACTGCGCTGGAATTTTGAAAATCAAGCAGGCTTCATCCAAAGATAAAGACTTATTTTCAATGGTTTGTATTACTTTTAATTTAAAGTCTGCAGTATAAACTTTATTTTTCTGCCTTGGTAAAAGACCTTCAATTCCAAATTCATTATAGCGGCTAATCCAGCATGTAAGGTTGCTTTCAGCTATCTTGTTTGCTCTAGCTGTGCCTTTAACCGAGTTATGCCTTTTCATAACTTCTTCTACACAACGAAGTTTAAATTCACAATTGTACTTGACTTTTCTTTCCATAAAAATGCCCCCAAATAGTGTCTAACTTTTTGGGGGCAGTTCACTTCGAGATCTCTTTTTTATTTGTGTTCACGAACGAACGTTTAAGTTACTTTATATTGTATGTGATTTTACACGATTAGTTATTCTTACCATGTCATTTTGCAATTCTGCAATTCGTAATCTTAATTCATTATCATCAAATCCTATATTTAAATTTAAAGAGGAATTAAGGTTGTGAATTAGTTCATTTTGATAAAGATATTTTTTTGCAAAATAATCAGCATGGAATTCATTTTCAAGCTGAATTTGGTTGTTTGTATTATCTAAATCATTTAGATTAATTTTTCTTAAGGAAGCTTGAAATGGATTTAATTTTTCTCCATATTCATTTACAATATGACCAATTTCATGTAATATAACCGCTGTAAGATTTGCATCATATCTTGAACATAATTCTTCATTTACAATTATTAAATGAATAATATTATCGTTATGAAAAAAAGATTGTGTTATTCCATAGCTTTTATTAGCTACTGGCGAAATTCTTCCAGGATAGTTTTGTATTGCGTCAGCATAATTAATAATAAAAGTTTGATCTGTTATAATAGGTATATTTTCTTCAAATTCAATATTATTAACGAGATTGATTGAGGTACTTAGATTTTCCGATATTGTTGTATCAATTAAATATTGCATTTATTTTTATTTTTATAATTACACTTTAGTGTTTGTAATGCTAATAATTAATTCTCTTGCTAGTGCGAACTTGTCGCTTGTGTCTGTTTTAATTGGGGTGTGAATTTCTTTGTGTTCACGAGTGAGGGAATAATAATTATCTTCTATTTTCTTTATATGCGATTCCTACTTTTTTTGTTGTTTGATCTATAAAATAATCATGATTAAAAGAATAAATCTCAATACAGTTGTCTTTAATAACATGTAAATGATTTTCATAGAAATGTGATCTTGGGTACACTCTCCATTTTGTAATTGGTCCCGGAATTTTAAGAACCTCTTCATTGCTAAAAATTATTATTAGTGAGTTTTCGCATTCTACAATTGTTCCAAAATAGGATGTTCCACCGCCTATAACTTTTCCATCCCAAGAATTTATATTTAATTTATATACAGATGAGAAATAATCTTCTCCATTTTTAATCTTTGCGTAATTATTAAAGCGAACAATTTGAAAATCTTGTGTAGTTGCTCTGTAAACTTTATCTTCAACCGCCCAGCTTAACAAATGCTTTTTATTATTATCGAATATTTTTTCCTCTGGTATATCTTCTAAATATTTTCTTCTGAATCTTGGTCTGTTAGATAAACTCATTAATGATAAATCATCATCATCATCATCATCATCATCATCATAATCATTGATAACGTTTTGATTTTTAAGTTCATATAACGACATGAATGATTTGTCAATTAATGAAGAATTGTAAATACTCTGATAAGCATAATTTGCAAAAGAAGAATGTTTTGAACTTATCAATTTAGGAGTTTTTCGATTCCATGTCTTAAAATTATTAATATCCAATTCAAACAATCCCTCACTACCTCCTGATAAAGATAATTGAGGATATTTGTTAGCCTTGAGAGATAATAAATTACAATCCCAAATTTTATTCGGTTTTGAGCTTACAGGATATTTTTTTTCTTTTCGGTGTGCAGAAGATTGAAAAAGTCCTTTTTCAGTAATGAAGTACAAATTATTGGAATAAATTTCTGTATCAGTTGGTAAATACTTTCCAGGTGTTTCTTGTTGACCATACAAAAACGAATTTGATTTTTTTTCAGAAATATGGTAAATTTCCTTGAAAAGTAAATTAAATTTGTTTATTAATAATTGGTTAAACTCTTGATCTTCGAAAAGCATTTTTAAATTATTCTTGTATAAAAAGTTTCCGTCTAAAAAACAAAATTGAAGAGCAATTTTGTCGTTATGATTTTTTGATAAAGAATAAACCATTTCTGACCAATTAAATACTTTAAGTTCACCATTAAATGTCCATAAGTATAGCCTGTCACGGTATATTTGACAATCTAGATAATCTCCATCTATTGAAATTTTTATAGGTTGCATGTTTTTCCTTGTCGTATTTTTAGAATTTGATGTTTTTCAATAACTTGGTTTGTGCGCCAAGTTCTTAATATGTCAATGCTTGGACGATCTTGTGGATTTCTTGCAAAATCGGCTGGATAGCCATGCCATATTTTTACTTCATTTTTATCAACGAATTTGGCAATTTTTAAAATCTCTTTATGACCATTTATTCCTAAATCAGTGAAATTGTTAGCGGTTTTTAAATATCCCCAAGCTAGTCCTTTGTTTTCTAAATATTTGTTTATTTGAGCATTTTTAAAACAAGCTAATTCTTCATGCGTTGAAATAATCCATTTAGCTTTATCTTTCTGTGTTCTACGATGTGCTGATGAAAATATATATTTAACTTTAAAATCTTCAAGTTTATTAGTAGTTTTAATTTCTACTTCAGTTTCAACATCTAAATTATGTTTTGTCATGAATAGAGCGTCTATTTTAATGATTTTATCAACTCGTTTATTTCATTATTCTTTCTCAAATATATGTATTTTTTCTTACCAATTTTTACGGATTTCCGTACTTGATATTTTTTATTTGTTAAATCAAAATAATTTTAGTTTAATGCAATAAAAAAAGCGAGTAAAAAACTTTTTACTCGCTTTAATCATTTATCGTATGTTTTTTACCCCAAAAAAGCTTTCACCTCCTCATAAGTCCCAATCTTCGTACTAACTTTCTCCTCATTAATAACACTCTCAATTTGAGCAGGAATGGGAAGCGTAATTCCTAGAGCAGGTTCAACAACATCTAAAAACTTAATAGGATGTGCTGTTTCTAAGAAAATACCAATTGCGTTAGGGTGTTTTTCTAGTTCTTTTTTCAAACCTAAATAACCCACAGCGCCGTGTGGTTCTGCGATATAACCGTCCGTGTTATAAATTTTCTTTAGAGCTTCAAGAGTTTCTTCATCGGTATAGCTATAAGAAGAAAAGTCTTTTTCGAAAGCTTTTAAGTCGTTGTTGTACAATTCCTGAATTCTGATAAAGTTGCTTGGGTTTCCAACGTCCATGGCGTTAGAGATTGTCGCTTTAGAAGGTTTTGGGTCGTATTTTCCGTTTTCTAAGAATCTTGGCACGGTGTCGTTTACGTTTGTAGAAGCTACAAAATGTTCAATTGGCAAACCTAATTTCTTTGCCATAATTCCGGCGCAGATATTTCCGAAGTTTCCGCTTGGGCAAGAGAAAACTAAAGGTTTATTTTGACTTTTCAACGCTTTGTAAGCAAAGAAGAAATAAAACATTTGTGGTAACCAGCGCGCAATATTAATAGAATTTGCAGAAGTCAGGTTTTTGTGCGCCAAAGTTTCGTCTAAAAACGCTTTTTTCACCATATCCTGACAATCGTCAAAAACACCGTCTACTTCAAGCGCTTTAATGTTTTGCCCTAAAGTAGTCAATTGTTTTTCCTGAATATCGCTCACTTTTCCAGACGGATATAAAATGACAACATCAACGCCGTCAACGCCAAGAAATCCGCTTGCAACAGCTCCGCCTGTATCTCCAGAAGTGGCTACTAAAACAGTGTTTTTAGCGTCTTTTTTGTCTTTATTGAAATAACCCAAACAACGTGACATAAAACGCGCTCCAACGTCTTTAAAAGCCATTGTTGGTCCGTGGAATAATTCTAATGAGTAGATTCCGTTTTCGACTTTCACAACCGGGAAATCAAAGACTAAAGTTTCGGCAATGATTTCTTTTAGTTTTTCTGCTGGAATTTCGTCACCAACAAATTGTTTGATTGCTTCAAAAGCGATTTCTTCGTGGCTTAAACTTTCGATTTTATCAAAAAAAGAAGGATCAAGCGGTGTGATGCTTTCTGGGAAATATAATCCTTTGTCAGTTGCTAATCCTTGTATAACAGCTTCCTGAAAAGAAACTTTTGGTGCATTATGGTTTAAACTGTAGTATTTCATTTTTTTGTGGCTTTAAGCTTTAGGCTTTAGGCATTAGGCTTTTTTATGGCTTTAAGCTATAAGCATTAGGCTTTATGCTTTTTCCTTATGCGTTTGGCTGTTTTAGCTAATTGCTTTTTCTTTTTTTTGTTTTCAATATTTTCTGCAAAGATTTTAAGCTTATTGCTTAAAGCCTATTGCTTACAGCGTGCTATAGCACACGGACGCCGTCTGGGTTAATTTTCGAAACGTGAATTTCATACGGTAAATTCATTTTTTCGTAAACGTCGCTCATGGCTTTTGCGATTTGGTCGGCGGTTTCTTTTCCTCTGCTTAAAGCGAAAATAGACGGACCAGAACCTGAAATTCCAGAACCTAAAGCGCCGTTTTCGTAAGCCGTTTGTTTAATTTGGTCGAACCCTGGAATTAAAACACTTCTTAAAGGCTCAACGATTTCGTCATGAAGCGAACGTCCGATTAATTCGTAATCTTTTGTGTAAAGACCTGCAACCAATCCGCCGACATTTCCCCATTGCATAATGGCGCTTTTTAGGGAAACATTTTGTTTTAAAACCGAACGAGCGTCAGAAGTTTTCAACTCAATTTGCGGGTGAACCACTGTTGCGTACAATTCTTCTGGGCTATCAATTCTGATAATATCAAGCGGAGCATAACTTCTTACCAGCGTAAATCCGCCTAAAAGGGCAGGAGCAACGTTGTCGGCATGCGCGTTTCCGCTGGCTAATTTCTCGCCCTGCATCGCAAACTGAACCAGATCTTTACGAGAATAAGGTCTTCCCAATAATTCATTAATTCCGAAAACCGCTCCGGCAGAACTTGCAGCACTGCTTCCAATACCGCTTCCGGCTTTAATGTTTTTATAAATTTCGATTTCGAATCCAAAATCCAATTCGTCCAAAGTTTCAAGCATTGCCAAAGCCGCAACTCCAGAAACGTTTTTCTCGGTTTCCAAAGGCAGATCGGCACCCACAATTTTAGTGATTCGAACTCCTTTTTGATCGACTTTTCGAACAATCATTTCATCGCCCGCATTGTCTAAGCAAAGTCCCAATACGTCAAATCCGCATGAGAGATTGGCAATTGTAGCGGGACAGAATAATTTTATTTCCATTTTTTGTTGTTTCAGGTTTCAGGTTTAAAGTTTCACGTTGCCAAACTTTGTGAGCTTAACCGCAAGGTTCGCAAGGTTTTTTCGCAAAGTTCACAAGAAAAAACAAAGCTTTGCGAACCTTGCGTTCCCGATAGCTATCGGGATTGCGTACTTTGCGGTTAAACTTCAAACCAGAAACAAAAATTTATATATTACCTATTCGAATAACGTCAGCAAAAATTCCTGATGCTGTAACCGCTGCTCCGGCACCGGCTCCTTTGATTAATAAAGGCTGATCTACGTAACGATCTGTGTAGAAAAGCACGATATTGTCTTTTCCTTCTAAATTGTAGAAAGGATGCTCTTTTGGGATGAATTGCAGACCTACGCTTGCTTTTCCGTTTTCGAATTGCGCCACGTATTTCAATCTTGAATCTTTGGCTAAAGCTTCTTTATAAATACCTTCAAAATGAGCAGCATGTTTGATTAACGATGCGAAGAAATCTTCGTTGTTTGTTGTTGCTAAACATTCTGCAGGCAGGAACGATTCGTTTGCAATGGCATCAATATCCATTTCGTAACCGCTTTCACGAATTAGAATCAGGATTTTACGCGCTACGTCAATTCCGCTTAAGTCAATTTTTGGATCTGGTTCTGTGAATCCTTGAACTCCGGCTTCTTTTACCACGTCGTGGAAAGAATTATTTTCGTCAAAATTGTTGAAAATAAAGTTCAAACTTCCTGATAAAACTGCCTGAATTTTATGCACTTTATCGCCAGAAGCAATAAGGTTTTTTACGGTGTCAATAATTGGTAATCCCGCACCAACATTCGTTTCAAACAAGAAAGGAGCGTTGTATTGACGAGATAGATTTTTTAATTTTTTATAATTGTCGTAAGCAGATGAACAAGCAATTTTATTACAAGTTACAACCGCAATACTTTCTTTTAAGAATTTCTCGTACATTTCAGAAACGCTTGCATTTGCAGTAATATCTACAAAAATACTGTTACGTAAATTCAGTTCTTTTGCACGGGCGATAAATTCTGCCGCAACTGCATTTTCTCCTTTTTCTAAAGTCGACTGCCAGTCTTTTAAAGAGATTCCGTCTTCATCAAAAATCATTTTTCTTGAGTTTGATAAAGCAATTACGCGAACATTAATTTTTAAAACATCTTTTAAAAATTTTCTTTGGTTGTGAATCTGCTCTATGAATTTTTCTCCAACATTTCCAACTCCCATTACAAATAAGTTGAGCTGTTTTGTGTTTTCTTCAAAGAAGTTTTCGTGAAGAGTATTCAGTGCTTTTTTAACGTCTCTTTCGTTAATTACAGTCGAAATATTTCTTTCAGAAGCACCTTGTGCAATTGCACGAATGTTTACGTTGTTTTTTCCTAAAGTACTGAACATTCTTCCGCTCAATCCCTGGTGATTTTTCATGTTTTCACCCACCAAAGCAATAATGCAAAGGTCTTTTTCTACATAACAAGGATCGATTTTGTTTTGCGAAATTTCGATTTCAAAAGCTCTGTTAATTGCAGCTTCGGCTTTATCAGCATCAGAATTCAGGATTCCGATACAAATTGAATGCTCAGAAGAAGCCTGAGTAATAAAAATCACGTTGATTTTTTCCTGAGACAATACTTCAAACAAACGTCTTGAAGAACCCGCAACTCCAATCATTCCCGGACCTTCAAGAGTTACAAGTGAAATATTGTCGATATGGCTGATTCCTTTTACAACGGTATCTTTTGATACAACAGTGTCAGAAATCAAAGTTCCCTCAGCTTCTGGTTCAAAAGTATTTTTGATTAAAATAGGAATGTTTTTTCTTAAAACCGGCTGAATTGTTGGCGGATATAAAACTTTTGCTCCAAAATGCGACAATTCCATCGCTTCCTGATAAGAGATATTTGCAATTGGCTGTGCTTGTTTTACGATTTTTGGGTTTGCAGTAAACATTCCGTTTACATCTGTCCAAATTTCCAATTGTTCGGCATCTAAAGCTCCAGCTATAATTGAAGCAGTATAATCAGAACCGCCGCGTCCTAAAGTCGAAGTAATTCCGTCTAAAGTCTGTGCAATAAATCCCGGTAGAATATTGATTTTTGCTTTATTTTCAGCAAAATATTCTTTAATCAGCTGATTTGAAACTTCAAAATTAACAGCTGCTTTTCCAAAATTATTATCAGTTTTAATTAACTCACGGCTGTCTTTATAAACGGCATCTTTTTCAGTTTGCTGAAATGCCTGAGCAATGATGAATGATGAAAGTAATTCTCCAAAACTTAAAATAGTATCGGCAGTTCTTGGAGACAATTCGCCTAATAAGAAACAACCGTCTAATAAAGTTTCTAAATGGTTAATAATTCTTTTTACATGGCTTAAAAGACTGCTTTGTTCACTTACGGGAATTAGTTCTTTTAAAGTATCAAGGTGTTTTTTCTCGATTTCGGCAACAACTTCTCTAAAGCTTTCATCGTTTGC
Source organism: Flavobacterium sp. 22659 (assembly GCF_052044235.1). Taxonomy (NCBI): domain Bacteria; kingdom Pseudomonadati; phylum Bacteroidota; class Flavobacteriia; order Flavobacteriales; family Flavobacteriaceae; genus Flavobacterium; species Flavobacterium sp. 22659. The sequence continues at coordinate 8,981 of NZ_JBQEMU010000018.1, forward strand.
CGCTGCTTTTGCTGCTGCAGATTGAAGCAGATCGGTCACTTTGCTCAGTGCAGAAACTACAACAACAAGTTTATCATTTGCAGCTTTTTGATTAACAATTTCGAGAACAAGTTTTATATTTTGAGCATTGGCTACAGAAGTTCCGCCAAATTTTAATACTTTCATTTTGTGATATTTTTTAATAAGGTGCAATTTTGAGTAACAAAGGTTCAAAGGTTATTAGCTGTGAACTGAAACTGAAAACTGCGGCTATTTTTTTTCTTTTCTAAATGTTTTTCATGTATCCAATAACTCTCTTCTTTCAAGAAAAAAGTATAGGTAACCTAGGATTATATGTAAAAATGTATACCCCTAAGGGGTAGTAGTTGTTGTAGTAGAAATTGTGGCAGCAGCAATTGCAGCTCCTGTTTGAGCTGTAATAATTGTAGATTGATATTTTATGCTGTTACTTTTCATTTTGGTTTTCCAAAAGTACAGCTTTTTATAAAAGTTAAAAACTTCAAAAGCCTTTTTACGAATATTTTAATAATTCAAACCTCTGCAATTCAATATTGAGCATTTGTTAAAATTAGATATGTTAAGTTGAGTTTTTAATATATTTCGGAATTCATTTATTAAAGAAACAGGATTGGCAGTGTTTTGATTTTTAATAAAAACTGCCGGAAAAAGCACTAGCTGACACCATTTTACTATTGTTAAAAAAATAAAAGTATAGAAATGTGCAGGTTAAATTTTTAATTATTGTGATAAAATGTTGCTTTTTAATGTTGATTTGTTGAATTTTGACGTTTTAAAATTTGAAATCATCATGAGAGAAATCCATTATATAAGTACAGAAACGATAACTTTAGAAACACTTCACGAAATTTTATCAAATAATAAAACACTTGAACTGTCTGAAGAAGCTAAAGTAAACGTTCAAAAATGCCGTGATTATTTAGATAAAAAAATGGCAACGCATACAGCGCCCATTTATGGTATTAATACTGGTTTTGGATCTCTTTACAGTGTAAAAATCTCGAATGAAAATTTATCTAAACTTCAGGAAAACCTTGTAAAATCTCATGCCTGCGGAACAGGGGAGGAAGTTCCTGCTGAAATTGTAAAAATGATGCTTTTGCTAAAGATTCAATCTTTAAGCTACGGGCATTCTGGAATTCAGTTAATTACATTACAGCGTTTGGTTGATTTTTATAATAATGATGTTTTACCCATAATTTATACTCAGGGTTCACTTGGAGCTTCTGGCGATTTAGCGCCTTTAGCACATTTATCTTTGCCTTTAATTGGTGAAGGAAAAGTGTTTTTTGAAGGAAAAAAAACAGATTCAGCAGAAGTTTTAAAACATTTTGACTGGGAACCAATTATTTTACAGTCAAAAGAAGGTTTGGCTTTATTGAACGGAACTCAGTTTATGAGTGCTTATGGCGCTCATATTTTGATCAAAGCATATAAATATTCGTATCTGGCAGATTTAATTGGAACCATTTCTTTAGAAGGTTTTGATGGAAGAATCGAGCCTTTTAACGAATTGATACATTATATTCGTCCGCACAAAGGACAGATCGTAACGGCGCAGCGAATTACAGAGTTTTTAGACGGAAGCGAAATCATTGCTCAGGAAAAGAAACACGTTCAGGATCCGTATTCTTTCCGTTGTATGCCTCAGGTTCACGGCGCTTCAAAAGATGCAATTGATTATGTTCGAAAAGTATTCAAAACAGAAATCAACTCAGTAACCGATAATCCTAATATATTTATTGAAGCCGATCAGATTATTTCAGGCGGTAATTTCCACGGTCAGCCTTTGGCTTTGGCTTTAGATTTTATGGCGATTGCTTTGGCAGAATTAGGAAGTATTTCTGAAAGAAGAACGTATCAGTTAATTTCTGGATTGCGTAACCTTCCTGCATTTTTAGTTGATAATCCGGGATTAAATTCTGGATTTATGATTCCGCAGTATACTGCTGCAAGTATTGCCAGCCAGAACAAACAATTGGCAACTCCTGCCAGTATTGACAGTATTGTTTCGAGTAACGGACAAGAAGATCACGTAAGCATGGGAGCAAACGGCGCAACAAAAGCCTTACGAATTTTAGATAATTTAGAGCGTATTTTAGCAATCGAATTATTAAATGCTTCGCAGGCAATTGCCTACAGAGAGCCTTTAAAATCAAGTGATTTTATTGAAATGTTTTTAAGCAGTTACAGAGAAGTAGTGCCTTTGGTAAAAGAAGACAGAATCTTACATAATGATATAGAAAACACAGTGTTATTCCTGGAGAGTTTCCAAATAGAAAACGATTTGTTAACAATGGCTTAACATTGCAAAGTATTAATGGAAGTAATTTTGCGCTATCAAAAATATAAAAATGTCAATAAACAGTATTTTCCAATTTTTAGTGCCGAAAGACAAGAAATTCTTTCCACTTTTTGAAGAAGCTTCAAGCAATTTAATTGAATTAGCTTCTAACTTACACGAAGCTGTAAACCTTCCATTAAAAGAAAGAGAAATTCTTTTTCAAAAGATTGACGAATTAGAACAAAAAGGCGAAGACATTACACGTCAGACCAATTTGGAATTAAGCAGAAACTTTATTACTCCATTTGATAGAGAGGATATTCATACATTAATTACTTCTATTGATAACGTTGCTGATTACCTTCATGGTGCAGCAAGCCGTATGAGATTATATCAGGTTGATAAGATTACAAAATCTATCAGAAAAATGACAGAGATTAATCTTGAAGCTTGTCAAAACATTGACAGTGCGGTAAAAGAGTTAAGAAATTTACAGAATTTTAAAATCATTAAAGATGCTTGTGCCAGAATTAATAAACTGGAGAACAAATCTGATAATGTTTATAATAAAGCAGTTTTTGAAATTTTTGAAAACGAAACAGATGCTAAAAACATCATTAAATATAAAGAAGTTTTATCTGTTTTAGAATCAGCAACAGACAAATGTAAAAGTGTTGCAAACATACTAGAATCTATTTCTGTAAAACATTCTTAATTCAATTTTTCAATCTGAAGTTATAACTTTATGACGCTACTTATATTAATTATAGTATTAGCCTTAATTTTTGATTACATCAATGGTTTTCATGATGCGGCAAATGCTATAGCGACTGTTGTTGCAACAAAGGTTTTAACACCTTTTCAGGCGGTTGTCTGGGCAGCATTTTTTAACTTTTTGGCTTATTGGGTTTTCGGATTTGGTGTTGCAGATACTGTTGCCAAAACTGCGCACACCATGGAAATTAACCTGGTTGTAATTCTCGCTGGAGTAATTGCAGCAATCTGCTGGAACTTATTGACTTGGTGGTTAGGAATTCCTTCAAGTTCTTCACATACATTAATTGGAGGTTTTGCCGGAGCAGCTGTTGCACACGCAATCGCAGTTCACGGTTTTTCTGGTTATGTTGGAGAAGACGGCGCAACACATTATTGGTATGAAATTGTAAGCTGGTATAAGGCAGGAAAAGATGGTGCAATGCCCTCCGGAGTCCTTATTATTATTGCTTTTATAGTTCTTGCGCCATTATTAGGAGCTTTGGCTTCATATTTAATTTCTATTTGGTTATTAAATGCTTCTCGAAAAAGTATTGGTCCTAAAATTTTTACTGGAGCATTAATGATTGCTACAATCGTATTTGTATACTATCAGATGATTCCTTATTCAGAGATTGATAAACCAAGATTTGATTCTCATTTTTGGAGTGTTGCTTTTGAAGCCCACAATATTAAATGGTTTTTAGTTGCTTTCATTGTCTTGACAGTTAGTGGTTTTTGTTTAATATTCAGTAGCTTAAACCTTCATCAGGCTGATGCTGCTTTGAAAAAAATGCAATTATTATCTTCTGCGGCGTTTAGTTTAGGACACGGAGGAAATGATTCTCAAAAAGTAATGGGAATTATTGCTGCAGCAGTTGCTGTTTATATCAATACTAATCATGGAGTACATATGGATGCCTGGTTAGATGTTGTTCTGCCAAATGAAGATTTAGGTGTTAAAGGACAAATGCCAAGCTGGATTCCATTAGCATGTTATTCTGCAATTGCAGCCGGAACCTTAAGCGGTGGATGGAAAATTGTAAAAACAATGGGATCTAAAATCACAAAAGTAAGTTCGTTTGAAGGTGTTGCGGCTGAAACTGCAGGAGCTTTGACACTTTACTTTACAGAGCATTTAAAAATTCCGGTAAGTACAACGCATACTATTACAGGATCTATTATTGGTGTTGGATTAACAAAACGTGTATCTGCAGTTCGCTGGGGAGTTACGGTAAGTTTAGTCTGGGCCTGGATTTTAACTATTCCAATTTCGGCTATATTAGCAGGTTTGGTTTATTTTATACTAAGCGTATTTATCTCATAATATGAATATTGTAAAATGTGATATATAATCACATTTTAAAAAATATCTTAAAGCCGATTTCAATTTGAAATCGGCTTTTTTGTTTGTATTCATAGATAAATATTTTGTCTTAAAATGAAAGTTTAAAAACTTTTAGCGGATATTTTAAAAATGAAATAAAAAGACCTTTGCAAAAAAATATGAGCAGTAATAAACTTTGATTTACGGCTCAATTATGTAATATAAAACAAAATACAAATGCAAAGAATTAATCGTTTCGCGGCTTCAGTTGCTGCTTTAATGTTTATGGGGATCACTTTTTGTTCATGTGATAATAAGCCAGATGATAAAAGAAAGGTTTATTTGCTGGAAGATAAAAAGAAAGTTACTGATACTCCAGATCAAAAAACAGATTCTATTTCTTATTTCTTAAAAGAGTGTGTAAACAGAACACTAACAGGTATTAAGACGGATGAATTAAAATATTTTTCAAAAGAAAAAAACGATACAGTTCTGGTAATTGTTAAAGTTGGAGATATGAAAGATATTGAAAAATCATCCAGAAAAGAATTATTGTTTGCTGTTGAAGACTGCCTAAAAGCGGTCGACTATTTTAAAGATAAGAAGATTTATATTGATGTTGAAGGAAGATTTAATACGTTATTAGTAAAAACACCGGTAAAAGCTGATTTGGACGGTAAATTTGCAGATAGTGATTTGATTTTACCATTTTACGGAAAAAATATAATTCCTAATAAAGAAACTAAGTAATTTAGCGAATTTAATTTACTCGTTTTAATAAAATATGAATTCTGAAACAACATATCAAATACAAAGAATCAAGAAGAAGCTGCTTTTAGCAAAAGAAATTGATAAGGATTTAGAAGTTTTTGGAGCAGATAGTCATGTATATGTTCTAAGTGAAACGGCAGCTGTTGATGATATTTTTGAATTTGAAAAAAAGTACAATGTTTCTCTTCCAGATTGTTATAGGGCTTTTTTACTGCACATAGGAAATGGCGGGATATCCTATCAAAATTCTGCAGCGGGGCCTGGTTATGGGATATTTCCTTTTGGTGAAAATGTTGATGAATTTGTTTATTCTAATCCAGAGAATTGTTTGAGTCAGGATTGTTTCATTTATCCAAAAATGAGTGATGAATTTTGGGAAGAATCAATCAAAAATATTGAGGAGAACGATGATATTTCCGAGGAAGATTTTGAAGCTGAACTAGGCAGGATATTTGCGGGAATTTTGCCTCTTGGAACAGAAGGCTGTACTTACTATTATGGTCTTGTTTTAAATGGAAAATTTAAAGGAAGGGTTGTAAATGTAGATTTAGACAGACAGAAACCTTTTTTTGCTTTTGAGTCTAATTTTTTAGATTGGTACGAACGCTGGTTAGACGGAATTACAGCAGAAACAGTAATAGATGAAAAAGATTTGTTTAATTATACTTTGGGTGGATCTACAGCACATATTTTAGATGTATTTGTTACTGCAGAAGATGAGGAAACAAAATTAGAATGTTTACAAGGTCTTTTAAAAAAGAAAAAGATTGATTCTCAAACATTAGATATTTTAGAAAAAGAATATAGTTTAAGTGCAGATAAAATCCAGAAAAAACTTCTTCAAATACTTGTAAAGTTCGATTATAACCGCGCATATCCTTATTTAATAGATTGGGTTCAAAAAGATTTATTAAGTGTTTTTCAATTTGTATACTGGTATGCAAAAGACAGAAGTCTTGACTGGCTGGACGTAATTAAAGAAAATGCTTCAAAAATTAACGACGATGAGACTTTTAACTTCTGTACGTATTTATTAAAAGAAACAGGTACTGATTATAGTTCAGTTATAATCTCATTTACTTCGCATAAAAATGCCGCAATACGAGTAACTGCCTTTTTTGCGCTTGGGCAGTTAAAAAATAAGGTTGATTATTTAGAAACTTTTATTTTAGGTTTAAATGATGAAGCAAACAGAGTTGTTCATATTACATTACAAGCTTTAGAAGGTATCAACAACAAAAAGCTTTTGCAGCATTATAAAAATATTGCTGTACGATTTCCAAAAGAACAAGATTATATTTTAATAAATTTAAATCATAGACTTAAAGCTTTTGGATTAACGAATGAAACAATAAAAGAAATAGATCCTGATAACTATTAAACAAAAGCCGATTTCAAATTAGAAATCGGCTTTTTTGATGTCTGCAATTAAAACTTTTGAAGATTTTTATGATTGTGTTTTCGCTTATAATGCGATTGCTTAAGATGTTTTTGATCTGCAGAAATAACACTTATTGTTCCATCCATTTCCAGCATAGCAAGTTTGATGTCGGTAAGATGTTCTAAACCGTGTTCGCGTGCCGCTTCCTTTAATTCTTCGTGCGAAATATCTAGTCTGCTCAAAGCTTTGAAATCTAATACTCCGTCATGAATTAAAACTTCGGGTTTGTCAAGTATCAAATCGCCTAAGATTTTGGATCTCTTTGTTAGTTTTTTAATGGCAAAGTTAATTACAAATAAAACTAAAGCGGCAACCAAACCGCCAACAAGGCTAGTGTCTGGACCCACCATTGCGTTTTGAACAGAATTGCTGATTAGTAAAATCAGAATAATATCGGCAGTATTTAATTGTGAAAGTTCTTTTTTACCGAAAATGCGAAGAGCAATTGTCATGAAAAAATAAACGGCAACACTTCTAAAAATAATATCTAAATAAGGAAATGGCATAACTTTTTATTTTAAAGTTAAATAAAAAAGCTTTGTCAAAGGTTTTAAACTTTGACAAAGCAGCTAAATTATTTTGAGATGATTAAGTTAAAATGAACTTAATTATAGTTTGAAATTTTTCTCAATCGCTTTAATCATTTCTCCGGCAACGTCTTTGTTTGTTGCGCCCTCAATTCCTTCAAGTCCTGGAGAAGAGTTTACTTCAAGCAATAATGGTCCTTTTGAAGAACGAATAATATCAACTCCGGCTACTTTTAAATCCATTGCTTTTGCGGCTTTTATGGCAATCTTTTTTTCTTCGGCCGTTACTTTGATTACAGATGCTGTTCCGCCAAGATGTATATTAGCTCTAAATTCGCCCGGCATTGCTTCGCGCTGAATAGCGGCAACTACTTTTCCATCGATTACAAAACAGCGTATATCTTTTCCGTTTGCTTCTTTAATAAATTCCTGAACTAAGATATTGGCATTTAAACTTTTAAAAGCATTGATTACACTTTCGGCGGCTTTTTTGGTTTCGGCTAAAACAACGCCTTTTCCTTGTGTTCCTTCTAATAATTTTACAATTAGAGGTGAACCGCCCACCATTTTAATTAAATTGTCTGTATCAAGCGGAGAATTGGCAAATCCTGTAGTTGGAATATCAATTCCGCTGTTTAAAAGAAGTTGTAAAGAATATAATTTATCTCTGGATTGTGTAATGGCTGTGGCAGAATTTAAAACAAAAACCTTCAAAGCTTCAAACTGACGTGTTAATGCACATCCGTAAAAAGTAATACTCGGACGGATTCTTGGAATAATAGCGTCAAATTCGTTTAGGATTTTTCCGCCTCGGTAGTGAATTTCAGGTTTTTTAGCATCAAGTTTCATGTAACATTCCTTTATGTTGAGGAAATGCATTTCGTGGCCGCGCATTTCGCCGGCTTCCATAATACGTTTATTACTGTATAATTCAGGATTACTGGCCAAAAGACCAATTCTTAAACCTGTAGTTGCTTTTTCAGAGTTTTGGTATAATTCTTTTAAAGTTTCCGGAGAAGGCTGTCCTAAAAGGTATTTTTGTTCAGGATCTACCAAAACTCTTCCGCTCATGGCCTCGCGTCCAAGAAGCATACGGAAACCCATCGAATCACGATTGGTCAAAGTCATTTCAATCGGCCATTTTGCATCGCCAATTTTTAAATGCGTCTGAATAACATAACGATGTTCTCTGTAACCGCTTGAACTTTTTACAATTCGTTTATCAACAAGCGGGGCTTCACAGTGAATAATGGTTTTAATGTTATTTTGAATTGGGTTAATATCAAATTTTACCCAATTAGCATCATTTTTTATAAAAGGAGCAATATTGATTGCATGCATTGCCGAAGTTTTGGCACCAGAATCGACACGAGCTTTAATTGTCGGGATTCCAAGTTCTGGAAATGAGCACCATTCTTCACTGCCTAAAATGACTTTGTTTTGAAGCATATTTTGTTTTTTATTATAGAATTTGAATTCAAAAATAGCTATTTGCTTTTACTAAAGATAGTGATTTTTGCAAAAAAAATACCCGTTATGTTATGAAAACGTAACGGGTAAATTATTTTTGTTATAAATTTTAACTAATTTATTGATTAGTCGGCTCTTCGGCTTTATGAATTTCTACTGATAGTTCTTGCGAATCATCTTTTAGATCCATCATAATTTCATCACCTGAATGTATTTTTGAAGTGATGATTTCTTCAGCCAGCAAATCTTCAACATATTTCTGAATTGCTCTTTTAAGCGGTCTTGCTCCAAACTGTTTGTCGAAACCTTTTTCAGCAATAAAAGCTTTTGCTTTGTCAGTTAAGCTTAACTTGTAGCCTAACTCTGCAATACGAGAATATAGTTTTTTCAATTCAATTTCGATAATCAAATCGATATCAGCTTTTTCTAGTGCATTAAATACAATTACGTCATCAATTCTGTTTAAGAATTCAGGAGCAAAAGTTTTCTTTAATGCATTTTCGATAATGCTTTTTGAGTTTTCATCTGCCTGAGCTGTTCTTGCTGCAGTCCCGAATCCAACACCTTGTCCAAAATCTTTTAACTGACGAGCACCAACGTTAGAAGTCATGATAATGATAGTGTTTTTAAAGTCAATTTTACGACCTAAACTATCCGTTAAATATCCGTCATCTAAAACCTGAAGCATCATATTGAATACATCTGGGTGTGCTTTTTCGATCTCATCTAAAAGAACTACACAATATGGTTTTCTACGAACTTTCTCAGTCAATTGTCCGCCTTCTTCGTACCCAACATATCCCGGAGGCGCTCCAACTAAACGAGAGATAGCAAATTTTTCCATGTATTCACTCATGTCGATACGAACCAATGCATCTTCAGAATCGAATAATTCTTTTGCTAATACTTTTGCCAGCTGTGTTTTACCAACACCAGTCTGACCTAAGAAAATAAACGAACCAATTGGTTTGTTTGGATCTTTAAGTCCGGCTCTGTTACGCTGAATAGAACGTGCAATTTTAAGAACGGCATCATTTTGACCAATTACTTTGTTCTGAATTAATTCAGGTAATTTGGCTAATTTATTGCTTTCTGTCTGTGCAATTCTGTTTACAGGAATTCCGGTCATCATCGAAACAACATCGGCTACATTATCTTCTGTAACTTCAATTCTGTTGTTTTTAGAATCTTCTTCCCATTGTTCTTGTGCAGCAGCAAGATCTTTTTCTATGCGTTTTTCGTCATCGCGAAGTTTGGCAGCTTCTTCATATTTTTGTTTTTTAACTACCATATTCTTCATTTCGCGAACTTCTTCTAACTGACGCTCTAAATCTAAAATTTGTTTAGGAACATCAATATTAGTAATGTGAACACGAGATCCGGCTTCGTCAAGAGCATCAATCGCTTTGTCTGGTAAGAAACGCTCAGACATATAACGATCTGTAAGTTTAACACAGGCTTCAATAGCTTCTTGTGTATAAGTTACATTGTGGTGATCTTCGTATTTGTCTTTTACGTTATTTAAAATAGCGATTGTTTCTTCAACAGAAGTTGGTTCTACAATAACTTTTTGGAAACGTCTTTCTAATGCACCGTCTTTTTCAATATATTGTCTGTACTCATCAAGAGTAGTTGCACCAATACATTGGATTTCACCTCTTGCTAAAGCAGGTTTAAACATGTTAGATGCATCAAGCGAACCTGTTGCACCTCCAGCTCCTACAATAGTATGGATTTCATCAATAAAAAGAATGATATCGTCGTTTTTCTCAAGCTCGTTCATAACGGCTTTCATTCTTTCCTCAAATTGTCCTCTGTATTTTGTTCCGGCAACTAAACTAGCCAGATCCAGAGTAACAACACGTTTGTGGAAAAGAATACGTGATACTTTCTTTTGAATGATACGTAATGCAAGTCCTTCTGCAATAGCAGATTTACCAACCCCGGGTTCTCCAATAAGAAGAGGGTTGTTCTTTTTTCTTCGGCTTAAAATCTGCGAAACACGTTCAATTTCTTTTTCGCGTCCCACAACAGGATCTAGTTTGCCTTCCTCAGCCATTTCTGTTAAATCTCTCCCAAAATTATCTAAAACCGGAGTCTTAGATTTTTTGTTTGACTTATTGGCGGGATTATTAAAACTACTTTCCTTTAAACTGTCATCTTGTCCTGAATCGTCATTATACGATTCGTTTCTTGGCAAGTTTTCTAAGAATTCTTCTTCGTTTGGCGTCATATTTAAATATTGTTCTTTAGCCACGTCATAATCTATTTTAAGTTTATTCAGCAGCTTGGTTGTTGGATCGTTTTCGTTTCGTAAGATACACAGAAGCAGGTGAGCAGTGCTTATCGACGAGCTTTGAAATACTTTAGCTTCAAGAAAAGTGGTCTTCAGGGCTCTTTCGGCCTGTCGGGTAAGATGAAGGTTTTTCTTTTCTGTATTTACCTCAACGCTGTGATTTGCCGGGCTCAGTATTTCTACTTTCCTGCGTAAATGATCTAAATCAACTGCTAGGTTATTAAGTATATGAATAGCTTTTCCGTTACCATCTCTTAATATGCCCAGCATAAGATGTTCTGTACCAATAAAGTCGTGTCCTAAACGAAGGGCTTCTTCCTTACTGTACGTAATAACATCTTTTACTCTTGGTGAAAAATTATCATCCATAATATATAATTGGTAGTGTAAATTTAATTATTTACTGGTTGAAAAACAAAAATCATACCTATCGAGATCTGCTGTCAGCTAATTGACAAAAAAAATAACAATAAAAGCGTTAAAAAACGCTTAATTTATTAACTAAAAGCGAAACTAAAGTTGTTAATAAATCATTTAAATAAGTGTAAGGAAATAGCTGAAAAAATTTTAAAAAAACGTATCTTGGCACGCTTTGAAACTAATATAATTATTTAAACATAACAACTTATGTCTGAAGGAGAAAAGTTAATTCCTATTAACATTGAAGATGAAATGAAATCAGCTTACATCGATTATTCGATGTCAGTAATTGTATCGAGAGCGCTTCCTGATGTTAGAGATGGCTTGAAACCAGTACATCGAAGAGTACTTTATGGAATGTATGATTTAGGTGTAACTTCAAGATCTGCCCATAAAAAATCTGCGAGAATTGTGGGAGAGGTTCTGGGTAAGTACCACCCGCATGGAGATACTTCTGTTTATGATGCAATGGTGCGTATGGCACAGGAATGGAGTATGCGTTATTTATTAGTGGATGGTCAGGGTAACTTTGGGTCTGTTGATGGTGACAGTCCGGCAGCGATGCGTTATACTGAGGCCAGAATGCGCAAAATTTCAGAAGAAATTATGGCAGATATCGAAAAAGAAACAGTTGATTTTCAATTGAACTTTGACGATACAATATATGAACCAAAAGTAATGCCTACAAGAGTTCCTACTTTATTAGTAAATGGAGCTACCGGTATTGCAGTTGGTATGGCAACCAATATGCCGCCACACAATTTAACGGAAGTAATCAATGGTACTTTAGCTTATCTTGATAATAATGATATCGAAGTAGATGAGTTAATGACTCATATTAAAGCTCCTGATTTCCCAACGGGAGGTATCATTTATGGTTACGAAGGTGTTCGTGAAGCTTTTAAAACAGGTAGAGGGCGTATTGTAATGCGTGCTAAAGTTGGTTTTGAAGAAGTTGAAGGAAGAGAATCTATCATTGTTACCGAAATTCCATATCAGGTTAACAAAGCCGAAATGATTAAACGTACGGCAGATTTAGTTAACGAGAAAAAAATTGAAGGTATTGCTAATATCCGTGACGAATCGGATAGAAATGGTATGCGTATCGTTTATATCCTAAAACGTGACGCTACACCAAACGTAGTTTTAAATACCTTATATAAGTATACTCAATTACAATCTTCTTTTAGTGTAAATAATATTGCATTAGTAAAAGGACGTCCTCAATTATTGAATCTAAAAGACATGATTCACTATTTTATTGAGCACCGTCATGATGTAGTAGTAAGAAGAACGCAGTTTGAATTGCGTAAAGCAGAAGAAAGAGCGCATATTTTAGAAGGTTTAATTATTGCTTCTGATAATATTGACGAAGTAATTGCGTTAATTAGAGGTTCTAAAAACACAGATGAAGCAAGAGAGAAATTAATCGAAAGATTTAAATTGTCAGATATTCAGGCTCGTGCAATTGTTGAAATGCGTCTGCGTCAGTTAACAGGTCTGGAGCAGGACAAATTAAGAGCTGAGTATGATGAATTGATGAAATTAATCGAGCATTTAAAAGCTTTACTTGCAGATGTTAATCTTAGAATCGACTTGATTAAAGAAGAACTTACTGAAATTCGTGATAAATACGGAGACGATCGTCGTTCTCAAATCGAATATTCTGGTGGAGATGTAAGCATCGAAGATTTAATTGCCGATGAAAATGTAGTAATTACAATTTCGCATGCAGGTTATATTAAGCGTACAAACTTATCAGAATACAAAACTCAGAATAGAGGAGGAGTTGGTCAAAAAAGTGCAGGAACAAGAGATCAGGATTTCTTAGAGCATATGTTCGTTGCAACAAACCACCAGTACATGATGTTCTTTACTCAAAAAGGAAAATGTTTCTGGATGCGTGTTTATGAAATTCCGGAAGGAAGTAAAACGGCAAAAGGAAGAGCAATTCAAAACCTTATCAATATCGAAAGTGATGATAAAGTAAAAGCTTTCATTTGTACACAAGATTTAAAAGACAAAGATTATATCAATACTCATAACCTTGTAATGGTAACAAAACAAGGACAGGTTAAGAAAACTTCTTTAGAGAAATATTCTAAACCTCGTGCTAATGGAGTTGCCGCTATTACTATTAAAGAAGGAGATGAATTACTTGAAGCAAAATTAACAGATGGAGAAAGCCAAATTATCCTGGCAGTTAAATCTGGTAAATTGGTTCGTTTTGAAGAAACAAAAACACGTCCGATGGGAAGAACAGCTTCTGGAGTTCGTGGAATTACTTTAAAAGACGATACTGATGAAGTAATTGGTATGGTTACTGTTGGTAAAAATGATGTCGCTGATTCTCAAATTTTAGTTGTAACCGAAAACGGATACGGAAAACGTACAAAATTAGTTGATGATGATGGTGAAGACGTTTACAGAATTACAAACCGTGGCGGTAAAGGAGTTAAAACCTTAAATATTACAGATAAAACAGGAAAACTGATTTCTATTAATGCTGTAACAGATTCAGATGATTTAATGATTATCAACAAATCTGGATTGACAATTAGAATGGCAATTGAGGATTTACGTGTTATGGGACGTGCTACTCAAGGTGTTAGATTGATTAACCTGAAAGGAAAAGATTCTATTGCGGCTGTTACAAAAGTAATGAAAGATGACGCCGAAGAAGTTGTAGTTGACGAAGATGGTAACGTTGTAGAATCTGCTATTGAAAGAGTTAAACCGGATCTTGATGAAGTTCTTGAAGATGATGGAACTGCTGACGATGACGATGACGACTCTGATGATGTAGTTGAAGACGAAGACGATTCAGAAGAAGAATCTGAGGAATAAATTTAAATTAGTCCACAAGAAAATTAAATTAAATATACAAATTGAACATTATGAAAAGTAAATATGTTATACTAGCATCAGCATTACTGATTTCTGTAGCTACATTTGCTCAAAAAGATCAAATTAAAAATGCAGAAAAAGCGTTAAAAAGCGGTGATGCACAAGGAGCTCTTGCACAATTAAAAGATGCAGAGAACTTAATTGTAAATGCAAAAGATACTGAGCAGGCACAGTACTATTTCGTACAAGGAAATGCGTATTTAGACCTTGCAAACAAAAAAGTTGAAGAAAGCAAAAATTTAAGTGCTGCTGCTGACAGCTACAAAAAATTAATTGATGTTGAAAAAGCTTCTGGAAAACAGAAATATTCAACTCAGGCTGCAGCATCTATAACAAACATCAAAGGATTATTAATTAATTCTGCTATTGCTGATACTCAGGCTAACAAGCATTCAGAAGGAGCTAAGAAATTGTATGATGCTTATTTGTTAGACAAAAACGATACAATTAATCTTTATTATGCAGCTTCTACAGCTGTAAATGCTCAGGATTTTGATACTGCGCTTCCTATGTATGAAGAGTTAAAAAAATTAAACTATTCTGGAAAAGGAACTTTATACTTAGCAGTAAACAAAGCAAATAATAACGAAGATAACTTCGCTAATGCAAAAGAAAGAGATTTAGCTGTAAAATTAGGAACTCACGAAAAACCTAAAACAGAAGCTATTCCTTCAAAAAGAGGAGAAATCTACAAAAACCTGGCTTTGATTTTAGTTCAAAAAGGAAAAATTGAAGAAGCTAAGAAAGCAATTGCAGATGCAAGAAAAACAAATCCAGATGACAGCTCTTTAATTCTTACTGAAGCTAATTTATATCTTGAAACAAAAGACTACGATCAGTACAAAAAATTAGTTGGAGAGGCTTTACAAAAAGACCCAAACAATGCTGATTTAGTATTTAATTTAGGTGTATTGAGTGCAAATGCAAAAAACAATGCTGATGCTGAGAAATACTACTTAAAAGCAATCGAAATTAACCCTAACTACACAAATGCTTATTTAAATCTTGCTGCATTAAAATTAGAAGCTGAGAAACCAATCATTGATGAAATGAATAAATTAGGTACATCAGCTAAAGATATGAAGCGTTACGATGTATTAAAAGCACAAAGAGAAGATGTTTTTAAAGGTGTTATTCCTTACCTTAAAAAAGCAAATGAGTTAGATCCTAAAAATGATGATGTTGCAAAAACATTATTAGGAGTTTACAAAGCGTTAGAAATGACAGCTGAGGCAAAAGCTCTAAAAGCTACAATGAACCAATAATATTGGCTGTAATAATAAAAAAAACCATTCACACTGTGAATGGTTTTTTTTATGCCTTATAATTACTTTTTAGCTCACTAATGAAGCAGATAAAGTAATTGTTGTGTTTAGAAGTTTTGAAATCGGGCAGATTTCTTTTGCTTTAGCTGCTGTTTTTTCAAATTCTTCTGCTGATATAGAAGGCACTTTTCCTTTTAAATCTAAATGGATTAAAGTAATCGAACCGTCTTCAAAAGTTACTGTAGCTTCTGTAGAGAGATCATCAGCAGTAAAACCTGCTTCGTTAAGCAAGAAGCTTAATTGCATCGTAAAACAGCCTGAATGAGCCGCAGCAACCAATTCTTCAGGGTTAGTTCCAACTCCGTCAGCAAATCTTGTTTTAAAAGATAATTGAGCGTTATCTAAAGTTGTACTCTGAGTACTTATAGTTCCTTTTCCTTCCATGCCGGTTCCTTTCCAGTTGGCATTTGCTTTTCTTGTAAATTTCATTGTCTTTTAATTTAAAAATTAATATTAAATGTTATTTGTTGTTAATAGTGGTAACTCAAATATAATCAATATTTTGCAGAATAGTTTTATAGAATTTAATTAGAATGTTAAGTTTGGTGTTGAAATAGCGTGAAGGTTTAACCGTAAAGTACGCAAGGTTTTTTCTATAGCTGAATTCTATTAAAACGCAAAGTTCGCAAAGCTAATTAATAAAAAGCTTTGCGAACTTTGCGGTAAAATGCACACATAAAAAAAACTGCAATGAAAATTCACTGCAGTTCTTATATTTTAATTACTCCTGACCTAAGTTTCGTAATTGTTTCAATTTGTCTTTCCAAACCTCAAGGCTTTCTTTGTGAATAGCAATGTTTTTGCGTACTTCTGTAACAATTGAATTCTCTTTTTTAGCATTTTTAGTGTTGGTAAAGAACTGAATGTTATTTTCTAATTGGAAAATTTCATTCTGTACTTCTTCAATTTTACGCATAATAAAGATTTTTTCATTATCTAATTTGCGTGTATCGTTACTGTCAGATAAAGAATCTATTCTGTTGGTAAAACGCATCATTTCAGATTCTTTTTTGCTTAAACTTAGTTTTTCAAAAAGAGCATCTAAAATTTTATTGAATTTACCTTCAATATGACGTCTGGAAAAAGGAACTTTTCCATAACCTTTCCAGATTTCAATATGCTGTTTAATTGCATCAAGATCTGTTTTATGATCTCCAGTTAACTGGTAAGCTCTTAAAGTCTCTAAATATGCTTTTTTATTATCAAAAGCAGCAACCTCATCAGCGTTTTCTTCTGATTTGTGTTCTTTTAATTTATCAAAATAATGATTGCAGGCATCTTTAAACTCTTTCCAGATTTTATCTGAATATTTCTTAGGAACGTGTCCAATTTGTTTCCATTCTTCCTGAATTTGTTTCATTACTGGAGTAGTAGAACCAAAATCAGTGCTTTCCTGTAATTCTTTAGCTTTTGCAACAAGAGCCATTTTCTTGTTCAAATTATCGTTTTGATCTTTTTTGATGTCTTTATAAAACGAGTTTTTGAATGCGTTGAAATTTCTAACCGCAGTTTTAAAGGCAGCCCAGGTTTCTTCGTTTACTTCTGAAGGAACTTTTCCTGCTGCAAAAAAATCATTTCGTAAAGCTTCAACTTTTTGAATCTGAACCAGCCATTGAGAATGAGAATTCACTTTTTCAGTTCCTAAAACCTCAATTTTAGCAATGATTTCTTTTTTAGCCTCAAGATTTTGCTGTTCGTTAGCTCTTTGGCTTTCAAATAAAACTTCTCTCTTATCGTGGATTTTTTTAGTCAGTTCGCTGAATTTATTCCAGATAGAATCACGATGTTCTTTTGAAACCGGACCAATGTCTTCTTTCCATAAACGGTGTAAATCTTGTAATTCGCGGAAAGCTTTATTTACATCAGTTTCATTTACAAGTTCTTCAACTCTTGCAATGATTTTTTGTTTTTGATCAAGATTGTGTTTAAAATCTAAATCGCGGGCTTCACGATCTAAATGCAGATAATCATAGAAATTTTCTACATGAAAGTGATAATTATTCCAAACGTGATTGTACTTGTCTTTTGGAATTGCTCCTGCATTTTTCCATCTTTCTCTTAAATCGTTAAAATGTTTAAGAGTATCTTTTATGTTTTCCTGCGGATTTATAAGTTCTTTTAGTTCCTCAACAATCGCAAGTCTGTTTTCCAGATTTGATTTTAGATTGGTTTGTAAATGCTTAAAGTGTGCATTTCTTTTCTCTCTAAAAACATTATAATATTCATCAAATTTTGATTTTAAAGGAGAATGATACTCAAACTCTTCGTTTGGATCTTCTTTAGATGCATTAAATTCATCTCTTTTTTCATCTAAAAAATGATTGTATTGTAGTAAAAATGATTTTTTGATTTCTTCAATATGATCTTTTACAGACATAATTTTGTCTATATTGATCAGCTTTTTAAGTTCATCAACAAGAGCATCTAAAGAAAAAGTATGATAGTCCTTCATAGGAATGTCATGACGTTCTTTTAGTGTCTCATCTTCGCTTTCTTCAGCATTTGAATTTGTTATGGCATCTAATGCATTTTGATGATCTGGCTGTTCTGTTTCAACGGTTTCTGCTGCTGTGTTTTCAACAGCTGCTTCAGCTTTTTCAGAATCTGAGTTTTCAATTGCATTACTTTGCGTAGAATCGCTTATTTCGATTCCTGATTTTCCGTCTGCTTCTTGCAGGTTATCATTCTTTTCTTCTAACATTTTTAAATGTATAAGGTTTTTACTTTAAACAGTGCGAAAGATAGTAAAGGTGTTTCTAACTACAAAATAAATCGTTTGTTTATGCAGTATTTTACGATAAAATTCTTATTCATAATAGAATAATGCATATAGATATATAAAATTTTATCCCTTTTTTAGAAGAAATAGAAATTTCAAATCATTACATTTTTTAGTAATTAACTAAAATAAAATCATGTTTTTTGAACGTTTTTCTGATTTTCTGCTTAGAATAAAATCAAAATTCCTGCCTCTAATCCGTAATTGTATGTTTTTTGGCCTCCAAATGCAATGCTGGGATGAATGTAAATTAAATTATCCGGAGTAATTTTTCTTCCAAATTCTAAAAATGCATTGTTTTGATATCCTTTTACAGTGTTATTATACCGAAATGCAGCATCGACAGCAATCCAGTTTCTTCCAAAAAACCATAGAATAACATTTTCAAATGCCGTTACATTTATATCATTTCGGCTGCTTGAACCCGCAAAACTTGTTTGGTACTCAAGAGACGAAATCCATAAATACTTTTTTGATTGTAAATAACGGCCATAAAAAACGGTGGGAATAAAAACCCATTTTCCACTTCCAAAACTGGGATCAGAGGCTGAATTTGAAACAACTCTTGCTCTCAAAGCAATGCCGTTATTTCTTTCCATATACGGAATAAAACTTATCCCGGCGCTGACGTCGCCAATTCCGGTTTTATTATCAGAATTAGTATTTGCAGATATTAAAGGAAGATCAAAACGAAGGTTCCAGGCTTTATTTCCTATTGGATAAAGGAAACGCGTAATTGAGTAGTATTGTATGATCCATTTTCAGTATCTAAATACTCATTAAAAAATAAAATAGTTTTTAGAAAATAATGATATCTGGCTTCTGAAAATGGATTATTGTATTGAATAGTATCTTGTGCTTTAACAGCAGATGAAAAAAGAAAAATTATGCAGAAGTAAAATTGTAATATTTTCATAACTATCTACAAATGAGTAGACTAATTTACGAAAATTACTTTAACTTATTGAAAATCAGCTTTTTTATTTGTTCCAGATCTTCCAGGCTTTCTCTGCCTGAAAAATAAGCATATCGTATCCGTTTTTGATTACTGCGCCTCTTTCTTTTGCATTTTTTAGAAATTGAGTTTCTGCAGGATTGTAAATCAAATCGTAAGCAATATGTTTTTCTGTAAAAAACTCATAAGGCAGATCCGGACAGGCTTCTACGTTAGGACTTGTGCCAACAGGAGTACAGTTAATGATAATTTGAAAATTATCAAAAGTTGTTGCGTTGATTAAATTATAATCGATAATATTTTCTTTGGCTTCTCTTGAAACAAAAGTGTATGGAATATCAAGTTCATCAAGCGCAAAAGCAACACCTTTTGAAGCGCCTCCGGTTCCTAAAATCAAAGCTTTTTTATGGTGTGGCTCCAATAATGGTTTTAATGATTTTTTAAAACCGTAATAATCGGTGTTGTAGCCTTTTAATTTTCCGTTTTTGGTAAATTTAATAGTATTTACAGCACCAATTAAAGCCGCTTTTTTTGAAAGTTTATCTAGAAAAGGAATAATTTGCTCTTTGTATGGAATTGTAACATTTAAACCTTTCAAATCAGGATTGTTTTTCAATAATCCGGTAAAATGGCTGATTTCAGAAATATCGAAGTTTTCGTAGCTGTTGCCGGCGAAAATTTCATCGTTAAATTTTTCTGTAAAATAACCTTTTGAAAATGAGTAACTAATATTACGGCCCAATAAGCCAAATCTTCTCTTTAAAACTCCAATCATTCTTATTTTCTGTGTTTTTCGATATAATTTCTAACTGTCTTTTTTGTCCATACTACAGGGAATAAATCTTCGATAAGGATATAATTATCAAAGTTTAAACGCAAACCATTACTTAAGTGGAATTTTGCTTTTGTATTGTCCTGAATCATGAAATATAGTCCTGCTAAACGATATTCGATTTCGTTTTCTTCCGGAAAATATTCTGAAGCTTGTAATAAGGTTTGAATAGCACTTTCAAATTCTCCTAAAAACTGCAGTATATCAACCCAGTATAACCAGGTATCAAGCGCATAATCTCCAAATTCTACTGCTTTTCTGTATCCAAATTCAGCCTCTTCAAAAAAGTTCATTTGTTTGTTGATCGTTGCATAACGTTTCCAATACAAACGGTTTTGATTGTCAATTGCTAATGCTTTATTGACAAAAAATAAGGCTTTTTGAAAGTTTTTCTGGCGAACATGGAAATCAGTAATTGCGATCCAGCCTTTATCTAAAAGCGGGTCTTCGTGAACAGTCTGGTTGTAATATTGAAGTGCTTTTACGGCATTTCCCAGTTTTTCATAACATTTTCCTATACGAAGTAAAGCATAAGATGTTGCGTCGTCTAATTCGATTGTACGATTATAACTTTCAATTGCTTCATTGTATTTTTTAAGACGCTCATAAGCTTTTGCTTTTTCCATAAAAGCGCCCAAAAATTCATCATCAATTAAAGTTGCGTAATCAAAAGCACGTATCGCTTCCTCATATTCTTTTACTCCATAGTGAAGTCTGCCAAGCTGATGCCAGGCAATTTCGCTGTAAGGATTTTTGTTAATGTAGTCGTTTAAATATACAATAGCCTCTTTGTTTTGATCTAAAAACTCAAAACAATACACTACGTTATATAAGGCAGATTGATCTTCAAAATCTTCTTCAAGACATTTAATGAAGCTTTCCTTTGCCAGTTCAAGATTATCCATAAAAAGATATTCCATTCCAATTAAGTTGTACACGTCAGCATAATCATCTGTATACTGCAGAGCAATTTTAAGTAATTCTACAGCTTTTTCGTGTTGATCTCTTTTAGAACAGATATTGGCTTTCTGGATATAAATTTCCTCGTTGTTAGGTTCAATTGCATACAACTCGTTTAAAAGCTTCTCAGCGATTTCAAGTTTGTCTTCGTAAACCAGCATTTCTACTTGTACTAATTTTAAGCCCGTAGATTTTGGATGCTGATCTAATGCAAGTTTTAAGGCCTTTTTTGCTAAATTAGCCTTGCCTATATCTAAATAATGAAGAATAATTTCTTCAAATTCTTCAGAATCAAAAAAGAGTACTTTGTTAGTTTTTAACATCGACTCAAATTTTGATAAGGATAGGTTATAATCTTCTTCTTCGTTGCTTAATTGCATACTTTGTTTTATTTGAAATTAGCCTGTTATAAATTTAGGCAACCATATTATTGATGCGGGGAAGGCAAATTAATTGTTTTGAACAATTTAATTAACAATAAGGACAGAATTTTTATTCTGTTTTTAGATTTAATCTTTTGATTTTTAAAAGATTAATTTGGTTGATATTAAGCTTGCTGTTTTCTCATTATTTCGTCCATAACTTCTAAAATTATAGAACAGCCTTCCTTTATTTCTTCTTCGGAAATGGTTAATGGCGGTGTTATTCGAATTGCACATCCTTCAAACAAAAGCCAGAACAGTATTAAACCTTTATCTTGACAATTTAAAATCACTTCATTGGTTATATCTGCTGTTTCGGTCATTGCGGCCAGCATTAATCCTTTTCCTCTAACTTCTTTTATCAAAGGATGTACCAAAAGCGATCTGAACAGTTTTTCCTTTTCCAGCGCTTCGTTCATTAAATTTGTTTCAGTTAATTCCTGCAAAGTAGCCAGGCAAGCTGACGCAATGACAGGATGGCCTCCAAAAGTGGTTATATGACCTAATTTTGGATTTTCTGTTAAAAGGTCCATTTTTTCTGCCGAAGCTGTAAAAGCTCCAACCGGCATACCGCCTCCCATACCTTTTCCCATAACCACAATATCTGGAATAACATCATAGTTTTGAAAACCAAAAAGCTTTCCTGTTCTTCCAAAACCCGGCTGAATTTCATCAACAATCATCAAGGCTCCAACTTCATCACAACGCTTGCGGACTTTTTGCAGAAAGTTATTTTCCGGCTGAATAAATCCGGCACCTCCCTGAATGGTTTCAAGAAGAATTGCTGCGGTTCTGGTTGTTATTTTTTCAAGATCGGCTTCGTTGTTAAAAGTAATAAAATCTACATCCGGAAGCAAAGGTCTAAAAGCTTGTTTGCGTTCTTCAAATCCCATTACGCTCATAGAACCCATTGTGTTTCCATGATAAGCATTGTGACATGAAATAAGCTGACTGCGTCCTGTTGTTCTTTTAGCGAGTTTTAAAGCACCTTCTATCGCTTCTGTACCCGAATTGACTAAATAGGTTTTATTTAAAGATTCCGGCAGGAGAGAGGCCATTAATTTGCAATATTGCACAGCCGGACTTTGCGAATATTCTCCGTAAACCATTACATGCGAATATTTGTCTAACTGGTCTTTTATTGCCTGATTTACTCTCGGGTGCTGATGCCCTAGCGTGCAAGCAGAAACTCCGGCAACAAAATCTAAATATTTTTTATTGTTTGTATCGTATATGTAAGATCCAACAGCGTGCGAAACTTCCATTCCTAAAGGATAAGGAGAAGTTTGTGCCTGGTATTTTATAAAATCTGGGTTCATTTTTTTAAGGTTCAAAGTAGCAAAGGTACTAAGGTTCTGAGGTTTTTTGTTTCAGGTTCTGTAAACAGAGAATGAAAATTGTACTGAATACTTAAAACTGCGACTAATTCTACCGCAAAGATCGAAAAGATTTATGCAAGGTTTGTAAGCTTAAAATTAAGATTACATTTTAATTGCAAGATCTTAATGTTAGACAAACTGAAAACTGTGACTGCGGCTCAAAACTAAAAAAAACTACTTCTTTTTATCTTTTGCTTCTGTCTTTGGCGCCGGTTTTTTCTTGTCGTAATTCAAAGTTTCTTTCCTTACTTTCAGCGGAACATTTTTGTTTTTCTCTTCCTGTTCTTTGCCTTCTTTTATTAATTTTTCATTCAGTTCATTATCTTCTTCTGTAAAAATATCATCTTTCGATTTTATTCTTTCATCGCCGCGCCAGACAAAACCACGCAGTTTACGGGCATTTTCAGGCAAATCGGTTTCCGGATAAATATCGCCGTCAACTTTATTAAAGAAAGTAATAGTTTCAATTAGGTTATTTTCTAAAATCAAATTGATTTTACTGCTCACATTTTTATTAATCCCGATAAGTTCATTATCGTCGTTCCGCATAAAATAGACGACTTCGGTATTTTTGATAACGTCGACATCATGGAGTTTCCCTTCTTTAAACTTTCCAAATAAATTGATGCCCTTGACCTGATTATAACCTGTTCCGAGTGTATCCTTCGATATTATAAAAGTGTTATTGAGGACTTTTAAAGAGTCTAATTTCTTAGTATTATTATCGCCTATTAAATGCATTATATCTCCGGTAATTTGACTTTCTCCGTTCCAGATAATTGGATTTCCAATTAGTTTAGTTAATGCCGTTTTTGAGTTTGAATGTATCGAATCGCATTTTCCGCTCATATCCGTTTTATAGAAACGAACATTATTAAAAGCTCTTAAAATTCGTTCGCCTTCTTTTCCGGTTACCATCAGTTTTTTTCCGTGAATGTAAACCGAGTCATTTTCAACTAAATTAATGGCAACAGCTCTTTTGGTAACAAACATCGAATCTTTCAGTTTGAAAATTTCTGCATAATGCCCTTTTACGATACCTTTATTTATAGAATCGGTTATTTTTACATTTCGCGTTGCCGAAGCAAATTCGGTATTTCGGTTGTAATATAAACTATCGCCTTCAATAAGCCTGTCATCATATTTTATATACGATTTCCGTAAAAAATGCGCGAGATTCTTCTTAGTGTCATAAAAACCTCTTTCGGTATAAATATAATTGGCTTTACTCGTAATAGTCGATGGACCAAGTAAATAAGTATGCCCAGAATTGCTGTAATAATCTAAATGATTTGATTTAATAACATATTTTGGGTTTGTAATCGTAACTTCAGTCAGGAATTGAAACTTTTTTTCTGCTGCAAAATATCTTCCTGATTTACTCACTAAAGTATTTTCTTTGTTTACGATTGTTCCTTTTGTGTTATAATAAGCCTGCTGAATATTACGGTCAAAATGAATGGTATCTGTTTGCAAAGTAGCGTCAGGAGAAGTCATAACGGCATCTCCGGTTGCAAAAGCCTGCTTTAAATTACCACTGTATTCAGCATATTTACTGTTCAAAAACAAAGTATCACCTTGTACCAGCTGTACATTTCCAAAAGCTTTTAGATAATTTTCTCCTTCAAAAATATAAGCTTTATTACATGTCAGAACGATTCCGTCGTGATCTACTTTTACATTACCGCTCAAAAGCACTGCACCCGGCACCAAAGGTTCGTTACGTTCAAAATTATCGGCATGTTCTACATGAATCTGTTTCGGAGCAGTTTTTGCTGGTTTTGCTGCTTGCGCAAAAGTAGATTGGACGCTTAAAACAAGCACGCAAAATATAAAAAAGAGTAATTTCTTCAAGTGATTAAATTTTTGTCAAATTTATGAAAAAGGATACAACCTTAGATTGTTATTAGCATTAATTTATATTTTTAGGTTTAGAGGCGCAAAGAGGTAAAATTTCAAAGGCAGAAATTGATTTTTTTTGCATTTTTAAGACATTTAAAAAAGCTTTGTTCTTTTGAAACTCTGCTTCTCTGCACCTTAAAATTTATCAACAAAACCCTGAACTCTTACGTTGTAGTTCACGATTTCTGAATCAGGAAAAAACAAATCAGGTTTACTGTATTCTGAGTTTTAAAAAATAAACTAAATTTAAGAATTGGTTTTGGATTAAACTTTCATTTCCATATCGTTAAGTTAGATTAAAAAATATGATAAAAAGTAAATTTGTTGCCACAGGAATAGCTGTGACAATGTTGTTTTCGGCTTGTAAAACAAAAGATTTAAAAATGAGTGAAGTAAAACAGGAAAATTCAAAAGAACAAAAAGTTGTAGTTTATCAGGTTTTTACCCGTTTGTTTGGAAATAAAAATAAAACCAATAAACCTTGGGGAACAATTGAGGAAAACGGAGTTGGAAAGTTTAATGATTTTACAGATAAAGCACTTCACGAAATTAAAGATTTAGGTGTAACTCATATTTGGTACACTGGTGTGCCTCATCACGCTTTGGTTCGGGATTATACAGCTTATGGAATTTCAAATGACGATCCCGAAGTAGTAAAAGGACGTGCAGGTTCGCCTTATGCCGTAAAAGATTATTACAATGTAAACCCGGATTTGGCTGTAAATCCTGTAAACCGACTTCAGGAATTTGAAGATTTAATTGCACGTACGCACAAAGCAGGATTGAAATTGCTTATTGATATTGTTCCCAATCATATTGCGAGAAAATACGAAGGGAAAAACAATCCTGAAGGTGTAAAAGATTTTGGTGCCGATGATGATATAACGGTTGAATATAAAAGAGATAATAATTTCTACTATATTCCAAATTCGCATTTTGAAATTCCTGAAGGAGATATTCCATTAAATGGAGAAAAAAATGCTCTTGTTGATGGTGTTTTTGATGAAAATCCGGCAAAATGGACAGGAAACGGCTCACGAAAAGTAAAACCGGATCAAAACGATTGGTATGAAACCGTAAAAGTAAATTACGGCGTTCGCCCAGACGGAACTAAAGATTTTCCTGAACTTCCGGCAGGTTTTGATCAAAAATCATACAAAGAACATTTTGCTTTTTGGCAGGATAAAGATGTTCCTGATTCGTGGAAAAAGTTTAAATCGATCGCTTTGTACTGGACCGCGAAAGGTGTTGATGGTTTTCGTTACGATATGGCCGAAATGGTTCCGTATGAGTTTTGGAGTTATATGAACTCGGCAGTCAAAATGAAAAATCCTGATGCATTTTTACTCGCAGAAGTTTATAATCCTAATGAATATCGCAATTATATTCGTTTAGGAAAAATGGATTATTTGTATGATAAAGTAGAAACGTACGACAAATTGAAAGATATCATTCGCGGAAAATCGTCTCCTGATGAATTATCAGATATTCAAAAAGGAATGGCGGATATCGAACATCATATGCTTCATTTTTTAGACAATCATGACGAACAGCGTTTGGCTTCGCCGGAATTTGCTGGAACACCAGAAAGAGGAAAACCTTTAATGGTTGTTTCGACAACTTTAAGTAGTTCGCCAACGATGGTGTATTTTGGGCAGGAAGTAGGAGAGGCCGGAAATGAAAATGCCGGTTTTGGAACGCGTTCCAGAACTTCGATTTTTGATTATATTGGAGTACCAAGTCATCAAAAATGGATGAATGAAGGTAAATTTGACGGCGGACAATTGTCTGATTCTGAAAAAGCTTTGCGTGATTTTTATAAACGATTGTTGAATTTTTCTCTAAAAAGTTCGGCTTTAATGGGAAGTTTTCAGGAAATCCAATCCGTTAACCGTCAAAATACGGCTGGTTACGACGAATTAATTTATTCTTATGTTCGCTGGTCTGAAAACCAAAAGTTAATTGTTACAGCTAATTTCTCTTCAGAAAAAACAAGCGAGTTTGATTTAAAGATTCCTGTCGATGTCATTTTAAAATGGAATTTAAAAGATGGAGAATATCAGCTTACAGATCAATTGTACAAAACAACTTCGGTAAAACTAATTGTGAAAAATGGAGAAGGGAGCGCCAGAATAAAAATCCTGCCTTCTGAATCGTTTATTTTTGAATTGCAATAAACAAAAATTGAGATATAAAAAAAGCTGATACAATTTGTATCAGCTTTTTTTGTTTTATACTTTCTTAACCTTTTTGAGGGCTTCGATATAATATTCGTTTACTTTTTCCCAATTTATATGTTCGTAAAAAGCATCAATATAACTTCCTTTTCTGTTTTGATAATCCAGATAATAAGCATGTTCCCATAAGTCGATGCCTAAAATTGGCGTTCCCGGAATCAAAGCGTTTTTCATCAGCGGGTTATCCTGATCTTCGGTAGTAGTAATTTGAAGTTTTCCGTATCTGTCAACCACTAACCAAACCCAGCCTGAACCAAATTGTTTTTCGGCTTGACCTTTAAACTGCGTTGTAAGATTGTTAAACGAACCAAATTCTTTATTAATTGAGCCGGAAAGCGTATCTTTTGGTGTCTGCTCTTTTGGTGTCAGAATATTAAAATAGAGAGTATGATTGTAATACCCTCCTGCATTCTGACGCAGTTTTGCATTGTTTAGATCTAATTTCTTTAAAATATCCTCAATTGGCATATTTTCAAACTCAGTCGAAACAATAGCTTTGTTAAAATTATTGGTATACGACAAATAGTGTTTAGAATAATGCGTCTCCATTGTAAGAGATCGTAAAGCAGGGCTTAGTCCGTCATAAGCAAAAGGCAGTTTGGTAAGTTCAAAAGAACCCGGATCTGCTTTTACATCATTTGGTGACCCAATTACTATTTTTTCTTCCTTCGTCGGAAGAGGAACTTCTACAACTTCAGTCAGTTTGTTATTATCATTGCAGGAAAATAATAATATGAATGAAGGTAAAATGCTGAAAAGAACAATGATTTTCTTCATAATATTAATTTATTTTGATGTTAGCGAATTGATAATTTCTATGTAATTTTCTTTAGCTTCATCTGTCGATAAATGACTAATCTGCATCCAGGCATTAGTTTTAAAAGCATTTCTTAAATCAAAATTCTCCGACTGATTGTAAACAGCAGTTCCAAAAGTGGCCTGTTTGTAAAATGCATAAAGTCTTAGCTGCACATCTTGCGGCAGCGAGGCCTGAGTCATATTCATTGCAATCTCTACAGCCTCAGAAAAACGTTTATCTAAATCTTTGTCTGCCATTTATGCTTTTGTAGCAATAATAGTTTTACCGCCAATTGCTTTTTGTCCTAAAACAACATTTATTGGTGTACCTAAAGGTAAAAATAAATCTACTCTCGATCCAAATTTAATAAATCCTGCATCAGTTCCTTGTACAACCTGCATTCCTTCTTTAGCATAATTTACAATTCGTCGTGCCAAAGCTCCTGCAATTTGTCTGTAAAGAATAGCGCCAAAAGTATCATTTTCGATAACTACAGTCGTTCTTTCATTTTCTTCGCTGGCTTTTGGGTGCCATGCAACCAAAAATTTTCCAGGATGATATTTACTGAATTTTATAATTCCGTCCATCGCATAACGTGTAACGTGAACGTTGATTGGCGACATAAAGATAGAAACCTGTAAACGTTTATCTTTAAAATATTCACCTTCGTAAACTTCTTCAATAACTACAACTTTTCCATCTACCGGAGCAAGAACATGCTCGATATTTCTGACAGCGATTCTTTTAGGATTTCTAAAAAATTGCAGAATGATAATTAAAATTACTAAAGCAAAAATCTGCACTAGTTTTTGCAGCCAATAGATATCAATAAACTGGTCAGCTAATAAAACCACAACAACAGTGAAAATTACACCTAATAAAATAGACGGGCCTCCTTCTTTATGAAACATAATATAAAATTTGATAAAATAAAAATATAATTGGTGCTACAAATATAACACTATCTAATCGATCTAGTATACCTCCGTGTCCGGGCATAATTGAGCCGCTGTCTTTTACGCCGGCAATTCTTTTAAATTTTGATTCGATCAAATCGCCAATCGTTCCAAAAATACTCACGATTAAAGCAATAATGGTCCATATTAAGATTGATTTGCTGCTAAAAGCCGGATTAGGCTGTATGTAAAATTTTGAAATTAAAAAGCCTGCAAAAGCTGCGAAAATCATTCCGCCTACAAATCCTTCTATCGTTTTTTTAGGAGAAACACGTTCAAATAATTTGTGTTTTCCCATAGATTTTCCAACTAAATAAGCAAAAGTGTCGTTTGTCCAGATTAGAACAAACAGTCCTAAAATAATTTTCGGATTATAATCGTTGGTTCCAAAGGAAATTTTGACAATAAAAATAAATGGAAGTGTAATATATCCTAAAAGGTATAAGTATTTTGAAGAGATGCTTACTTTTTGAACTGAATCATAAAATAAGAATATGATGCATTTAATAGATACTACAAGTGTAATTGCTAATAATACAAGGTCTAATTGCTGAATATTGGTTTCTAAACTTATATTCGATTGAAATGTCTGGTTTAGATAAGCAGCAGTTTGTTTGTTGTAATGACTTATGAGAATTACAATGCTGTACAGTAAAGTGCCAAATAAAATAGAGAAGACCTTATTCAGGTTTACGATATTCGAAAACTCATAAATAGTAATGATTAGAAAAATACCAAAAAGAAGGATGAAGCTCTCAGTAGAAAACAGGATTGAAGTTAACAACAGAGCAATATAAACAGCACCAGAAATGGTTCTCTTAAGCGTTTCGTTCATCTTAAAGATCTTCTAAGAGCAGTAAATAAAGGTTTTTGGCAACACTTCCGTACTGCGTAAAATCTTCTTCTTTTGCTTTTTCGAAATATTTTATTGTAGTGATATTAGTTGGGATATCTCTATCGTATTTGCGTTTTATGGCGCTTAAGCCATCGCTTTTCATTGGGAGAATCTGGCTTGTTGTAGCAATAATTACAATATTTGCCGGTAAATCGTTTGGTTTGTTTTGTCTGATTTGTTTAGATGAAAACAAAATAGAACCTTCGTCTGCAATTAAATTTTCGCAGCTTGCCAATAAAAATTTTGGATGAGAAGGAGCAATGTAAAATAATTTGTTTTCTTCGAGTAAATGAAAAAGAGCCGACTCGTAGCATAAAACTTCGTTTTCAAACCAGTCGTTTTCTTCTAGAATATTTTCGAATTGTTCTGCAACTTCCTGCGTGTTTTCACAATACAAAAATTTACCGCCATTTTTCTTAAAGTTGAAAATGAATTGTTCGTCTAAAGATAAATGACTATTCGGGACAGGAGTTCCTGCGTATTCACTTTCGTGCTCTTCGTCAGAAGCAGATTCGCCGGAACCAAATATTTTTTTAAAAAAATTCATTTTTTATATGAAATACTTTACATGTTAATTGAAAACGTTCAAAGATAAAAAAATCTTAATTCAAAAGCCTGTTTTGAATTAAGATTTTAAAAAATATTACATATTTATTGAGTAATTTACGAAACGACCTCTTCTAAATTTTTATCCCAGGTACGTTTTCCGAAAATTGTTTCAAGATCATCTTTAAAGATTACTTCTTTTTCGATTAAGATATCAGCAAGCTGATTTAATTTATCTTTGTTTTCTTCAAGAATTTCAATAGCTCTCTGGTATTGGCCTTCAATTAATTCTGAAATTTCAGCATCAATAATTTTTGCTGTTTCATCAGAATAAGGTTTAGAGAAATTATATTCGCTTTGTCCTGTTGAATCATAATAAGTAACGTTTCCAATTTTATCATTTAAACCGTAAATAGTTACCATTGCACGAGCCTGACGCGTTACTTTTTCTAAATCGCTTAATGCACCAGTTGAAATTCTGTCAAAAGTTACTTTTTCTGCAGCTCTTCCGCCCATAGTTGCACACATTTCGTCCAGCATTTGGTCTGTTCTTACGATTTGTCTTTCTTCTGGTAAATACCATGCAGCTCCTAAACTTTGTCCGCGAGGAACAATTGTTACTTTAATAAGCGGTGCAGCGTGCTCTAACATCCAGCTTACAGTTGCGTGACCTGCTTCGTGAATTGCAATTGCTCTTTTCTCTTCTGGAGTAATGATTTTGTTTTTCTTTTCAAGACCGCCAATAATTCTGTCAACAGCATCAAGAAAATCTTGTTTGTCTACAGCAGGTTTGTTATTACGAGCCGCGATAAGTGCAGCTTCGTTACAAACGTTAGCAATATCAGCACCAGAGAATCCCGGAGTTTGTTTAGCTAAGAAATCAAGATCAAGACCTTCAACTTTTTTGATAGGAGCTAAGTGAACTTTAAAAATTTCAGCTCTTTCGCGAATGTCTGGTAAGTCAACAAAAATTTGTCTGTCAAAACGTCCTGCACGCATTAAAGCTTTGTCAAGAACGTCGGCTCTGTTTGTTGCAGCTAAAACAATTACGTTAGAGTTTGTACCAAAACCGTCCATTTCTGTTAGTAACTGGTTCAAAGTGTTTTCTCTTTCGTCGTTTCCGCCAGACATATTGCTTTTTCCTCTTGCTCTACCAACTGCATCGATCTCGTCGATGAAAATGATAGCAGGAGATTTTTCTTTTGCCTGTTTAAACAAATCACGTACACGTGATGCTCCAACTCCCACAAACATTTCAACGAAATCAGAACCTGATAACGAGAAGAAAGGCACTTGTGCTTCGCCGGCAACAGCTTTTGCTAATAAAGTTTTACCAGTTCCCGGAGGTCCTACAAGTAAAGCTCCTTTAGGAATTTTACCTCCAAGATTTGTATATTTTTCTGGGTTTTTAAGGAATTCTACAATTTCCTGAATTTCTTCTTTTGCACCTTCTAAACCAGCTACATCTTTAAAAGTAGTTTTGATATCAGTTTTTTCATCAAAAAGTTTAGCTTTCGATTTTCCGATATTGAAAATCTGTCCGCCTCCGCCAGCGCCTCCGCCAGACATTTTACGCATAATGAAAATCCATACACCAATAATGATGATGATAGGAAGTAAGCTGATTAAAATATCGCTCCAGTTGTTTTTCTGGATGAAATTGAAGTCTTTTAATTTTCCTTCGTTAACCGCTTTTTCAAGTTTAGTTTGAAAAATCTGGTCGTTACCAATTTCTAAAGTATAGTGAGGGCCTTTGTTAGCTCTGTCAAAAATATCTTTTGCAACTTTTTTATTAGCTGGGTCTTTAAGTGCGGCAGCATTTAAATATACCTCAGCTTCAGCTTTATTATAAACGATAACTTTTTCAATTTGTCCTTTTTCTAATAAAGTATTGAATTTAGAAGAAGTCAATTGAGCAGGTTCGCTTAAGTTAGATCCTCCGGTAGCAAAACTTATAAATAAAAAAACTAAAAGTATTGCGGTATATATTAACCAGGGACTTATTTTAAATTTACTCGGATTTGGATTATTATCTTTAGCCATTTAGAAAAATTTTTCTTTAGTATTTGTTTTCGATTGTAGTTATTTTGGCGTCACCCCAAAGGCTTTCGATATTGTAATATTCACGAATGTGTTTTTGGAAAACATGTACCACAATATGCACATAATCCATAAGAACCCATTCTGCATTATCGGTTCCTTCTACGTGCCATGGTTTATCTTTTAAGTCTTTAGATACTGTTTTTTGAATTGAGTTTACAATGGCGTTAACTTGGGTGTTTGAGCTACCGTTGCAAATGACAAAATAGTCACAAACTGCTGTGTCTATATCTCTTAAGTCAAGAATGTCAATATCATTTCCTTTTACTTCCTCAATCCCTTTGATTATGTTCGCCAATAGAACATCATTATTAATAGTCTTTTTCGCCATGAATTATTTTATATGAATTTGTAAAGTTACCAAATTTTGTGATTATTTTTGAACCTTAACAAAATATTAAATTAAGATATTTAAATTATTTAATGAAACTAATCAAACTCGATGCCATAGATTCTACAAATGATTTCCTAAAATCAATGTCAAGTCAGGATGAACAGGAGAATTTTACAGTGGTAACGGCTGAAAATCAGACAAAAGGCAAGGGGCAAATGGGCGCTGTTTGGAAATCTGAAACTGGTAAAAACTTAATTATGAGTGTATTGGTAAAGGATTTTCTTTTTGATAATGAAAAGGTTTTTAACTTGAATATTATCGTTTCGTTATCTGTTTTAGAAGTTTTAAAATCTTTAAATATTCCTGATTTATGTATAAAATGGCCAAACGACATTATGTCATACAATAAGAAAATTGGTGGCATACTTATAGAAAATACTCTAAAAAGTGATGGCAGAATCGTGTCAGTTGTCGGTATTGGGCTTAATATTAATCAAACCAATTATACTGAACTGCCAAATGCTTCTTCGCTGGCTGTAATTTCCGGAAAAACTTTTGATAAGAACGCTTTGGTTGTTTCTATAGTTGAAAAAATGAAAGAAAAAATCGAATTGTGGCAGACTAATACGGCAGTTTTTTGGGAAGATTATTTCAATTCACTTTTCAAAAAAGGAGTTCCAATGCCGTTTAAAAATCTCCAGAATACAAACTTTATGGGGATTATTCAGGGTGTTTCTCCGGTAGGGAAACTGCAGGTTTTACTTGAAGATGATTCAGTTGCTGAGTTTGAGATTAAAGAGATTCAGATGCTTTATTGAGAAGTGGCAAAGTGGCAAAGTAACAAAGTGACAAAGGTTTTTTATTCTTTGTATTAAGAGTAACAAAGGGACAAAGTAACAAAGGGGCAGAGGTTTTTTAGTTCTTTATATTGAGAGTTACAAAGAGGCAAAGTAACAAAGGAGCAAAGGTTTTTTGTTCTGGGTTGAGGGTTTAAACGTCTTGTTTGTCATTTCGACGAAGGAGACTCGAGCGATAGCGAACAGGCGAAGCAGATCTTCGCAAGCAGCTCTACAATCTAAATCACTAATTTTTGTCGAGTTTTTTACTAAGATCTGCTTTGTTTGTTAACTATGACTAAAACTCTTTACAGACTTTGCGGTAAAAAAAAATGCCCGACAAATTCGGACATTTCAATTTATAATTCACAATTAATAATCTACCATTATTAAAGTTTGTGCATATTGTTTGCTAAAGTTTCAATAAACTTACCAATTGGACCTTTAACCATCATTGCCATCATAGCGTTAAATTCGCCTTCGAAGAACAATTGTACGGCACTTTCTGAGTCAGAAACGCTGTCGATGTTTGATGTTAAAGTAAACGGAAGTTTATCACTTGCAGCACCCAGAACGATTTTGTTTGGAGCTGTTTTGTCTTTCATTTTTAATTTGATTTCCGGCATGCCTTTCAATCCAAAAATAAAAGAGTCTTCGCCAGTAACCTCAAATTTTGCAATGTTATCCGGCATTAATTTTTCAAAATTCTTAACATCAGTCAATTGATCGAATAAATCCTGTGCTGATTTCTGAACAGTAACTTTTGGACTTTCTAAGTTCATATAATATTTTTTAATTTTTATTTAACCGCAAAGGGCGCAAGGTTTTTTACTAAGTTATGTATAATTGCGCAAAGTTCGCAAAGTTGAAACTTTAAATAAACTCCAAAATCCAAAAAGAGCGCAGCGATTTTTTAGACAATCAACAATCAACAATCAACAATCAACAATCAACAATCAACAATCAACAATCAACAATCAACAATTTTATTCCTGTCCCCAAGTCGATGGGCTTACGCTCCATTCTTGTAATGTAGACTGCTGGTCTTCTGTAATGTATTGTTTTTGAACGGCTAAATCTAAAAGATTTTCGTAGTTGCTTAATGTGAATAAATCAACATTGGCTTCTTTGAAGTTTTCTTCGGCAACGCCAAAACCATAAGTAAAAACGGCAGCCATTCCTTTAATGTTGGCACCTTCGTTTCTTAAAGCTTCTACAGCTAATAAACTGCTTTTTCCAGTGCTGATTAAATCTTCAACCACGACAACATTTTGTCCTTTTTGTAAAAAACCTTCAACTTGGTTTTGTCTTCCGTGTTTTTTTGGTTCCGGACGTACGTATACGAATGGAAGTCCTAGGCTTTCGGCAACCAAAATCCCAACTCCAATGGCTCCAGTGGCAACACCGGCAATAACATCAGGTTTTCCAAATTGTTTTTCGATGTTCTTCGCAAACTCGTCGCGAACGTAGTTTCTAATGCTGGGAAATGAAAGAATTAACCTATTATCGCAATAAATAGGAGATTTCCATCCAGAAGCCCATGTAAAAGGATTTTCTGGATTCAATTTAATTGCATTTATTTGCAAAAGCAATTCAGCTGTTTTTTCGGCAGTATCTTTATTAAAAATCATAGTACAAATGTATAAAGTTTTTGTAAACGACAAACCACTTTTTTTGACAAATGAAATCTCGAAAGAAACAGATTTCCAATTGTTCTTGTTGGAGAGTATTGATATCGAACAGCTTATAGTTAAAATTTTTCAAAATAAAATTCAAAAAGCCATTTTATATCATCCCGACGAAAGTGAAATAATGAAAACCCTTAAGGCCAAAATTCCGGTAAATAAAGCGGGCGGAGGCTTTGTGTATAATAAGAAAGGCGAGGTTTTATTTATCTTTAGAAACGGAAAATGGGACCTGCCAAAAGGCGGCATCGAAAAAGGGGAAGACATTGAAGCGACGGCTATGCGTGAGGTAGAGGAGGAGACAGGGGTAAACAAGCTTCGTATTACGAGTAAACTTCAAAAAACCTATCATATCTTTAAACGTAACGGAAAATACAAACTTAAAATCACACATTGGTTCGAAATGTTTTCTGATTTTGAAGGAACGCCACACGGGCAGATTGAAGAAGGAATCGAAAAAGTGGCGTGGTTAAATCCTGAACAGATTAAAGAGGCTTTGACGAACTCTTATGAAAATATTAAGCTGTTGTTTGAGGAGAAAGAAAAACCAATGGAAAAGCTTGCTTCGCCTATTGCGTATCGATCTGGGCCAGAATCTAAATAACGAGTAATTTTTAAAATAGAAATTTAATATTTCGTGTATTAAAAATCGTACTTTTGTTTGTAAGCAAAAAATTGATTGTAATACGTTTTGATGGTAGGATACAATTTAATTTTGTTTTTTACCAGTTACTTGATATTGCTATTAATATTATCTTTGAATTATGAGCACATTTACAAAACCAAGCCATATAGGGCGAAAAATAAGCCGAATTCGTGAACTTCGTGACATGAAGCAAGAAGCTTTGGCACAGGCTTTAGGTACGAGCCAGCAGACTATTTCTGCTTTGGAAAATAGTGAAGAAATTGATGATGAAAAGCTAAAACAAATTGCAAAAGCCTTAGGAGTAAGTGTTGAAGCTCTGAAAAACTTTTCAGAAGAAGCAGCTATTAATTATTTCAATAATTTTTATGATAATAGTGGAAGTAACGGGTCTAACTTCGGTACCAATAATACCTGTAATTTTAATCCACTAGATAAATTAGTCGAAGCTTACGAAGAAAATAAAAAGCTTTACGAACGTTTGGTTCAAGCTGAAAAAGATAAAGTGGAGTATTTAGAAAAAATATTGAAGAATAAATAAGTTTTTTGTTCTTTCTGAAATTTAAAAAAGCCTAATAAAAATTGTTTTTATTAGGCTTTTTTGTTGTTAAGAGCTTCAGTATTTTATTAATTGGATTTTGCAATTTAGCATGTGCTATTCTTTTGTGAAATATTACAGTTCAATTGGCGATCTTAAGTATTTAATTGAATGTTCAAAATTTAAGTTATCTGAAAAAATAATTATTTCATTGCCAATTTTATTTGATGTTGATTGAGATATGTCAAATAAATACATTGAATAATTTTTATAAAGATTTTTTATAAAATCATTGTTATCATAAGAAAGAATGAAATCTTTTTTATATGAATAAAGAAAATTAAAAAGCTCCTCATGATTTTTTTCTTTATAAAAATTAAGATATAATTCTGATCCTTTTTTAAAATATGGTGGATCTAAATATGTGAATACTGATTGTAAATTTTTTAACGAATGTAAAAAATCTAGTGCATCTAAATTACTAAAATGAATTACATCACGTTTTGTAGCTAATAGCTTAATTTTTTCAATTAATTTAATTTTATTAAAACGTGCATCGATCTTATATTTGCCATCTTGTTTTTTTCCGCCGATTACACCTCCCTTAATAACACCAGAAACGTTACATCTATTTAAAAAGAAAGTCGCTTTTGCTATTTCTAATTGGTTATAAGAATCTGGATATTGAAGTACTTTTTTAAAATAAAACCAGTTTTCCATATTTATGTTCAAACCTTGAATCCAATCGCAAAAAATATCTGTTTCATTTAATATTGTTTTCCAAAAAGAATAAATGAAATAATCAAAATCATTTAAATAAATTTCTTTTACAACATTTTCGAAAAGAAGTTTTAACGCAAGGCCACAACCGCCAGCATAAGGTTCAGCATAAATCTTATTTGTATAAGTATTCTCTTTGATTAGATTTGAAACAAAAGGGAACAAGGTGTTTTTTCCACCTGGATATCTAAGTGGTGAATAAAAAAAACTTTTTTTTTGAGTCTCTAACAAAGTATTAATTTTTAAAATTTTCTACAAAATTATCAAATTCGGCTATAAATTCATCGTAAATAACTTTATTCTTTTGAATCCATACATTTATAATTTTGGTACAATTATTTCCCCAATATTCTTTTTGTGTATTAAACCATATTTTAGCTTTTTGACGATCTAATCTTATGTCATTAATCGAATATTCATGAAAACACAACTGTTTATTATAATCATTAAATAAGTTATTCCACATAGAGGAAGCTTCTGGTTCATTAAAAAGCATTTCAGCTAATAATCGTTCTGGAGAGTCATCACCAGGAAGTAACAATATGTTTTTAAAATTCTTTATTACTCGTAAGCTGCTTGGTTCATTTCTCACGTCCCCATCCAAACAAATAATACTTTGAGGGAAATTGAATCCTGGAATTTTTTTTCGAACTAGCTCTATATAATTCGAACACCCCATAGTACATTGAAGAAAATTTAAATTTGTTTTTTTAGTTTTTATTAATCCCTTTAAAAAAATCTCTCCTTCTTTATCTTCTGTAAAAGTATTTATCTTTAGATCTTTTTTTTGTGTAGACAAGCTTACATTTAATCTGTTCTGAATGAAATTAAAAGTTGGATTTTCTATTACTTTAATATTTAAGTCAACTTTTTGAAGATAAATTACTTTAATCTGATTAGATTGTTTTGGGTCTTGCTGGATAATGCAAGCTGTTTCTAATAAATTTAATGAATGTGTAGTAAAGATTATTTGTATATTATATTTAGATGAAAATTTACGTAAATATTCTAACAATTTTATTTGTGAAGCTGGATATAGCGTAGTATCGATCTCGTCAATTACAAGGATTCCTTTTGAGTATTCTTTAGGATATTTCTCTTTTAATCTTTTGAAAGATAAAACTGCGAGTAATATTTTTCCAAGATTATCTTGGCCAGCCGAATTCATATTCCAATCATAAAATTTAGTATTTACTCCTAAAGTGTTTTTTTGTTTACTTTCTAAATAATTAAATTCATCTATCTCAAGATCAGGAATTATTAAAATTTTATTATGCCATTCATTTAAGAGTTTAATTTCGTCTACAGTTAGAGAAATATTATTGCTTTGCGCAAGTGAGCTGTCTTCACCAATTGGAAATAATCTAGATAAGCTAAGGTAAATCACAGGATATTGTAAATAACCTGAGCCTTTTGATCGATCTCCTTTTTTCCAAAATCTTATTTCTTGAGTCTTTGCATCACGTACAATACTTTCAACTGTGAAGTCAGGATTTTCAGAATCATTTGTATTTAATGTCCAAGAATGAGTTTTTGCTTTGTCAAAAGATTTAGATAATTTAAATTTTTCAGAAAATGAAGATTTATAATTTCCACCACATAGTGGTTTTTCATTAGCAAGTGGGTTGTTTTTATCTGTAATAGAAAATGGTTGACTTAATAAACCTAAAATGGTTGTTTTTTGAGTTCCATTTTGTCCTGCGATAACAGTAATGTTTTCTCCCAGCTCAAATTCAATATTATCAAAACCTCTAAATTTTTCGACTTGTATTTTATTTATTAGCATTCATATTTCCTTAAAATTAATACTCATTTCCACTAAATTTGTAAATATATGTAATATAATTCTTTTTAAATAAATTAAAATTCCAAATTAAATTGTAAATCAAAAATAGTATTAGTGATAAAATAAAAAATACGGAAAACCATAAATAAAGTTAATATTTTAGTCAAACTATAACAATCTACAAAACACGATAAACAGGATACTGCATATGCGCCTTTTCATAATAAACAGAATGCTTGTAAATCCAGTCTAATTGTGCTTCGGCGTTTTTAGCAAACTCGCGGTCGTTTTGTTTTTTAGTTTCTAATTCTGCTTTTAGAGCTGGATTTTCTTTTAAAAGTTGTCCGGCAGTATCTTCAAAAATATATTCTGAGTAATGTTCTTTTTGCTGTAAAATAGGGTCGAAGAAATTCCAGTTAAAAAATGAATCTACGCCTTCTGGTTCAAAAGCTTCTACGAGATATTTTACGCCTTTTTGGTTCGTTGGCACGATGTAATCACCTTTGGGGAAAGCCATTTTAACGATTTTAGAAGTTACGGTTGTGTTTCTGTGCAAATAATGTCCTTCGTAAGCAGATGGAACGGTTTTAAAATCGGCAATTCTGTAGCTTTCGACTTCTATAATCGTATCGTTTTTAATTTGTTTAAACGAGATATTGTTGTTTTTCAAAAGGCCAATAATATTCCAATATCCTCTCGGAACAATATATGCCGTAGGAATCACGACTTCTTTAACCGATTTAAATTCTTTGATGTACGGAACGTCTTTTTTGTACGGTTTTGTTCTGTCGTAATACAAACGATTTCCAGTTGTAGCGTCACTTTTTTTATAACCCGCTTCATAACCTAAAAACGAAAAAGTAGTCGCTTTTGTGCTGTCCATTTCCCATTTTAAAGTGTATGATTTTTTAGGCTGATATTGCTCTAAATTTTTTACTCTTAAATTTTTAATTTTTTGATAATTTGCATCGGTAAAATCCAAAGTCGATTTCATGTATTCGTAGGTCATTTTTACACGTTCGGCATATTTTTTCAGCATGTGCGTTTCGACCACAAAAC
Source organism: Flavobacterium sp. 22659 (assembly GCF_052044235.1). Lineage (NCBI taxonomy): Bacteria > Pseudomonadati > Bacteroidota > Flavobacteriia > Flavobacteriales > Flavobacteriaceae > Flavobacterium > Flavobacterium sp. 22659. The sequence continues at coordinate 48,943 of NZ_JBQEMU010000018.1, forward strand.
CAATCGTATTAAATAATGAAGTGTAACCCGTTGTATATCGCGGACTATCGACAAACTGCCCAAAACCTTTGTCTGGCGTATCTTTAAACGAATCGACATAAGGCGTCGTTTCGATTTTCTTTTTCTGAAGATCTTTTACCAAAGCCGGCATCATTTCGTTATTCATAAAATCGCCCAAAATGGTTCCCAATTTATTATGCTGTGTCATGATATACGTCAATTTGTATTGATAATCAGAACCGTTGCTTACGTGATTGTCGATAAAAACATCGGCATTTATTTTCTGGAAAATCTCCACAAAACTTTTTGTATTTCGCGTATCCGATTTCATTAAATCTCGGTTCAAATCGTAGTTTCTGGCATTTCCTCTAAAACCATAAATTTCTGGTCCGTCTTGGTTGGCACGCGTTGTCGAATTTCGGTTTAAAGCACCGCCAATATTATAAACCGGAATGGTAACCAAAACGGTATTTTTTGGTGATTTCATTTTTCCTGTTGCCAAATCTCTGTAAAACTGCATGGTTGCGTCGATTCCGTCCGGTTCTCCCGCGTGGATTCCGTTATTAACGAATAAAACCGCTTTTGTTTTCTGAATTTTATCAAAATCAAACTCCTTGTCAGGATTGAAAGTAATCATGTGCAGAGGCTCTCCAGAATCTGTCAGTCCCATTTCTTTTATCTGAATCGTTGGAAAATCAGCTGCAAGCATTTTAAAATAAGCAATTGTTTCCTGATACGAAGCAGATTGATTTCCGTTTCCTTTCTCAAAAAAGGTATCGTATTTTTTATTGTTTTGAGCGGAAATAGTGATGGTAAAAAGTGAAAAGAGAAATGTAAAAAGTTTCATGGTTTTGGTTTTTTGATGATCAAATATAATAGTTTTATTTGTTTAAAGTTTCAGGTTTCAAGTTTGATGTGCGTGGTGTTTTTTAACCGCAAAGAGCGCAAAGGTTTACGCAAAGTTCGCAAAGTTTATGTTCAAGGCATTGCGAACTTTGCGTTTTTATAAAACCTAGTATATATAATTCCTTGCGCTCTTTGCGGTTAAAAATAAACTTGAAACCTGAAACAAGAAAAACTTGAAACAACTTTTTTGACTACTTTTGCAAAATGAATAAAAATCACCATTCCAACAATATACTTTCGAATTTAGGGATTCAGAGCCTGAACGAAATGCAGGAAACTGCTCAGGATGTAATTCTAAACGATAATAACGTTTTACTGCTTTCGCCAACGGGATCAGGAAAAACGCTGGCATTTTTGCTTCCGGTTTTAGAATTATTACAGCCTGAAATTCTTTCGGTTCAATGTTTAATTTTGGTTCCGTCGCGCGAATTGGGACTTCAGATTGAACAGGTTTGGAAGAAAATGGGAACGCAGTACAAAGTAAACATTTGCTATGGCGGACACTCTATTGATACTGAAATCAAAAATTTAAGCAATCCTCCGGCAGTTTTAATTGGAACGCCTGGAAGAATTGCCGATCATATTGACAGAGAAACTTTTAGAACCGATAAAATTCAGACTTTAATTTTAGATGAGTTTGATAAATCTTTGCAGTTAGGGTTTCACGAGCAGATGTCTTTTATTATTGGCAGATTACCAAAAGTTAATAAACGAGTTTTGGTTTCGGCAACTTCTGATATTGAAATTCCAAAATATACACGAGTGGTAAACCCGACAGTTTTGGATTTTATTCCGGAAGAAGAGGAGAAAGCAAATCTTTCTATGAAAATGATTGTTTCGCCAGGTAAAGATAAATTAGAAAGCTTGTTTAATTTAATCTGCTCTTTAAAATCAGAGTCGGCTATTATTTTCTGCAATCATCGTGATGCTGCAGAACGCATCAGCGACACTTTAAACGAAAAAGGCATTTATGCTACTTATTATCACGGCGGAATGGATCAGGACGAACGTGAGCGCGCTTTGATTCAGTTTAGAAACGGAAGCATCAGCTATCTCATTACAACAGATCTTGCTGCACGCGGACTGGATATTCCTGAAATGAAGCATGTTATTCATTATCATTTACCTTTAAAAGAAGACGAGTTTACGCATCGTAACGGACGTACAGCACGTATGCAGGCAACAGGAACGGCTTATATTATTGTTCACGAAAGTGAGAAAAAACTAGATTATATCGATTATGATATGCAGGTTTTAGATGTTAAAAATATAACGTCGCTGCCTAAACCTCCGCAATTTCAAACTATATACATTAGCGGCGGTAAAAAGACAAAATTGAATAAGTTTGATATCGTAGGTTTCTTTTCTCAAAAAGGGAAATTAGAAAAAGACGATTTAGGACTTATCGAAGTAAAAGATTTTGTTTCGTTTGCAGCAGTAAAATTCGGTAAGGTAAAAGATCTGCTGAAAGCGGTAAAAGATGAAAAAATGAAGGGTAAAAAATTTAAAATTGAAGTTGCCCGCAACGTTATAAAGAAAGAAGAAGATAAAAATAAGAAATTTTAGCCTTTTTGAGATAGCTGTACAGAGTTATGGTTTGGTTTATGTGCTTGTAAATCAGTTTTTTATAATTTACTGAAGAAGATTAACAATTTTGTGTTAAAAAAATAATGATTTGATAGGTGTTTTTTCAATATTTCTGTGTTTTTTTGTTGCAGTAAAATTGTAACCCCAAATTCACTATGAAAAAGATTATTACCATTGCCATTTTGTTCTTTAGTTTTGTTTCGTTTGCGCAAATTAAAGTTATTGAAACAGTTCCTGTAGAAAAATTAGGAAAAGTAAATAATAACTACATTCAGAAAATTGGAGACGAATATACAGTGTATTACACTAGTATTTTAAACGATGATGATTCTTCACCTTTAAGAAAATTTAGTTTCAAAAATGTTAATAATGATTATACTAATCTTTACAACATTATCGTAGGTGGTTTTACAGCTGCTCCGTTATATGACATTAAATTAGAATTGCCAAACAACTACATCTGGTTACACTACACAGGAAACGTTGTTCCAGACAAAGCTACAGTTCAGTTCATGGTTTCCAGCAAAGACAGAGATTCTGCTACAAACAGCGTTTCTGAGCCATTCGTAAAAGATCAAATCAATAAATTATTCCAAAAATAATTCTTTTTTAGGTTCAAAGCCTCAGAGAAACAAAGGGACAAAGTTTTTTTTAACATATCTCTTATTAGTATAAAAAAAAGCTGCTCATATTGAGCAGCTTTTTTTATTTTAGGTAAAGGTTCAGAGGTTTAATTTCAATTTAAAACTTTGAACCTTTGTTACTTTGTCTCTCAAAAACTATATCTTTTTCACATACTGCGTAATAATCACAATCTGCTGTCCATCAACTTTTCCTTCGATGTATTCAGCGTTTTCGTGGTCTAAACGAATATTACGAACAGCAGTTCCTTGTTTGGCAACCATGCTTGATCCTTTTACTTTTAGATCTTTAATTAAAACTACGGAATCTCCGTGTTGTAAAACCACGCCGTTACTGTCGCGGTGAACCAGTTTATTTTCGTCATCTTCTCCTTCTCCTGTAGCTTTTGCCCATTCAAGAGTATCTTCGTCTAAATACATCATATCAAGCAATTCCTGAGGCCATCCTGCAGCACGTAAACGGCTCAACATTCTCCAGGCTGTAACCTGAACCGGAATATTTTCGTTCCACATACTGTCATTAAGACATCTCCAGTGATTTAAATCGACATTGTCAGGGTTTTCAATTTGGTCAATACAGGTGTTACAGGCAAATACAGCTTCATCAATGCCTCCTTTTTTAGTTGGAAGTACTTGATAAACTTTTAAATTTTCTTCAGCGCCGCAAAGCTCACATTTAGATCCGCTTCGTTTGCTTAATTCTCTTTCGATACTCATTGTTTGGTGTTTATTTTAAAAATGCGAAATTACTTATAATTTGCTTCGCTGGCAAATTTATGCTTTTGATTGTTGTATATGTGATTGCTTCGTGTCTCGCAATGACTTTTAGAGTGTTTATTTCTTAACCCGAACCGCATCCGGAACCAGCATTTCATATTCGCCTCCATGACGCAATACATCGCGCACAATGCTCGAACTGATAAAAGAGGTACTTGCAGCTGTCAATAAGAAAACTGTTTCTATTTTAGAAAGTTTTCTGTTGGTATGTGCAATTGCTTTTTCAAATTCGAAATCGGCTGGGTTGCGCAGACCTCTTAAAATGAAATGAGCTTTTTGCTTTTTAGCCAAATCAATGGTTAAACCTTCATAAGTTATTACCGAAACTTTTGGTTCGTCTTTAAAAGTTTCTTCAATAAAGCGTTTTCTTTCTTCTAATGAAAACATGTATTTTTTTTCGGCGTTTACACCAATAGCAATTACAATTTCATCAAATAAAGGGATTCCTCTTTTGATAATATCTTCGTGTCCAAGTGTAATAGGATCAAACGATCCTGGAAATATGGCTTTTCTCATTTTTTTTTGAGGTTCTAAGGTTCTGAGATTCTAAGTTGCTGTCCCGATAGTTATCGGATTAAGCTTTGCTTTTGGAATTTGGATTTTTATTTTAGGTTATTCTAAGAGTTTTGATTGCCGGAACCCATTCGTCTTTATGGCAGATTTCGCAGCTTGCGGTTCCTTTTTTTACTTCTTCTGTATGACCGCAGAAAGTGCAGGCATAAATTCCGTCAGTTGCAATTATTTTACTTTTTTCATTAAATAAACCGGGTAAAATAGGCAGTCCGTGTTTCACTTCTTTATCTTCATAGAAAAACACACTTATTTCACCGCTTGGTTCTATAAAAGCATGTTTTACCTGTCCTAAATGTTCGATTGATTTTACGCGGAGTTCAGAGAAAAATTCGTCCTGAGCCAGCGTTTCTTTTTTAAAACTCGATACAGAAAACTTACCGTCGTTGATTAAGCATTCGGTTTTGCCTTCTATAAACTCTTCAAATTTTTTGCTCTTTCCCGTAAGCCATGTTACAGAACGATAAAGGGTAATAATTACCAAAAAAACAATTGCCGCAGGCACGATTCCAACATCTTCATAAAACATTGGGTCGCCCGCAGCAGAACCTAATGCAATGATGATTACAGTTTCGAAAATCGATAATTGTTTTACGCCTCGTTTGCCGGCTAGTTTTAGCGTTAACAGTAAAATAGTGAACATTACCGCCGAACGAAATATTACTTCCAGAAGAAAAACCTCTGGCAGTTCATTAAAAAAGAGTCTATTCCATTCGAAGATTTCTTTCATTTTTTTTAAGGTGCTAAGGTTCTAAGCTGCTAAGATTCTAAGGTTTTGATTTTACTTTGTAAGTCTGATATTTATAGGTTTAAAAAATAAGGTGCTAAGATCTTATAACCTTAGCACCTTAGTATCTTAGCACCTTTATGCAAGCGCTAATTCAATAGCATTTGTAAATAAATCTTCCAGAGAAATTCCGGCTGCTTTTGCTTGCTGCGGAATCAAACTTTCGGTTGTTAAACCCGGAATAGTGTTCATTTCAAGCATATACGGTTCGTTGTCTACAATGATGAATTCGCTTCGTGAGAATCCTTTCATTTTTAAAACTTCGTAAGCACGTTTTGCAGTTTCTCCCACTTTTTGAGTCAGCTCGTCTGAGATTCTTGCTGGTGTGATTTCTTGTGATTTTCCTTCATATTTTGCCTCGTAATCAAAGAAATCATTGTCTGAAACAATTTCTGTAATTGGCAATACTTTGATTTCGCCTTTGTAATTGATTACGCCGACAGAAACTTCAGTTCCGTCAAGGAAACTTTCGATGATGATTTCGTTATCTTCTTTATATGCAACTTCAATTGCAATTGGAAGTTCGGCCTCAGATTTTACTTTAGAAATTCCGAAACTAGAACCCGCTTTGTTTGGTTTTACGAAACACGGAAGTCCAACTTTTTTAACGATTTCGGCAGTATTGATTTCGTCGCCTTTGTTTAAGTAATAAGAAATTGCCGTTTTGATTCCGTATGGTTTTAAAACCGATAATAAATCTCTTTTATTAAATGTTAATGCCGATTGGTAATAATCGCATGAAGACTGCGGTAATCCAATTAATTCAAAATAAGCCTGCATTAATCCATCTTCGCCCGGAGTTCCGTGAATGGCATTGAAAACGCAGTCAAAAGTAATTTTTTCACCGTTTACCGTTACAGAAAAATCGTTTCTGTCAATTGGAAATTCGGCGTCATTTGCGTCTACATAAACCCATTTCTCTTTAAAGATATGAATTCGGAATCCGTTGTATTTTGTTTTGTCAAGATATTGGTACACAACGTTTCCGCTGATAAGCGAAATTTTGTATTCGCTTGAATATCCGCCCATGATGATGGCAATGTTTTTCATTGACTTTTATTTATTTGTTTAATCGTTAATTTGTTTATTTTTTCTGCGCATTACACAAATCGCCGCAAATTGTTTTTTTTCAATCGGTTTATATCTGTGTCATCTGTGTGCCAATTACATTGAGCGCTCTCTAAGCTTGCGTTCCTGAAAAAGACTTTCCTGTTTTAAACAAAATTATCATTTTTTTTGAAATGAAATACTTTATCTTTGCGTTCATCTAAAAATAAATTTATGAGTTTACGTAAGTATTTAACCAGCCGTGTGTTTTTTTTACAAGTGTTAGGTGCAGCTGCTATTATTGCTGTTTTAGGATATTTGTTTATGCATTGGCTGACGTTTACAACTGATCACGGACACGAAATTGCGGTTCCGAATCTGTCCAGATTAACTGAAGAACAAGTTGAACAAAAACTAGACGAACTGGACTTAGATTATGTGCTTTTGGATAGTGTTGATTACAGAAGTGAATATCCGAAATTTAGTGTTGTAGAGCAGGACCCGCTGCCGGGAACTAAAGTAAAAGTAGGAAGAAAAATATACATTAAAATTAATTCGTCTGGATTCTCATCTGTTAAGATTCCTGATTTAATTGAAAAAACATATCGTGAAGCGGTTCCAACTTTAAAAGCTTTAGGACTTGAACCGGGAACTATTACGTATATTCCAAATCTTGGAAAAGATATGGTTCTTGAAATGCGTTACAAAGGCAGAAATTTAAAAGTAGGAGACCGTGTATTGAAAGCATCTAAAATTGATTTGGTTTTAGGTGACGGAAAAGCGAGTTATGTAGATGACAGCCAGGCAGACAGTACGACAGTGCCTGTAGAAACCCCACAAGATGAACAATAATATTGAAGAAAATTTAGATCTGGAAGACGAATTATTTGAGCATTACAGATTTGAAGTCCCAAAAGGTCAGGCGTTTTTGCGTATTGACAAATATTTAATGTATTTGATTCCAAATGCCACACGAAATAAAATTCAGAATGCGGCAACAGACGGAAATATTTTTGTAAATGATATTCCGGTAAAATCAAATTACAAAGTAAAACCTTTTGATGTGATAACGATTATGTTGTCGCATCCGCCATTTGAAAATCATATTCTTCCAGAAGATATTCCGTTGAATATTGTATATGAAGATGATGCTCTTTTGCTGATTAATAAAGAGCCGGGAATGGTTGTGCATCCTGGTCACGGAAATTATACAGGAACTCTTGTAAATGCTTTGGCGCATCATTTTGATAATCTGCCAATGAACAGCAGTGAACGTCCTGGTCTGGTTCACAGAATTGATAAAGATACTTCTGGACTTTTGGTTGTGGCCAAAACCGAAGCAGCAATGACGCATTTGGCAAAACAATTTGAAGCCAAAACAACGGAACGTGAATATATTGCCCTTGTTTGGGGAAATGTTGTAGCAGACAGCGGTACAATTGAAGGAAATCTTGCCAGACATTTAAAAGACCGCATGCAGATGGCAGTTTTCGCTGATCCTGAGATTGGAAAACCTGCTATTACGCATTATAAAGTTTTGGAACGTTTTGGTTACGTAACTTTGATTTCCTGCAAATTAGAAACGGGTAGAACACACCAGATTCGCGCGCACATGAAACATATCGGGCATCCTTTATTTAATGATGAACGTTACGGCGGTCATTTGATTTTGAAAGGAACCACGTTTACAAAGTACAAACAGTTTATTGAAAATTGTTTTAAAGCATTACCGCGTCAGGCACTGCATGCTAAAACACTTGGATTCGTTCATCCAAATACGGGAGAATTAATGCGTTTTGATACAGAACTGCCTCAGGATTTTCAGGATTGTATTGAAAAATGGCGCACGTATGTGAAGTCACATAATACAGAAGATGATAATTAGATAATTAGATAATTTGTCAATTAGAAAATTAGAAAATTTCTTAATATTAAAAAAGCTCCCGATTGGGAGCTTTTTTTGTTTTTTACCATTAAGAATTAAGTTAGTTAAGTATACTTAATTAAACGAAATACCTTAATTACCTTAATGTCTTAATGGTAAACCTAAACTATTTTTTTACAGCATTTTAATGCTTAAATCAATTATTTTGACTTCGCCGTTGGTAAGGAAACCCAGTTTTCCTTTTTGACTTAAATTGCTTTTTTCAAGAGAATATTCCAGTGTTGTTTTGTTATCTACAGAAAAAAACAACTGATTATTTTGTACTTTAATTTTTATCGTATACCATTTGTTATTCTGTAATTCCAGATTTTTTTTAAACAATGTTGGTCCGCCACGTTTGCCGTATTCGTCACTGTTTTTGTGGTAAACGCCTTTTCCTATTACAATGTTTTGATCAATTTGATAAAGATAGGTTCTAATGTAATTTTCTTTATCTGAGTTTAACATGACTTCAAACAAAGATTCTTTGGTCATATTGACTTTAAAATTAATCTCATAATTTTTTGGAAGCTGTTTTTTAGACATCACAACACCCCAATGAGACGGGCCTCCGTTACCGATTAAAGTATCGTTTTTGCGAATCCATTCGTTTGAATTGATGCTCCAGTTTGATTTTAATTCTCCAGAATCTGAAAGCTTATATTCTTTCTTTACTGTTGAAATTGTGCCGGAACATGAAAACAGTAAAAACTGCAGGATCAATATTCCAATTATTTTGAGTTTCATTATGTTTTAATTTAATTCTGAATGGTATTTTATGTTACCAATTGATCCTGTTGGTGCTGGCAAAAGTTCAAATACCGAAGTAGGAGCGAGACCTTGTTCTATTCTGTGAGAAACATATAAAATCGTAACCTTTGTCTGCTGCTTTATGGTATTGATAAGCTGAATTACCAAATCGACATTTTCGTCGTCTAAACCTTCTACAGGTTCGTCCAGAATTAATAAAGGCGGATGTTTTAAAACGGCACGAACAATTAAGGCAACTCTTTGCTGTCCCAGTGTTAAATCTATAAAACGTTTTTTTCTTAAATGACTCATTTCAATTACCTCAAGCCATTGCGAAACTATATTTTGTTGATGTGTTGTAGGCTCAGTGTAAAGCCCGATTTGATCGAAAAATCCAGAAAGAATCATTTGCTCCACAGTGTGGCCTTTTTGAAATAAATCCATCATAGAAGTTGTATAAATTCCGATTTGCTTTTTAATATCCCAGACACTTTCTCCTGTGCCTTTTTTTCTTCCAAACAAATACAAATTCTGTCCAAATCCTTTTGGATTATCTCCTGTAATTAAGGATAAAATTGTGCTTTTTCCTGAACCATTCGGGCCGATTAACTGCCAGAATTCACCTTGTTTTATAGTCCACGAAATATTGTCTATAATTTTTCTTTCATCATAACTAACTGAAACATTTTCCAGTTTTATTAATACACTTTCGTGAAAAGAATGCGGTTCAATCGCTTTTGGAATTGCCGTTGTATTTAAGGTTTTAAAATGATTTTCTGCTTTTGAAATTGGGTGAAACTCAAAAGTATTATCTTTAATTAGTGCTTTATTAGGTACAAATTCAAGAACATCAACCACACGGTTTAAAAGCTGAATTATGGCAATATCGTGGGTTAAATCTTTTAAAGAATCGGCTAAAATTACTCTCGAAGCCTGATCTAGATGATCAAAAGGATTATCAAAAATGATAAAATCCGGTTTTTGATTGATGCAGTATTTTAAAAATTCTTTTTTGCGTTCTCCAGATGAAAAAGTGCGTAACTGCCTGTGCGATTCCGGAGAAGCTTCTACACTGTCGTATTGGTATTCTTTTTCAATGAATTTTTCGATTGCGATATCAGAGAACAAAATCCCTTTTTGATTATTAAAAACGGTTAATTCTCCTTTTGCTTCGCCGTTAAGTATGCTGTCTATAAAAGCTTTTTTATTTACCTGATTAGATAAAAGTATATCCCAGTGCTGCATTTTTGTATTTTCTATTTTTTAAACTGTTTTAAGCATTTGTAACACATAGTAACATAGCTTTTTGAAACTTAAATAAAGGCGTTTCACTTGCATTAACAAACATAGTTTGCTATGTGTTAGAAGCGTGCTTCTTTTTATGCTCTTTTATACACAATAAAAATCTATGTGTGTTATAAAAAGAGATTATTATTTTTCCTTAGTTGCCATTTCGCGGTCATTTCTGGACCATTCGCTCCATGAACCTACATAAAGTTTCGGAATTTCAATTCCGGCATAATCCATTGCTAAAAGCGTATGACAGGCCGTAACACCTGAACCGCAATGTACGATTATATTTTCGGATAGTTTATTTTCTAAAACAGAGTTGTATTTTTCGGCTAAAATTTCTGCTGGTTTAAAAAGACCGTTTTCATCCAGGTTTTCACTAAACGGAACATTTACAGCTCCAGGAATATGTCCGGCGATTAAATCTAAAGGTTCTGTAAGTCCGTCAAAACGATTTTTATCTCTCACATCGATTACGATATTCTCGCTGTTGTTTCGAACTTTTTCTACTTCTTCAATATCGGCGGTTTTTAATTTCCATTCTGAAACGGGATATTTTTCGGCCGCTTCAAAAGTTTCAATTTCTGTACTCACAGGAAAACCCGCTTTTACAGCTTCTTGTAAACCTCCATTTACAACCTGAACTTTTTCGTGTCCTGCAGCTCTCAGCATCCACCAGAATCTTGAAGCTGCGTTTGAACCGTTTTTATCATCGTAAATTATAATATGAGAAGAAGGTGAAATGCCAAGCTTAGAAAGTACATCAGAAAATTTAGAAAAAGACGGCAGCGGATGTCTTCCGCCATTTGCCGGATCTTCAACTGCTGCTAAATCTTTATTTAAATCAACATAACGAGCACCTTTTAAATGCTCTTTATTATAGTTTTCTTCGGCATTAATTCCTGCTCTGGCATCGATTAAAATGATTTCTGACGGATTTAATTTTAATAATTCGTCTGTATTGATGATAGAAGAAAGTTTTACAGCCATTTTATTTAATTTTTTTAGAATTTCCCAGCCAAAGCAATTCATTAAGAATTAATTGGTTTTGTATTTTATTATCAAAAGTGTACGAAAGTGTTTTATTGGTTTTGCCTTCGTAATCAATATCATTATGCCCCATATTTACATAGAACATTTTATATTTTGTATTGGTCCAAACTACAGGAAAATAGCCGCTGTGCCAGATTTCGTGTGCTTTTGGCCCGGTTCCTAAAGGAAAACTGCTTTCGTCTATTGCCAAAAGAATTTTTATATCCGGATTTTTGGTTAAATCATTGCTCCATCTGTACCATTCGTTTGGTGCCGAAGTAAAAGTTTTAGGAAGGTTTTTAGTTGCCGGATGCTGGTTTTCGACTCTTAAAACCGCCGATGTTGGTTTCCATGTATTACTTCCATATTCGCCGGAACCCAAAAATGTATTGTGATACCAATCCCAATTTTGCGGATAACTTGAATCTTTTAAAGCAAAGGCAGAAAAATGGAATCCGATAAATCCGCCGCCATTTTCCATATATTTTTGAAAAGCTTCACGCTGTTCCGGAGCTTCGGGTCTTGTATCTAAAAACAGAACAACCTGATAATTTGCTAAAAATCTTGCATTTAAATTATTCCAATTGCTTGTAGAATCGTAAACAAAATGATTTTCCTGAGCAATTTTTGGAAACCACTTATTGGCTTCATGCACAAAACTTACATGTGCCTGATCGTTTTTGGCAGTGTAAAAAGCAATTACCTTAAACTTCGTTTTTTCTTTTTTATGTTGAGAAAATCCTGTAAAACAAACTAAAAAAAGCATCAAAAAGATACTTTTTTTAGCAGTTGAATAAATTGAATTAAAATTTGTCATTTTAGAATTTATTCTGGAATTTTCTCGATTAAAATTTCATTTTCAGCACTGTCAAAATACGTGCAGGTCATTTCGATAATATCTACCCTCCATTTTGCAATACCGCATTGTCCTGCATGATTACAGAAAGTTAAGTAATCAGTTTCGCCCTGCTGATGTTTTACAAGAAATTCAATAAAAAGCTCTTTATTGACTGTTGCAGCAATTGAAATAGGATTATATTTTTCGTCAGATGTAACGATATAGCCATTTACGCCATAATATTCAACGTGTCCGTCATTCACAAAAGTGTCATAACCTTTTACACCCAGAATAATTAAATCTTGTATATAATTTGGAAAATCAGCACCGCTTTTTACTTTAGAATGTGCTTCTTTGATTTGGTCGATTGTAAACATATTATTTTAATTTTTAGATTAGTTGTATATAGGTTTTCAGTGCAATTTCTTTGCAGCGAAAAAATTTATTGTTTCAAAAATACGATTAATGGTTTTATAAATTGATCGAAAGATTCAATGTGAGGTAAATGTCCTGTGTTGGGAATTTCCACTAATTTCGAATTGGGAATTGCTTTTTGAGTTTTTTTGCCCAGTTCAGCATAGTTTCCCATTGTTTTTCTCACTTCCTCAGAAACTAATGGTTTTCCAATTGCGGTTTTATCTCTTGTTCCGATGATTAAAAGCGTTGGACTTTTGATGTTTTTAAATTCGTATAAAACAGGCTGCGTAAAAATCATATCATACATCAAAGCCGAATTCCAGGCTACTTTATTGTAATCCGGAGCTGTCGTCCAGCCGGCGCCGAGTTCTGCCCATTTTTGGTAATCAGCATTCCATTTTCCGTCATAATAATTTTCCATTTGGTATTTTTTGATGCCTTCGTAATTTTGCTTTAATTCAGATTCATACCACCAATCGACTGGTTTATATGGAACGACAAGTTTCCAGTCTTCAAGACCAATTGGGTTTTCGAGAACTAATTTTTCGGCTGTTTCAGGATACATCAAAGTAAATCTTGCGGCTAACATTCCGCCCATAGAATGGCCTAAAATGGTAGTTTTTGCAATGCCTAAATGATCGAGTAATTTTTTAGTGTTTTCTGCAAACTGCTGAAATGTATATTGAAAATTATCCGGTTTTGATGATTTTCCAAAACCAATCTGATCCGGAACAATAACACGAAAACCTTCTTTTGTAAGTGCTTTTATTGTAGTTTCCCAATAAGCACCGTTAAAGTTTTTTCCGTGAAAAAGAACGATGTTTTTATTGTTGTAATTATCGGGTTTTATATCCATATACGCCATTTTTAAATTTTGACGCTGCAGGTTTAATTCAAGAAACTGAACCGGAAATGGATAATCGTAATTTGTTAAATTTATGTCTAACGATTTTATTTTTTCTTTCTGAGAGATAGAAAACAGCGGTAACAAAAGTATTAATGCCTGAATAATTTTCATTTTGACGCTTTTTTTGGGTTAAGAATTATAAAATTACGTCATGCATTTTTAAAAGCAAGAATTTAAATCTTAAAATTATCAGAAAAAATGTGAATCTACTTTTTAAGCGTTACAACTCGCTGCGGATATGGAATATCGATTCCTGCTTCATCAAAACGTTTTTTGATACTTTGCAGTAAATCACAGTACATCACAAAACCATCTGTAGAATTTTTTGCCCAGGCCCACGCTTTTAAAGTTACGCTCGAATCTGCCAGAGCCACAACTCTTGCTGTTACCAAAGATGTTTTTGCTTTTTTATTTTCGGCAGTTCTGGTATCAATAAAAAGCGGATGTCTGGCAATTTCATCTTGCATTATTTCAAGGGCTTTTTCAACATCAGATTCGTAACCAATTCCTATTTCGATTATTTTACAGCATTTGGTGTCATGCATATTGGTATTTACAATAATTTGAGCGCTGATAACAGAGTTTGGAATTATAATTCGGTTGTTTTCGGCATCTTTTAAAACGACTTGCCTTAGGTTGATATCTTCTACAGTACCTACAAAATTGTTGATCGTGATTTTATCGTTAATTCTAAAAGGTTTAAAGATTACCAAAAAAATACCGCTCACAATATTACTCAAAGCCTGCTGCGAAGCCAGACCGGCAACTAAGGAAATAACTCCGGCACCCGCTAAAAATGAATGCCCAATGATTTTAAATTCTGGAATTTGAATTAAAGCAAAAGCAAAACCCAGAATATAAATTACAGTTATAATTAAATGCTTTAAGAACTTAAATCCCGTGGCATCATATTCTTTATTAGTTAGTTTTCGGTATAAAAAATAACGTAACAATTTGTCTGTTACTGCTCCCAGAATAATGGTTGTAATGGCGATTATAAAAATAATGATGCCTATTCTAAAGTCTTTTGCAAAGTCGAACATACCTTTTTACTATTTTAAATTGATGCTTAACAAAGTTATTGTTATTAGAGAAAATACGCAGTATCAAAGTAATAATTTTAAGATTGAAATAACTCAATTGAGCTAGACTGCCTAAAATTATTTATAATCTTTATTGTGTTAAAAATATGATTTAAATTTAAAAAAGCATCTGCGAGCTTCAGTTACATTATTTGAATTTAAATGAAATTTCTATTTCAGTTTTAATAATGTAAAATATTGATAATTAGAATTGTAAAACAGGATTGAACAGGACAGTCTCATTTGGTCTAATGGCTAATTTGGTTATAACTATTTAACCATTATAACCAAATCACTATGAGAAAAACTACCTCAAGTTTTAAGCTTATGCTTAAAATTTTTATGAATTGCTGGCTGATTGTATCTGCTGGAAATGTAAAAGCCCAGACTCTGGCATTTCCGGAAGCAACGGGTTTCGGCCGATTTACAACCGGAGCGCGCGGTGCTGCAAATCCGCAGATTTATTTAGTAACCAATTTAAATGACAGCGGTCCGGGCTCATTTCGCGATGCTGTGAGTCAGGAAGGAAGATTCGTGATTTTTAAAGTGGGCGGTATCGTAAACCTCCAGACTCAGGTTGTGGTTGCCGCTAATACCACAATTGCCGGTCAAACGGCAACAGGCGAAGGAATTGTATTTTTAGGCCCAAGAGTAACCTTTACGGGAGCGAGTAATACAATTGCCCGATATCTTCGTATTCGATACGGCGGAACGGCTCAAAATCAAGATGCATCCGGATTGGCAAACGGCGCCAATATGATTTTTGATCACATGACTTTTACCTGGGGAACCGATGAAGTTTTTTCAATTAACTGGGATAACAAAGGTTTAAGTCCGGATAATATTACGATTCAAAATTCGATCATAGGGCAGGGACTGCATCGACATAATCATTCGGCAGGAGGATTGATTCAGCCTTCAGGCGGAAAAATAAGTTTAATAGGCAATTTATACATCTGTAATAAAACCCGAAACAACAAAATTAAGGGGATTAATGAGTTCGTAAACAATGTAGTTTACAATTGGGGAAATTACGGAAACACCTACGGACACACAGAGTCTGGCGATGCTTATATTATGGGCGGCGATTCTGCCGGAAGTTCAGATGCAAATATTATCAATAATTATTTCATTGGTGGTCCTAATACAAGCAATACCGTTTCTACGCCTTTTAATCGCGGAAATGATAATTTCTCGTTGTACGGATCTGGAAATTATTTTGATAATAATAAAGACGGAGTACTGAATGGAACTCTGGTTCCGGCAGATTTAACAGGATACCCAACAGGAAATGCCTCGACCATTCTTTCTGCGCCGTATGATTATCCAATGAAAAACACCACTTTAACGGCTCAGGATGCTTATAATAAAATTGTTTCGAGTGTTGGAGCGTCATATCCAAGAAGAGATCAGGTTGACAATTTGATGATTTCTGATTTGATGTCTAAAGGAACAACAGCAGCGTATGTGTATGTACAGACAGATTTAACAACGCAATTCGGTTTTACAAACGGAGGCGCAGGACATGTTTACGGCGCGCCGTCACCTTTAGATTCAGATAATGACGGAATGCCGGATGCTTGGGAAGATGCTAACGGATTGGATAAAAATAATAGTGCCGATGCTTTGGCTGTAAGTACATCGCATTCGCCGTATTTTAATATTGAAGTTTACATTAACGGTTTAACGAATGTAACTCCGCCAGATTTTATTATTCCGCCTTCAAATGTCAATTTTACTAATGTGGTTTCGACTGAAATTCCGCCATTGAGTTCGTTTACTATAAATTGGAATGATAATGCAGGAAACGAAACCAATTATGTTTTAGAACGTTCTTTAAACGAAACTGATTTTACGGTTTTAAGTACTTTAGGAGCAAATGTAACGACTTACAATGAAGTAAATTTAGTACCGAATACGCAGTATTTTTATCGTGTAAAAGCAATAAATGCGACAGAATCATCCGTTTATACTCAAGTTGTTTCTGTAACCACACCGCCAATTCCGTCGGCGCCAGCCAAAGTAACAAATCCAACGCCCGTTAGCGCTGTTTCGAATGTAGAATTATCAAACGGTAATTTGACTTTAAAGTGGAGCGGAAGTTCTAATACCACAACATATTCTGTTTATTTTGGAACAAATATTTCAAGCCTGAATAAGCTGGCAGATGTGCCGTATTCGGCCAGCCCATCGTATCAGGTTACAGGTTTAAATTCGGCTGTAAATTATTATTGGAGAGTAGATGCGGTAAATGCTAAAGGAACAGCAACAGGCGATGTTTGGAGTTTTAGCGCCTTAACGCCAAGTCTTGTTGGTCATTGGCCGTTTAAGGAAGCTGCACTTCAGGGAGAAGAAATTGCAGATATTTCGAGTTATGCCAATCATGGAATTTTAGATCCTGATTTTGATAATGCAAATGTAAGAGTAGCAGGAAAAGCCAATAATGCGATCAATTTTTCGACTTCTGCCAATAACAAATCGATGGTAAATATTCCAAATCAGGATTATTTATTGTTTGATAAAAACTCGTTTACAGTTTCATTTTGGATGAAAGCCTCACCAGCTTTACTGCCAAGTTCTTCTGCCACGAGTATTTATGTTTTGTGCAAAGGTTCTTTTACCAAAAACACAACAACAGGTGCTACGGGAAGAAGATATAATGTTGAAATTAAAGGCGGGCTTTTGCGTTTTGCAATTGATGATGATAAAACGAAAAAAGAAGTAACTACGGCTGCAGCCAAATATTTTACAGACGAATGGGTGAATGTTGTGATTATGAGAGATATTCCGGCGCATAAAATCAGGATTTATACAAACGGTGTTTTTTCTGCCGAATTGGATGAAACAGCCGTAACCGGAATTTCTGAAGAAACGGATTTGATTATTGGAAATATCGGCGAAATTGAGTTAACATCGGGAACGGCTTCAGCGCCCTACAAAGGACAATTTGATGAATTACAGATTTTTAATTATCCTCTAAATCCCACAGAAGTTGCGGCCTTGTTTACACAGGATTTTTTAAGCACAAATAAATTTAATCAGGGAAAAAGTATCGTAAAAGTATATCCAAATCCGGTGAAAGATCAAATATTTATTACTGTTCCGGATCATACATTTGCATCGGCAACCGCTTCATTAAGTGATATTACAGGAAAAACGATTATTAAAGAAAAAATCATTTCTGATGAAAACGGAGTTTTTACTTTGAATGTTGGAAATAGAAAAATAACCGGACTTTATATTTTGAATATTTCGGGAGAAAATTTCAGCAGTAATTTTAAAGTTTTAGCCGAATAAACAGCAGAAAAAAATCCAAAAACATAACTCTAAATTATGTTTTTGGATTTTATATTTTGATACTTTTTATAACTTAAAGTCCAACAAAATCATCGCTTTTTGGAAAAATACTTAAAGCCTGAATCGCGATTTCAGGAGTTGGAGAAGCCAGTTTTCTTAGTTTTGTGTCCATCCATGCTCCATCGACAGTAATGGTGGCGCAAAGTGTGTCGTCTTCTCTTCTAAACTCATGAATAATTGACCAGCGGGAAGCATCGGCCTTCATTTTTGATGTTTTAGTATGAATGAAAATTTTGTCTGAAAGTTTTAATTCTTTTCTAAAAACACATTCTTCTCTAAATAAAACCGGTCCAAAACCCTGCGTTTGCATTACTTTTAAAGTTAATCCTAATTCTTCAAGGATTTCAATACGATGTTGTGCGCCAAAATCGTAATAAGCGCTGTGGCGAACGTGAAAATTGGGATCAAGATCTGACCAGCGAAAAGATATTTCTTTTATAAATGATGCCATTTTGTAGTTGTAATTTTAATGAGAATCGAAATTACGAATAAAAAATAAACGAATAGCATGAAATTACTATGCATGCATATTTTTTTTCTTTCTAACTTTTCTAAGATTCTATTTGTTCTGGTTTAGAGTTTAATTTTTTAACAATAAACGGAAGTGTAAGTCCCTGCCCAATAAGCGTAAAAAGCACTACGGCGACAGAAATAAAGATAATCGCATTACGTTCAGGAAACGGATTTCCGTCTTCAAGAAACCTTGGAAGCCCAATGGCAATGGCAAGTGATACAATACCGCGCATTCCTGACCATCCTAAAATTATACTGTTCTTAAAGTCTAAAAGAGCATCTTCACTGATTTTTCTTCTTCCTTTTCGATTTTTTTGAAACGCTTTTTGAAGATTAATTTTTTGAAGAAATATCCTTACGAATCGTATCAATAAGGCAACGATGGTTATAATGAATGCGTAGCCAATATAAGGCAATATCATATCATCGTCAATGTCTTTTAATACATATCTAAAATTAAGTCCAATCAGGATAAAGATTAATCCGTTTAATAAAAAGATGATAATATCCCATAAACTTCGGGAACTGTTCTTTAAACTTTCAGGGAATATTTTTTTGCTGAAACGCGCAATTGCCAACCCGGAAATAACCACGGCAATAACTCCGGAAACATGTAAATGCTCTGCAATTAAATAAGTTACAAAAGGCATTAAAAGCATGAAACTAATCGTGACATTTGAATTTTTGTGGACTTTTTTCAAAATAACTGCCAGAATTTTTGACATTACAAATCCTACCAGAAAACCTCCTCCTAATAATAAAATAAACTGCAGTGCTGCCTGCCAGATTATAAAAGCAGATCCCAGTACGGCTGCAACAGCAAATCTGTAAGCTACTAATGCCGAAGCATCATTTATCAAACTTTCGCCTTCGAGAATGGTAATGGTTTTATGAGATATTCCTAAGCCTTTTGTGATACTTACGGCGGCAACGGCATCGGTTGCAGAAAGAATAGCGCCGAGTACAAACGCAAGAGGCCAGGTTATATTAGGAATCATATAATGAGCCACAACAGCAATCCAGAATGTAGTGAGAAAAACTAAAGTTATGGCTAGTGTGCTTATCGTATTGATATTGGTTTTGAAATCTTTAGGTGAGATATTAAATGATGCATCATATAATAATGGAGGCAGAAACAATAAAAAAATAATTTCAGGATTGATTTCAATTTCGGTCATCGTTGGAATAAAACCAATGGCAATTCCCACAATTACTAAAAGAATAGGGTAGGGAAGTTTTGCTTTATCAGCAAAGGCAGATAGTCCGATAACAATGGCAAGTATAAATATAATGATGCTGTAATTTTCCATTTTTTAGATTTAGAAAAATGCTAATGTAATTAATTTCGGTATTTAATTAAAAATATTCTGATTTGATAAATGTAAAAATTCTAATGAAAATTATTGACTTAGCCCCGATAGAAGCGGCATCCTTTTATGGCGGTGTTCGCCATAAAAGATACAGCAGAGAGCGGGAAACAGCTCCTGAATAATGACATGGAAATTAGTATTATGCCACGAATGTCAGTCTTGAAAAATGTCATGTTGTCAGATGATTATTAATGTGTCAATACCAAAACTGACATTTTACTTTGGTTTTTTATATTGGCACAAAGATTGACTTATGCCACCTGAGTTATAAAAAATAAATCAAAATTAAATATATAAAAAATGGGTAAAATAATCGGAATTGACTTAGGTACGACGAACTCTTGTGTTTCTGTAATGGAAGGTAACGAAGCAGTTGTTATCCCTAATGCAGAAGGAAAAAGAACGACTCCATCTATCATCGCTTTTGTTGAAGGTGGCGAAATTAAAGTAGGGGATCCTGCAAAAAGACAAGCAGTAACGAATCCTACAAAAACGATTGCTTCTATTAAACGTTTTATGGGACACACTTTTGCTGA
Organism: Flavobacterium sp. 22659; assembly: GCF_052044235.1. Classification (NCBI taxonomy): domain Bacteria; kingdom Pseudomonadati; phylum Bacteroidota; class Flavobacteriia; order Flavobacteriales; family Flavobacteriaceae; genus Flavobacterium; species Flavobacterium sp. 22659. The sequence continues at coordinate 69,274 of NZ_JBQEMU010000018.1, forward strand.
AACTCAAGATGAGGCAAAAAGAGTTCCTTACAGTGTTGTAAAAGGTGACAACAATACACCTCGTGTGGATATTGACGGTCGTTTATACACTGCTCAAGAATTGTCTGCAATGACACTTCAAAAAATGAAAAAAACTGCTGAAGACTATTTAGGTCAAACAGTAACTGAGGCAGTTATTACAGTTCCTGCTTACTTTAACGATGCTCAGCGTCAGGCTACAAAAGAAGCTGGTGAAATCGCTGGTCTTAAAGTTATGCGTATCATCAACGAGCCAACTGCTGCTGCACTTGCTTACGGATTAGATAAAAAAGGAAATGATCAAAAAATTGCTGTTTACGATTTAGGTGGAGGTACTTTTGATATCTCTGTTCTTGAATTAGGAGACGGTGTATTTGAAGTATTATCTACAAATGGTGATACTCACTTAGGTGGTGATGATTTTGACCAGGTTATTATTGACTGGTTAGCTGACGAATTCAAAACTGAAGAAGGTATTGATTTACGTTTAGATCCAATGTCATTACAGCGTTTAAAAGAAGCTGCTGAGAAAGCTAAGATTGAATTATCATCTTCTGCTGAAACAGAAATCAACTTACCATACGTAACTGCTACTGCTTCTGGACCAAAACACTTAGTGAAAAAATTATCTAGAGCTAAATTTGAGCAATTATCTGATACTTTAGTAAAACGTTCTATGGAGCCAGTTGCTAAAGCATTAAAAGATGCAGGTTTATCTACATCTGATATCGACGAAGTAATCCTTGTTGGAGGTTCTACTCGTATGCCAAGAATCGCTGACGAAGTTGAAAAATTCTTCGGTAAAAAAGCATCTAAAGGTGTTAACCCTGATGAGGTTGTTGCAATTGGAGCTGCTATTCAAGGTGGAGTTTTATCTGGAGATGTAAAAGATGTATTGTTACTTGACGTAACACCTCTTTCTTTAGGTATCGAAACTATGGGGGGTGTATTGACTAAATTAATCGAGTCTAACACAACTATCCCAACTAAAAAATCTCAAGTATTCTCTACTGCTGCTGATTCTCAACCATCTGTTGAAATCCACGTATTACAAGGAGAAAGAGCAATGGCTGCTGATAACAAAACTATCGGTCGTTTCCACTTAGACGGTATCCCGCCAGCACCAAGAGGAGTTCCTCAAATCGAAGTAACTTTCGATATTGATGCTAATGGTATCATCAAAGTTTCTGCAACTGACAAAGGAACTGGAAAATCTCACGATATCCGTATCGAAGCTTCTTCTGGTTTAACAGCTGAAGAAATCGAAAAAATGAAAAAAGACGCTGAAGCTAACGCTGATGCTGACAGAATTGCAAAAGAAAGAGCTGAGAAATTGAACGAAGCTGATAGTACTATCTTCCAAACTGAATCTCAATTGAAAGAATTAGGAGATAAATTAACAGACGATCAAAAAACAGCTATTGAATATGCTTTAACTGAATTGAGAATGGCTCACCAATCTCAAGATCTTGATGCAATCCAAAAAGGATTAGACAATGTAAATGCAGCTTGGAAAACAGCTACAGAAGCAATGTACGCTCAAGGTGGTGACCAAGGTCAACAAGCTGCTCCACAACAAGAGCAGTCAGGAGACAACGTTGAAGACGTTGAATTTGAAGAAGTAAAATAATTACTAGTATTAAATAATTAGTACAAAGTATTAAGATAGAAAACCGAGTCAGAAATGACTCGGTTTTTTTGTTTAACTTAATATAAAAGTAGTAAAAAGATTACTTTTTAAATCACCCCATTTTTTAAATCTTTCTGAGCAAACTGACAATTGTCATTTCTCATTCAGATTCTTTTTCGTAATATTACTATTGTAAATTTTTTTGAATGAGAAAGATCAAATACAAAAAGGGACGCAAGCTGCAGCATATTACATTAGAGTATACAGGCTCGCATAAAGAGCATGAAACCGAAATGCAGCTTTTCGTATATGATGATGCAGATGTTATTGAATATGATAAGTTTACGGTTTTAGCTTTGAATTCTTGTTTTGACTACACTAAAAATAATTGGTTAAATGTTCATGGTTTAAATGATATTAACTTACTTAAAACAATTGGCACGCATTTTAAGTTTGATGATTTTCTTTTAGCCGATATTTTAAACACAACCAAAAGAACCAAGTTAGAAGAACAGCAAAACGTTTTATTTTTCAATATAAAATCGCTCCTGCCTTCTGAATATTCAGATAATATAAGCGTTGAACAGATTAGTTTTATTCTGAAAGAAGGAATACTAATTTCGTTTCAGGAAAAACGAAGCGATTTCTTTACCCATATACGCGAACGACTTCGTACACATGCAGGAATTGTGAGAACAAAAAAAGTAGATTATCTCTTGTATTTACTTTTAGATGCCGTTATGGAAAACTTCTATATTACACTCGAAGATGAAGAAGACAAAATAGAAGAATTAATCAATTTGACTAAAAAAGATGCAAAGCCCGTTATTTTAGAAAAAATTGAAAATCACCGTGATAATTTAAACTTCTTAAAGCGTTCTATAATTCCACTTAGAGATTCATTGTATTATCTCAAAACGATTAAAGACGATGATGAAAACAACGGCTTAATTCAAAGAGAAACATTTAATTTCTTTGTCAGGCTGCATCAAAAGAGTTTAGAACTTTTAGAACAGATAGAATCGGATATGAGCGCATTGGAAAGTGCTTCTAATTTTTATTTTTCGGAACAAAGCCGAAAAATGAATGAAATTATGAAAACACTGACTATAATTTCAGCCATATTTATTCCGCTGACCTTTATTGTTGGAGTGTACGGAATGAACTTTGAAAACATGCCCGAACTCAAAACCCAAAACGGCTATTTTGTGGTCATGGGAATCATGTTTTTATTGGTAATAGCCCTAATCGTTTATTTCAAAAAACGACGTTGGTTTTAACGTTTGTTACAACTGTTGAACGATTTGATTTGTGTAAATTTGTTATTTAGAATAAATATAAATAATTATGAGTAAAGCAATATATATAGCCACTAGTGATTACAACAGTGGTAAATCAATTATCACACTCGGCTTAATGAGTATCTTGATTGGTAAAACGGCTAAAGTGGGTTATTTTAGGCCTATAATAGAAGATTTTGTTGATGGTGAGGTTGACAATCATATCGAAACCGTTTTGTCTTATTTTAACCTTGATATTGATTTTGAAGATGCTTATGCAATTACAAAAAGCAAATTGATCAAAAAGAAAAACAAAGGAAAAATAGGCGAGGTTCTGGATCTTATTATTGAAAAATACAAAAAACTCGAAGAACGTTTTGATTTTGTTTTGGTTGAGGGAACGAGTTTTACAGGCGAAGGAACTTCGATCGAATTGGATTTAAATGTTTTAATTGCTAAGAATCTGGGAATTCCAACCATAATTGTAGGTTCAGGAGTTGGTAAAACTTTAGAAGAACTTTTAGACAGTTTGTACTTAGTTTATGATTCTTTCAAAGTAAAAGAAGTAGAAGTCCTGTCAGTGTTTGCAAATAAAGTACAGCCGGAAAATATTGAATTGGTTACAAAAAGTCTGCAGAAGACTTTGCCTTCAAATGTTTTAATCAATACAATTCCGCTTATTTCGAGTTTGAATAACCCAACCATGCAGGAAATTGTAAACGAATTGAACGCCAAAGTTTTGTTTGGAGAGAACTATCTGAATAATGAAATTGGACATTACAGTGTTGGGGCAATGCAGCTTCATAATTATCTGGTTCATTTACACGATAATGCTCTCGTGATTACTCCGGGAGACCGTTCTGATATTATTTTAGGAGCTTTACAAGCCAATGAATCGGCTAATTATCCCACTATTTCGGGAATTATCTTAACCGGAAATATTGTTCCTGAGGAAAGTATTTTAAAACTTATTGAAGGACTTTCTGCAATTGTTCCTATTATTGCCGTTGATGGCGGTACTTATCATATTACAAATAAAATAGGATCGATTAAATCTGAGATTTATGCCAACAACACACATAAAATTGAAACCTCAATAACTACTTTTGAGAAATACGTTAATAACGACGCTTTATCCGAAAGATTAATCACTTTCCAGGCAGAAGGCATGACGCCGAAAATGTTTCAATACAATATGGTTAAAAGGGCTAAACAGCATAGAAAACATATTGTACTGCCAGAAGGAAATGATGACAGAATTATTACGGCTGCATCAAGATTGTTAGATATGGATGTGGTCGATATTTCGATTATTGGAGATAAAAAACAAATTGAAAACAAAGTTGTAGAACTAGGCATCACTTTAGATTTTTCAAAAGTAAACATCATCAACCCAATAGAATCTGAAATGTATGAAGATTATGCTAATACTTATTACGAGCTTAGAAAAGCTAAAAACGTAAGTATTACAATGGCAAGGGATTTAATGGAAGACGTTTCGTATTTTGGAACCATGATGGTTTATAAAGGCCATGCAGACGGAATGGTTTCGGGTGCAGCACATACCACACAGCATACCATTTTACCGGCATTGCAATTCATTAAAACCAAACCAAATTCATCTGTAGTTTCTTCAGTATTTTTTATGTGTTTAGAAGACCGTGTTTCTGTTTTTGGAGATTGTGCCATCAATCCAAACCCAACAGCCGAACAATTGGCAGAAATAGCTATTTCTTCGGCAGAATCAAGTTTAGCTTTTGGTATTGAACCAAAAATAGCTATGCTTTCATATTCTTCCGGTTCATCTGGAAAAGGAGATGAGGTAGACAAAGTAAGGACAGCTACAGCAATTGTAAAAGAAAAAAGACCAGATTTAAAAATCGAAGGTCCAATTCAGTACGATGCAGCAGTTGATTTAAGTGTTGGAAAAAGTAAAATGCCGGATTCAGAAGTGGCAGGACAAGCAAGCGTATTGATTTTTCCTGATTTAAATACCGGAAACAATACCTACAAAGCTGTTCAAAGAGAAACTGGAGCTTTAGCAATTGGACCAATGTTACAAGGCTTGAATAAACCTGTAAATGACTTAAGCCGAGGCTGTACAGTTGATGATATCATTAATACAGTCGTAATTACAGCGATTCAGGCACAGGGAATGTAAATAATTGTGAATTGTTAATGATAAATTATAAATTATACTTTGCTTTGAAAATTGCATTTATTTCAATTTGAATTCGTGATACAAAATATTAAAAATAAAAAGTTTTGAGTCTTTTTAGAAAACTCAGCACCTTAGAAACTTAGCATCTTAGAACCTAAAAAAGAAATGAAAATACTAATTATAAACTCAGGAAGTTCTTCAATTAAATATCAATTAATGGTAATGCCGGCAAATGAAGTAATTTGTTCAGGCATGATTGACAGAATTGGTTTAGAAACATCGAATATTACTTTTAAAACAGCTTCAAATTCATTTGAAGAAATACTGCCGGTTCCAACTCACAAAGTAGGATTGCAAAAAGTAGCCGATATGCTTCTGGATCCAGAAACGGGAGTAATTAAAACAACATCAGAAATTACCGCAGTAGGGCATAGAGTAGTTCACGGAGGAAGTTATTTTTCGAACACAACAGTTATTACCGAAGAAGTAAAAGAAAAAATTAAAGAACTTTCAGAACTGGCTCCTCTTCACAATCCGGCGCATTTAGTTGGAATAAACGTTGCCGAAGAAATTTTTGCTTCTGCAAAACAAGTAGCCGTTTTTGATACCGCTTTTCACCAGACAATTCCGGTTGAAGCTCATAAATATGCTATTCCTAATTTTCTTTTAACAGAACATAAAGTTCGCGTTTACGGCTTTCATGGAACAAGTCATAAATATGTTTCAGAAAAGGCAATTAATTATTTAGAAAAAGGTTCTAAAATCATTACCATTCATTTAGGAAACGGCTGTAGTATGACAGCTGTAAAAGACGGAAAAAGCATCGATACCACTATGGGGTTTTCACCAGCGAATGGTTTAGTTATGGGAACCCGTGCAGGTGATATAGATCAGTCTGTTATATTTTATATGGTAAAAAGCTTAGGTTATACACCAGATGAAGTCAATTCTATTTTATTAAAACAAAGCGGAATGCTTGGTCTTACAGGATATAGCGATCTTCGTGATATTGAATCTAAAGCATCAGAAGGCGATAAAGACTGCCAGCTGGCATTATTAATGAATGCTTACAGAATTAGAAAAACAATTGGTTCTTATGCCGCAGCTTTAAACGGATTAGATGCTATAGTATTTACAGCTGGAATTGGAGAAAATTCTTCGTTTATGCGTAATTTAATCTGCACAGATATGGATTATTTTGGAATTGAAATCGACAAAGAAAAGAATCAAATTCGTTCTAAAGAAATTAGAGAAATTAATACTCCAAATTCTATTGTAAAAATTCTGGTAGTGCCAACTGACGAAGAATTTGAAATTGCAAATCAGGTTTATCAATTATTAGAGAATTAATCTCTTAAAAATAAACTTTAACAATGGCAAAAATCATTGCAGTACTACTATTTTTTGTATTTCTTTTTCTTTCATTAATCCATGTTTATTGGGCTTTTGGAGGAAAATGGGGAACTGAAGGTGTTTATCCAACACCTGATGCACAAACTCCTCCAAAAAATCCAGGAATAGTGTCTACATTGATAGTTGCTGTTGGTTTGTTTGGTTTTGGTATTTTTTATTTAATAAAAGTCAGAATCGTTTCTGCAGTATTGCCGCTTTGGCTGGAAAAATATGGTCTTTGGATTTTAATGGCAATATTCACTGTAAGAGCAATCGGAGATTTCAAATATCTTGGGTTTTTCAAAAAAATAAAAAATACCAAATTCGGACAGAATGATACACATTATTTTGCTCCTTTATGCCTCATAATCGGTATTCTAACTTTGCTGATTGCTGTTACGGGCTAAATCTCATCTTGTTTTTAAAGCTGAAAATTAAATATTTGTGATTATCTTTGGATTTAAATCCGAATATCTTGAAATCGATACTTTTAAAATCAGTTTTCTTCTTTTTCATTGGTTTTCAAATCCAAGCACAAGAATTACTTCCTTTCGTAGAAAATTACAATAAATCAGATTATCAGGGCGACAATCAAATATGGAATGTTGCTCAGGGTAAAGATAAAGCGATGTATTTTGCCAATAATCACTATCTGCTTAGATATGATGGTGTTGTTTGGGAGAAATACTCACTTCCTAATAAAACCATTATTCGTTCGATATTAATTGAAGGTGATCGAATTTACTCCGGTTCTTATAAAGAATTTGGATATTGGTACCGCGAAAACGGAAAAATGCATTATGTTTCAATTACAAAAAACCTGCGCTTGTTTGATGAAAAAGATAATGAAGAAATCTGGAAAATTTTTAGATTCAATGGTTCACTCTATTTTCAGTCTTTTAACGATGTTTTTATTTATAATGGAAAACACATCAAAAAAATCAAGTTTCCATTCTTAATTTCCTATTGTTTTGTAGTAGACAATAATGTTTACGTGGCTTCTGTAGACAAAGGCCTCTTTAAAATGGATGGGTCAAAGATTTCAAATCCAAAAGGATGGGATATTTTAAAAAACACAGTTGTTCACGCAATCGAGAAATACAAAAACCAGACTTATATTTTTACGCAGAAGAAGGGAATCTATTTAGTCGAAAAAAATGGTTTAAAACCGTGGGATAATCCATTAAACGAAACTTTTAAGTCAAATGGAATTAATGTAGCGAAATTTATTAAAAACAATAAACTTGTCGTAGGTACAGGAAATAAAGGTGTCTTTATTTACGATTTCAATACAAATACGTTTAAAAATATCGACCGAAATAATGTTTTGATGAACAATTCTGTTCTAAGCATTGGTTTCGACAAAGAAGAAGATTTATGGCTGGGACTTGATAACGGAATTGCTCATGTCGAAATTAATTCGCCTATTTCCTTTTTTTATGACAATTCTGGTATTTTAGGATCTGTATATTCTGTAGCAACTATAGATAAAGGATACTTAATTGCTTCTAATCACGGAATTTTTGAATTCGATTCAGGAAATTTTAAAATGATGCCCGGTACACAAGGGCAAGGCTGGAATATTACTAAAATAGGAGAGAAATATATCATTGGTCATAATGACGGAACTTTTTGCTACGAAAAAGGAGCGCTCACTAAAATAAACAACATTAGCGGCGGTTGGAATTTATCTAAAAGCATGATAAATGAAACTTATTTTCAATCGACTTACAGCGGTGTTCTAGTATATAATGATGTTTCAAAACTTACACAGAGCATAAAAATTAATGATCTTTCAAAACCCATAAAATATGTTGCCCAAAATAAAAAAAATGAAATCTGGGCAGCCGATAATTACCGAGGTTTATACAGAGTTCTTTTTGATGATAATTTTAAAACCCAAAAAGTTGAGAATATCACACAGCAGAGTAAAATCGCAAATGATTTTGGTGTCAAAATTTTCGAATTTAGAAATGAAATACTTTTTCTAATTAATAATGTTTGGTACACGTTTAATTCTATTTCTAATAAATTAGAAGAAAATGAGTTATTCAATACCAATTTTAAAAACATTACTGATGTTGTAGCAATAGATAAAGATCATTTCATAGTGCTTCAGGAAGGTATTTTGTATCATATTTATTCTCATGACAACAAGTTTGTCTGGAATATGATTCAGGAGAAATATTATAAAGGAAAACTGATTAATGAAAATCTGAGAATTTTTAGAAGCCACAATCATTATTTAATGAATCTTGATGATGGTTTTATTTCACTTCAGCTGGGGTATGAAAATAAACAAAACAAAGGAGTAAAAGTTGAAGCTTATAATGAAAAAGAATTATTGCCAAATGAAGGTAAGATAAAACACAACACAGAACTTCGTGTAAATGTAATCTCCGGAATTTATGGTGCCAGTAAACCCAATTTGTTTTATCAGATTAATAAAGGAAAAAATTATATTCCGATTTCAAATGGTGCAATTGTCTTAAACAACTTAAGCAGCGGATCGCATTCTATTGTGATTTTTAAAAATGACGGGGCCAATTATGATAAAGTTTCCAGTTTTGATTTTAAAGTTGCGCAGCCTTGGTATTTTTCTTTTTGGATGATTTTCCTTTATCTGTTAGTAATAGGGGCAGTGTTATTTTTCTATTACAAATGGAATAAACTTCGTTATACCCAAAAATTAAAATTACAAGCCGAAGAATTAAAGCATCAGCGTGAAATTCTTGAAATGGAGCTGAAAAAAGAAAATGAATTAAATATTCAGGAATATGAAAAACACATTCTTGAACTTGAATTGCAAAGTAAATCTTCTGAAGTTGCAGGAAAATCTTTGTCTATTGCCAAACAAAGTGAAATGATCGAGAATATTCAAAATATTCTGGATTCTGAAAAAGATTTCAATAAACTTAAAAGTGAAATCAAAAAAGCAATTAAGATAAATGAAGTAAATAAACACGAATGGGAAATATTTGAAACCAACTTAAATCAAATTCATAACGAGTTTATTATAAATTTATCTAAAAAGTATCCTCAATTAACTCCAAAGGATATTAAACTGTGTGTTTATTTAAAAATGAATCTTTCTTCAAAAGAAATTGCACCTATGATGAACATCTCATTTAGAGGTGTAGAACTGCATAGATACCGCCTTAGAAAGAAGCTAAACCTGACTCAGGATGAAAACCTGTCAAAATTTTTATTAACTCTGTAAGATTTGGTTTTATTTTTTAAAGATTTTATATTTTTAATCATCAATTTTTACATAATTCTAATACATCATTACTACATCATAACGTTATGTTAATGAATTTTCTTTAACATTTATTGTGTTGATAATCATTGTAATAGCTTTGTTTTTTAACACAATGATGTAGCTGTGTAGTAGTGGTATTTGATGTACTACAACGTTGTAATTGCTTAATTTGGCTCTACTAACTTAAACGATTACAAACTGTATGAAAAATTTTATTTTTAGCTTATTTGTGCTCTTAATGCTTCCAGCATATATGTCTGGGCAGGCACAAGCGATTAAAGGAAAAGTAGTTGACAGCAGCGGAATGGGGATTCCGGGAGCAATCATTGCTTCATCTGACGCTAGAGCAACTGCTGATGCAGATTTCGACGGAAACTTTACAATTAATGCAAAACCAGGAGACATTTTAAAAATCTCTATGTTAGGCTTTGATTCAGTTTCTGTACCGGCAACTGCCGCACCAATGACAATTACTTTAAAAGAAGCAGGTGATACTGCCTTAAAAGAAGTTGTAGTAATTGGATACGGTACAAGAAAAAAGATTGACAATACTTCTGCTGTAAGTTCTCTAAAATCAGAGGAAATTACAAAAATGAAGGTGTCAAATGCAACTCAGGCTATTCAGGGGAAAGCAGCCGGGGTTCAAGTAACTTCTTCTAATACGCCTGGAGGAACACCTTCAGTAATTATCAGGGGGGTTGGTACAGCTTTAGGAGGAAGAAACCCTTTATATGTTGTGGATGGAATGCCAACTGACAACATCAATAACATTAACACAAATGATATTACTTCTTATGAAGTTCTAAAAGATGCCTCTGCACTTGCTATTTATGGTACTAGAGGTGCGAATGGTGTGATCATGATTACTACAAAAGCTGGTAAAGGTAAAATGACTATTGATTTTGATAGTTATAGTGGTTTTAAATCTGCTTTGAAAAAGGTGAAAATGGCTAATAGTGAGGAGTTTGCTCGTTATAGTAATGCCGCTTTTAACGATCCGGCTAAATTTTCTTTGAATCAGCCAATTAATACAAATTGGTATGATGAAATTACGCGCACAGGAACTTATTCAGAAAACAATCTCGCATTGTCTGGTTCATCAGAAAGTATTAAATACTTTTTAAGTGCAGGAAACTACCAAGAAAAAGGAATTTTGAATGGAACAGATTATTCTCGTACAACTATTAGAAGTAACAACGAGTATAAAATTTCTGAAAGACTTAAATTAAGCCAGAATTTTAGTGTGAGCTCAATAAAAAACACACCAAAACCATTATCTGCATTTACAACAGCTTACAGACAATCGCCAATCGTACCAGTGCGTTATGCTGATGGTAAATATGGTGTTCCTTTTGTAAATAATGGAGTTGCTGCAGAAACAGGTTCTCAATTTAATTCAGTTGGAAATCCAGTAAGTGCTATCGATTATAATAATGAAAAACAGCAAACTGTTATTTTACAAGGAGGTTTAAAATTAGATTTTGATATTACAAAATCATTAAAATTCACTTCCCAATTTAACGGAGAGTTTTATACTTATAAGCAATATAACTATGTTGACAATCTAGCTATTTGGTTAGCTGCAGACCCAAACAGAGTTGTAGATGCATACGATCCAAAAAGTAATATCAATACCTTAACAAGAAATAGAGATCAATATTTCAACTGGAACTTATCTAACTATTTTACTTATAATAAAGTGTTTGCTGAAATTCACGATGTTGAGGTGACTGCGGGTATTGAGGCAAACGTTATTGGTACAAGAGAAAAACTTGGTATTACTAGAAAAAATGTCGAAGCTAATTCTAATTACTGGGCATTAGACGGCGTTCCTTATGCTGCAAATGTTGTTGGTTATACAGATGTAGCATTAAATCAGCAAAAATTATCATCATATTTTGCACGTTTCCAATACAAATTAATGGACAGATATTTGTTTACAGGAACAGTAAGACGCGACGGATCTTCACAGTTTTCTGAAGGTAACCGTTGGGGAACTTTCCCATCATTTGGTGCTGGATGGATTGTAACGAAAGAAAATTTCTTAAGCAATGTAAAAGGTCTTGATTTATTAAAGATTAGAGGTTCTTGGGGTAGATTAGGAAATCAGAAAGTGCCTTTGAACAATCAGACTTTTACTTCAGGGTTAAATTATGGACCAGATTCAGGTTCAGGAATTACTGTTGACTCAGCTGTAGATCCAAACTTATCATGGGAAATTGTTGAAGAACTTTCAGCAGGTTTTGACATTGAAATGTTTAATAATAGATTAAAAGGATCTTTTGATGTTTATGATAAAAACACAACAAATGCCATTTTATATGTTTTACCATATTCAACTTCAGGACTTACTCAAAGAACTGCTACTCACGTAGGAGAGGTTTCAAACAAAGGTTATGAAATTGCTCTTCGTTGGGATGATAAAATCAATGATAATTTAAGTTACTGGGTTGGAGGTAATTTCTCTCACAACAAAAATAAATTAGCTAGTTTGAACAATCCTTCAATTGCTCCAATTGTAGCAGGAAATTTAGGGAACGGTCAGAATACTAAAATACTTGATATTACATCTGTTGGACAGCCAATAGGAAGTTTTTACATGTACGAATATGCAGGAATAGATCCAACAAATGGACAAATGTTATACTACAATGCAAGTGGTAATAAAGTTGCTCAAGGCGCTTTAAATGAAGTTAATGATAAAAAATATGTTGGTTCAGTTTTACCTACAGCAAACTACGGTGTAACATTAGGTTTAACATATAAAGCTATTGATTTTTCTGTTGACGGATATGGTACAGGAGGAGCAAAAGTCTACAATGGTAAAAAAGCACAGCGTTTTTCTGGAGAAAATGTAGAGGCTTCTTTAACTCGTGATTTCTGGACTCCAACAAACACAACGGCTTCAAATCCGGCTCCATTTAACCAAGTTCCTGTTGCTTCAACTTATTACTTAGAATCAGCTGACTTTTTTAGAATTAATAACATTACAGTTGGATACAAACTTCCTTTAAATGAAAATGGATTTATCAACTACTGTAGAATTTATGTAAATGCTGTAAATCCATTTATTACTCAAAAATTCTCAGGGTTTTCACCGGAAGCATTGGGAGACGGAGAATTAGTTACAGGTACTCAGGGAGTTGAGTTAGATGCTTACCCATCATTGAGATCATTTGTTATTGGAGCTAATTTAAAATTTTAATATTATGAAAAGAATATATATATCATTGTTTATACTTGCTGGACTCTTTTCAGGATGTTCAGATGATTTTTTAGATGTTGATCAGACGGATAAAATTCCTGTTGATGTAGAATATCTAAATACTGATAGTAAAGCTGCAGAATTGGTTACCTCTATTTACAACCAGTTTTTATCTTGGGACATGTCATCTTTTGGATGGAATGGGGTAACAAGTATTATTTCTGATGATGCAGATAAAGGTTCTGACCCAGGGGATACTGGTGCAGATAAGGATGTATTGGATGCATTAACTTACAATGCTTCAACTCCATCATTTGAAAGTGTTTGGAAAGCAAATTATGCCGGAATCAATAGATGTAATCAGGCATTAACGTATCTGCCGCAATTAGACAAAGTAACTCCTGCATTGAGAAATAGATTAATTGGCGAAGCAAAATTCATGAGAGCTTTCATGTACTTTACTTTAGTAAAAGGGTATGGTGCAGTCCCAATTGTTGACCGTTTAGCTAATATACCGTTAACACCAGAAGATAAAGAAATGCAGTTAACTCGTAGACCTGTCTCTGATGTTTATACTTTTATTGAAAAAGATTTAGCAGAAGCTGCTGAGGCGTTACCAGAAAAAAGCACTTATTCAGGAAATGACAAACAAAGAGTTTCAAAAGGTTCGGCTTATGCATTATTAGCAAAAGTAAATTTATACTTGAAAAACTGGCAGGCTGTAATTGATAATTGTGATAAAGTAACAGGCTATTCATTAGTTGCGGATTATTCTTCACAATTTAAATTAGAAGGTGAATTTGGTTCAGAATCAATTTTTGAAATCAACGGTGTTGGTTCACCAACTTCTGATCAAAAATTAGGAATTGGTAACTATACTGTATCTCAGGCACCAAGAGGTGCTGGAGGATGGGGCTGGGGTTTCAACACACCAACTCAAGGCCTTGCTAATGCTTACGAGCCAGGTGATGTTAGAAAAAATGCTACAATTATCTTTAGAGGTTCAGTTTTATATGATGGAAGAGTTGTGGCTTCAACAGTAACAAATCCGATGTACAACTACAAAGCATACTCATCAGATTTTTACAATCTTGAATTTACAGATACAAACCTAAGATATTTAAGATATGCTGAAGTTTTATTAATGAAAGCAGAAGCTCTTAATGAATTGGGGCAGACAAGTGCAGCAGTTCCGTTCTTAAACCAAGTAAGACACAGAGCTAATTTAGGTGATACCCCTGCAGTTTCGCAAGCAGATGTGAGAACCGCAATCTGGAAAGAAAGAAGGGTAGAACTTGCTTTTGAACATGACAGATGGTTTGATCTTGTTAGAACGGGTCAGGCGCAGGCAGCTATGGCGGCAGATGGAAAAACATTTGTGGTTGGAAAACATGAATTATGGCCTATACCAACATTTTTCATTAGAGAATCAGTGGGATATTCAACTCAAAACCCAGGCGGTTATTAATCAAAATCTTAAATCACTTTCTCCAGAATCATTCTGGAGGAAGTGATTATTTATTACAATCTCAAAATCTTTATAATGATTAGAATTTCAGTTTTATTTTTAGCTTTTGCTTTTTTTAGTTGTGGATCGAATGATAAGTCGAAAGAAAATGCACAGGAAAATACCTCTGGCGTTACAGCATTAACAGACGAACAGCTTTTAGACGCTGTTCAAAAACAAACTTTTAAATACTTCTGGGATTATGCAGAACCAAATTCTGGATTAGCCCGAGAACGTTATCATCCAGACGGAAATTATCCTGAAAATGATTCAAATATAGTTACAACAGGAGGTTCAGGGTTTGGATTAATGGCTCTTGTATCAGGAATGTCTCAAGGATATATTACTAAAGAGCAAGGTGTAGAACGTCTTAATAAAATTGCAGATTTTTTAGGCAAAGCAGATCGTTTTCACGGAGCATGGTCACATTGGATTGACGGAAATACAGGAAAAGTAAAACCTTTTGGAACCAAGGATAATGGCGGCGATTTAGTCGAAACTTCATTTTTGGTTGCAGGGATGATTACAGTTCGTGAATATCTTAAAGATGGTTCTGAAAAAGAAAAAGCTGTAGCACAAAAATTTGATGCACTTTGGAAAGGTGTTGACTGGCAATGGTATACAAACAACAAAAATGTGTTGTACTGGCACTGGTCACCAAACTACGCATGGCAGATGAATTTTCCTCTTCAAGGATATAACGAATGTCTGATCACTTACGTAATGGCAGCATCTTCACCAACTCATACAATCGATGCAAAGGCATATCATGAAGGATGGGCGAGAAGCGGAGGCATAGTTTCTTCAAAAACAAAATACAATATTCCGCTTATTTTAAAGCACAATGGAGCAGAAGAATTTGGAGGTCCGTTATTTTGGGCACATTATTCTTATGTAGGTTTAGATCCAAATCAGTTAACAGATAAATATGCAAACTACTGGGATTTAAATGTAAATCAGACTAAAATCAATTACGAGTATTGTGTTCAAAATCCAAATAAAAATGCAGGTTATGGACCAGATTATTGGGGTTTAACAGCATCATATTCAAGAAACCCTGATGGTTCTATTGGATATAATGCACACATGCCAAGCAACGATCAAGGTGTGATTTCTCCAACAGCAGCAATCAGTTCAATAGTGTACACACCAAAAGAATCGATGGCTTTAATCAGAAACTTATATGATAATCATAAAGACGAAACATGGGGAGATGCAGGTTTTTATGATGCACTTAGTTTAGGAAACAAATGGGCAGCAAAACGTTATCTGGCAATTGATCAAGGTCCAGAAGTAGTGATGATCGAAAATTACAGAACAGGTTTATTATGGAAACTATTCATGAATGCACCTGAAGTAAAACAAGGATTAACAAAACTTGGATTCAAATCTGGTAAATACGGAATTTAAGCTTCTATGAAAAATACATTAGCATTTTTATTTCTGTTACTTTCTATCGTTGTTTTTGGACAGACCGAAACAACAGGGAAAATCAATACAGTTATAATGTCTAAATATGAGCTTGGTTATGTCTTGCATAAACCGGCAAATACAAAAGAGAAAAAGCCTCTAATAGTTTTTATTTCTGGAGATGGAGAAAAAGGAACAGACCTTGAAAAAGTAAAAGTTCATGGTCCGTTAAAATATTTAAAAACGCATCAATTAGACGCCTATGTTCTGGCTCCGCAATGTAAGGAAGATGAGAACTGGGATATAGAATCGATTTATCAGCTGATTTTAAAAATTCAGAAAGAAAATAAAATCGATTCAGACAGAATATATGTTACTGGTTTGAGCTCAGGAGGCTGGGCTTCTTGGAATTTGGCTTTTGCACATCCGGATCTATTTGCAGCAAACGTACCTGTCGCTGGCTTTGTAGATTTAATTCAGTTAGAACACGCTTGTGAAATAGCCAATATTCCTACCAGAATTTTCCACGGATTATTAGATGATGTGGTAAACGTGAATTATGCAATCACGATTTACAAAGAATTAAAAAAGTGTAATGCAAAAGATGTAAAGCTTACCATTTTTGATGATGCAAATCATGACAGCTGGACAAAAGTGTATGATAATCAGGAAATCTACGATTGGATGTTCCAGCAGAAAAAAACAAATACAAACAAATAAATAAAATAGAATGAAAAACAAATTAGTCTTACTTTTTTTAGGATGCGCTGTTTTGGGTTACGCTCAAAAAAAGCCGGCTAAAAATACAGTGAAAATTAAACCAAAGTCTGAATTTGTGGCGGAGTTAATGTCAAAAATGACTTTAGACGAGAAATTGGGTCAGTTAAACCTGCCAACATCTGGTGATATTACCACAGGGCAGGCAAACAGCTCAAATGTGGCAAAAAACATTGCTGAAGGAAAAGTGGGTGGTTTGTTTAACATTAAATCAGTTCAAAAAATTAAAGAAGTACAGAAAATTGCGGTTGAAAAAAGCCGTTTAAAAATTCCGCTGCTTTTTGGTATGGACGTAATTCACGGTTACGAAACAACATTCCCAATTCCGTTAGGATTATCTTGTACCTGGGATATGGGCTTAATTGAAAGAAGTGCTCAGATTGCTGCAAAAGAAGCAAGTGCAGACGGTATCAACTGGACATTTTCTCCAATGGTTGATATTTCTCGTGATCCAAGATGGGGAAGAGTTTCTGAAGGTTCAGGAGAAGATCCATACTTAGGAAGCCAGATTGCAAAAGCAATGGTAAACGGATATCAGCAGCATGATCTTTCAAAAAACAATTCAATTTTAGCTTGTGTTAAGCACTTTGCATTATATGGAGCTCCAGAAGGCGGACGTGATTACAACACGGTTGATATGAGCCACATCAGAATGTTTAATGACTATTTCCCTCCTTACAAAGCGGCAGTTGATGCTGGTGTAGGTTCGGTTATGGCTTCTTTCAACGAAGTTGACGGAATTCCAGCAACTGGAAACAAATGGTTAATGACAGATGTTTTAAGAAAACAATGGGGGTTCAAAGGATTTGTAGTAACTGATTTTACAGGAATTCCTGAAATGATCGAACACGGAATGGGGAATCTTCAAGATGTTTCTGCTTTAGCATTAAATGCTGGGGTTGAAATGGATATGGTTGGAGAAGGTTTCTTAGGAACTTTGAAAAAATCTTTAGACGAAGGAAGAGTAAAAATCGAAACAATCGATAATGCTGTAAAACTTATTTTAGAAGCAAAATACGATTTAGGATTATTCCAGGACCCATACAAATATTGTGATGAGAAAAGAGCAAAAACTGAAATCTTCACAACTGACAGCAGAAAAGAAGCACGTGAAATTGCAGCACAATCTTTAGTGTTATTAAAAAACCAAAACCAGCTTTTACCACTTAAAAAATCTGGAACAATTGGTTTAATCGGACCATTGGCAGATGCAAAAGAAAACATGCCAGGAACCTGGAGTGTGGCTACAAAAATGGAAAATGCCGTTTCGTTATTGAGAGGTATTCAAGAATTTGCCGGAGCTGGAACTAAAGTTTTATATGCAAAAGGAAGCAATTTAGATTACGATGAAACTTTTGAAACCAATGCGACAATGTTTGGTAAAACATTACACCGTGATGCTCGTTCAAAAGAAGAATTATTAGCAGAAGCTTTAAAAGTTGCAGCACAGTCAGATGTGATTGTGGCAGCTTTAGGAGAATCTGCAGAAATGAGCGGAGAATCTAGCAGCCGTACAAACTTAGAAATTCCACAAGCGCAAAAAGATTTATTAAACGCTTTATTAAAAACAGGAAAACCAGTTGTTTTAGTTTTATTTGACGGACGTCCGTTAGTAATTACAGACGAAGAAAAAACAGTGCCGGCAATTTTAAATGCTTGGTTCGCAGGTACAGAAGCTGGTTATGCTATTGCTGATGTATTATTTGGAGATGTAAATCCTTCAGGAAAATTGACTTCAACTTTCCCAAGAAGTGTTGGGCAGCTGCCAATTTACTACGCGCACAAAAATACAGGAAGACCACTTTCTAATACAGAAGGTAAATTCGAAAAATTCAGATCAAATTATATTGACGAAAGAAACGAGCCTTTATTCCCATTCGGATTTGGTTTAAGCTATACGACTTTTGATTATTCAAACCTGAAAATTTCTTCTGATAAAATGAATCCATCTGGAAAATTGAAAGTAACAGTTGATGTAACTAATACAGGAAATTTTGACGGAAAAGAAACAGTTCAATTATATATTAGAGATTTAGTTGGTTCAGTAACAAGACCAGTTAGAGAATTAAAAGGTTTCCAAAAAATAGCACTTAAAAAAGGTGAAAAACAAACCGTAAGTTTTGATATTACGGTTGAAGATTTAAAATTTTATAACTCTGATTTGCAATTTGCAGCAGAGCCTGGACAGTTTGATATTTTCGTTGGAGGAAATTCAAATGCCGATAAGAAAGTTAGTTTTGAGTTAACTAAATAGTTGGTTTATTGATTAGTTAAAAGCCCTTCGTTTGGAGGGCTTTTTTTTAAACTGAAGAGCCATTTTTGTAATTTTTTAACTACGTTATAATGAATACTCTAAAAATATTTAGTGCAATATGTCTTATCGCTTTTTCATATTGCAATGCCCAAAAAAATGCGATAGTTGCTCATCGCGGCGCCTGGAAAAAAAATAATCTGCCTGAAAATTCTATTGCATCATTAAGACATGCAATAGATTTAAAATTGCCAGGATCAGAGTTTGATGTTTGGAGAACAGCAGATGATTCACTTGTAATCAATCATGATGCCCATTACAACAAACTGCTTATAGAAGAAACAAATTATGCAGATTTGATAAAGTTTAAACTTTCAAACGGAGAAAAACTCCCAACCCTTCACGAATACATTTCAGAAGGAATGCGAAATAACAAGCAGACACTTTTAGTTTGCGAAATTAAACCTTCGGAAATCAGTAAAGAAAGAGGACAAAAAACGGGTGTAGCAGCAGTCGAAACCATTAAAAAATTAAAAGCCAATAAAAACACCTGCTACATCAGTTTTGATTATGATATTCTAAAAAAAATCAGAGAAATTGATTCTAAAACTTCCCTGCAGTATTTAGAAGGAAATAAATCTCCAAAAGAAGTAAAAGCAGATAAAATTAATGGCGTTGATTATCATTATTCTGTTTTTCAAAAACATCCAGAATGGATACAGGAAGCAAAGGATAACAAAATTATTCTAAATGCCTGGACTGTTAACGATGCTAAAGATATGGATTGGATTATTGAGCATAAATTCAATTACATTACAACCAACGAGCCAGAACTTTTAAGTGAAAGATTAAAAGCAAAAAAGTAAGCTTTCAAACTTTACAAACAATCAACCATGAAAAATATATATAAACAACTTGCACTGCCTGTTTTATGGGTTTTGATATTTTTTAGTCAAAACCTTTCGGCACAAAATTCGGGTAAAACGGAATGGTTTGATCCATCAAAACCCGCAACAACTTATTGTAATCCAATTAACATAGGTTATAATTTCACGACACACAATCATAACGGAATTCCAGAATCACGCCGTTCAAGCGCCGATCCTGTAATTATAACTTATAAAGGCGAATATTATTTATTTGCAACCAATCAGGCAGGATTTTTTTGGAGTAAAGATATGTCAGACTGGAATTTTGTTTACGGAAGTTTTCAAAGACAGCCAGGCGACGATGACCAATGCGCGCCAGCGGCTTGGGTAGTAAATGACACTTTATTTTATGTAGGTTCAACCTGGAAAAGAGATCATCCAATTTGGAAAACTGCCGATCCAAAATCAGGAAGATGGACACGTCACGTAGATAAGGCAATGCTCCCAACATGGGATCCTGCTATTTTTCAGGATGATGATAAAAAAGTCTACATGTATTATGGTTCAAGCGGAAAATTGCCTTTAGTGGGCGTTGAAGTTGATTATAAAACTTGGCTTCCAAAAGGAAATCAGGCAGATTATGCAACATTGTACAAAGCGACAGAAGTTGAAGATATTCAAAAACCATACGGACAAATTAAAGAAGTTGCAATTTTAGAACCTTCTCAACACGGATGGGAACGTTTTGGACCAAACAATGATATGGAACCTGCACCTTGGGGGAATTTTATCGAAGGAGCCTGGATGACCAAACACAACGGAAAATATTACATGCAGTATGGTGCGCCGGCAACAGAATTTAAAGGTTATGCAAATGGAGTTCATGTTGGAGATAATCCGCTTGGGCCATTTACCTATCAAAAACACAACCCAATGTCTTATAAACCAGGCGGATTCGTAATTGGAGCCGGACACGGAAATACTTTTGCTGATAATTATGGAAATTATTGGAATACAGGAACCTGTAAAATTTCAATCAAAGATCGTTTTGAACGCCGTATAGATATGTTCCCGGCAGGATTTGATAAAGATGATGTAATGTATTCTATTACTGCTTATGGAGATTTCCCTATTGTATTGCCAACAAGCCAGCGCGACCAAACCAAAGGAGCTTCATCTGGCTGGATGCTGCTTTCGTATAAAAAGCCTGTAACTGTTTCTTCTTCTGAAGAATGTATGGAAGTAGAAACGCACAGAATGGATAACGGAGGGAAAAAAGTATATGAGAAATTCTGTTATGGGCCAGAAAACCTTACAGATGAAAATATTCAAACCTATTGGTCAGCTAAAACAAGTAATGCTGGCGAATGGCTGCAAATGGATTTAGGAAGACCGATGGAGATAAATGCGCTGCAGATTAATTATGCCGATCATAAAGCGACACAGTTTAATAAAGCAATGGATATTTATTACCAGTATAAAATATTCATGTCTGATGATGCTCAAAACTGGACTTTGGTGGTTGATAAATCCAGAAATGATAAAGATGCGCCTCATGACTATGTAGAACTTACAAAATCATTTAAAGCGCGTTATATTAAGATGGAAAACATTCATAATGCATCTGGATTATTTGCGATTTCTGATTTCAGGATTTTTGGAAACGGATTAGCAGCAAAACCAAAAGCTGTTGCTTCTTTTAAAGTAGACAGAAATAAAACCGATTCCAGAAACGCCATGATTTCTTGGAAAAAGCAAAATGATGCCGTTGGATACAATATTTATTACGGAATTGAACCAGATAAATTATACAACAGTATTATGGTTTACGGCGACAATTCTTATGACTTTAGAGGGTTAGATAAAGGAACAAAATACTATTTTACAATTGAGCCTTTTAATGAAAACGGAATAGGAACGAAAAATAAAATTATCGAAGTAAAATAGCTTTATTTTATTAAAAACATAAAAACTCTAATTATAAACTAACAGGTTTGTAATTAGAGTTTTTTTTTGAGAAAGGATATGGAAAAACTCTGACAATTTTATAGAATTTTTGTTTCTTTGTGAAATAAGCCAAGAAATTGGAAGAAACCCAAAATGCTAAAAAACTATGAAAAAAACAATTCTTTTAACTGCGTTAGTTTTAAACGGATTGACATTATTTGCGCAGTCAAATGATGAAAAAAACATCAAATTATTTTACAAAAAAGCTTTAACAGAAGCGAAATGTTATTCTTGGTTAGAATACCTTTCGAACGATATTGGAAGCCGTTTGTCTGGATCAAAAGGTGCTGCAGAAGCAGTAGAATACACTAAGAGACAATTAGAAAGCATTGGTCTGGATAAAGTATATTTACAAGAAGTTATGGTTCCTCACTGGGTACGCGGTGAAAAAGAAACTGCTTATATCTTAGACGGAAAAGTAAAAACTAATGTACCAATCTGCGCTTTAGGAGGATCTGTTGCAACTCCAAAAACAGGACTTACAGCAGAAATAATCGAAGTACAGGGAATTAAAGAATTAGCTGAACTTGGTGCTGATAAAGTAAAAGGAAAAATCGTGTTTTATAACAGACCAATGAATCCTGAAAACATTGAAACTTTTACATCATACGGTGCATGTGTAGACCAAAGATATGCCGGTGCTAAAGAAGCTGCAAAACTTGGAGCAGTAGGAACAATTGTTCGTTCTATGAATTTGCGTTTAGATGATTTCCCGCATACAGGAGCACAAAGCTATGGTGATTTACCAAAAGAACAATATATTCCAACTGCTGCAATTAGTACAAACGGAGCTGAATTGTTAAGTAAAACCTTGAAAGCAAATCCAGCTTTAAAATTTTATTTCAAACAGTCTTGCGAAACGCTGCCAGATGTATTATCGCATAACGTTGTTGGAGAATTAACAGGAACAGTAAGCCCTGAAAACATTATGGTTGTGGGCGGTCACTTAGATTCTTGGGATTTAGCTGATGGTTCTCATGATGATGGAGCAGGAGTAGTACAGAGTATGGAAGCAATTCGTATTCTTAAAAACCTAAACTACAAACCAAAGAATACAATTCGTGTAGTATTGTTTATGAATGAAGAAAACGGCGGAAAAGGCGGTGCTAAATACGAAGAAATTTCAAAGCAAAATAAAGAGAATCACATTTTTGCATTAGAAAGTGATTCAGGCGGATTTTCTCCAAGAGGATTTTCTATTGAAGCCGACGATGTTAATTTGAAAAAAATACAAGGATTTAAAGACTTTTTTGAGCCTTATTTAGTACACAGTTTTACAATTGGACACGCAGGTTCAGATATCAGTCATTTAACGTCTAAAGCGATCGTTAAAGCAGGTTTAAAACCAGATTCACAACGTTACTTTGATTACCACCACGCAGCAAACGATAAATTTGATGCCATTAACAAAAGAGAGTTAGAATTAGGTGCAGCAACAATGACGTCATTATTATATTTAATTGACCAAACCGGAATTGTTATTCCTGCAGCAAACTAAAATTTAAAAAATAGATTATAAAGAAAAAGCCGCGAGTTATACTTGCGGCTTTTTTTATTTCATAAAACTCAATTAATTTTCATCACCACCAGATAATACAAAAATGTAATAGGAACATTAGAAAGAATAATTAAAATCTTAAATCCAATATCTTTTCGATATTCCGGTAAATGAATAAATCTTTCGGTTAAATGAAAAAGCATAATCGAGTTAAGTACTATTCCAGATAACGCAAACGGCCATGCAATTACTAAAATATTCGGATTTTCATTTGAAATGATATAGAGCATAAACAAAAGTGTACTGATAATAAAAGTTCCAACAGCCAGTTCCGTAGATTGTTTTTCTTCAAAGTGTTTATTGTGTATTGTTTTCATGATCTTAAATATTAAAAGTTTGTTGAATAGATTGTATAGGCATTGAAAGCATTTTTGAAAAATCCAGATAATGAAATGAATGTGCTTGTTTCCCTCTTTTATACTGCTCAACGAAATACTTTATCTGTTTGGGATAAAAAAGAGTTCCGGATAAAATAACCATATACAAATACAAACTTCTTTTTCCATTTCCGAAAAGATAATACTGCATGCCGATTTCTTCATAAACAGAAATTCCCGTATTCGTAAGAACATGTATAATATCGTGATCTTCCAATTTCTCCTGAATATCAAAATGATTTTTATATAGAAAATTTCCTAATCCATATCCTAAACTATCTTTAGGAAAATGAAACAGCTGTTTTTTATCAATATTCCAGGGCTCGTTTTTCTTAAAATATTTTTGATACGGCTTTTTAGTCCATTCGTATAATTTTTCAATTAAATAATCTCTCATAGTTGTGTTAGTTAAAAGTTCTTTGAAATTCAAAGTATATAAATAAAATAAAAAAGCTAATCGGGTTTAGAATTAGCTTTTAACTGATTTCTTAATAATTGTCTATTACGGTTTTTAATAAATTTGAATCGGCTAGGTCAGAGGGAGCGACAACTTTTTCTTCAAGTGGAATATCATTGCCATAACGCTCTTTAAGAATTTTTTTGACTCTCGGATCTTCTAAATTAAAATCTTTCAATTCTCTTAGTTTTGATAGTTCAATACCTGCCGCATTTTTATAAATTTTCCAAACCAATTCAGAACAATAAATTCTATTATCAGTCCATTCAAAATAAGCATCATATTCTTTTCCGTCAAACTGCTGGCCGTAATTTTCCATTTTTTGAAGTACTTCCGGAGTCAAAACGGTTTCAGCATTTTTTAATCTCTTTACGACATATTTATTGTTTTTACCGTGCTGGATCCATTCATCAAATGGAGTAAGTTTTACAGGCTGCACAGCTTCAAAAACAAACCATTTCCCGTTGAGGTCAAAAATAATACCGCAATGCGAAAATTTAGAATTAGTAGCAATTCGAACGGCTTCGCATTGAGGAGACTGTGAAGTTTGAAATATAATATCACCGCTTTTAATTTTATCAGATCCAATATTTTCAGTTTTCTTTTTTGAAAATGGATTGTTTGGGAAAACCTTCACTGCGACAAATAATGCCAAACCAAAGCTTAGCACAAATGTGATGATTAGGAAAATGTATTTTTGCTTTTTCATATTTCAAATAAATATTAAAGTACTTTGAGTTGCAAAGTAAATAATAAAAAAAATAGTTACCAAATTAATGATAACTATTTTTAATATATTTTCTAACTGAAATTAGATTCTAAAGATTCCTCCAACAGCAATAATTCGTTGAAAATAAGTAAAATGCTGTGAAGCTTTATCTTCATTACTTGTTGTGGTTTTAATATCCTGCATGTTGATATAGCCTCCTTTTAATTCTCCCTGAACATAGAAATGTTTGAAAAAAGTAATATTTAGACCCGCTTTTGCAGAAACACCGTATCCAGAAACATGAAAATCATCATGACGTTCTTTACCTAAAAGAGTAGTATTTGTTTTTGGATATAAAATACCCGCTCCTAATCCTTCAGTTAAGTTAATCTGAACTTTATCAATATTTGGCAGCCCAAACCATTTAGAAACATCATCAAATCTGGCAACCTCAGTATTAATGTAATTTAAACCATCTGTATGTTCGTACATTAAAAAAGCAGGACCATTTGGATTAGTTACACCTTTGTCATAACCACCTTCTACAGCTCCATTTAAAGACATATCTACAGGTCTATTATTATAATATTCACTGTCGCCATTATAGATAGAAGCAGGGTCATCTGCTGGTAAATTAATATAACCATTAACTTTAGCGATTTGATTCTGTGCCATTACATATTTCATGTGGTCAACACCAATTGTTACACTGTAATGATCACTAAAGAAATAACCAAGTCTTAAATTGGTCTGAGGAATAGTCATATTTGCAGGATTAATATAATCTACATGCCATCCTTTTGGTTTGTCATGAGCAGACATATTTTCAACCGTAAAGTTGTAATCCTTACCACGGAAATTTACATCAGATTTTGAGTAACTTTCTCTGTTTCCGCCCCACATAACAAAGAATTTACCTTTGTTGTGAGCAGCGTATTTTTGTACTGGAATTTCTTCCTGAGCAAATGTGTTTAAAGAAACACAAGCCAGTAAGAAAAATAAAATTTTTGTTTTCAAAGAACTTAAGTATTATAAATTAAAAGGCATTTACAGTTTTTCTAATAGCCACTAATTTGTTCATTAAACCTTCAAAATAGTCTAAATGAAGCATATTAGCACCATCACTTTTTGCATTTGCAGGGTCAAAGTGTGTTTCGATAAAAATACCGTCAACACCTACAGCGATACCCGCTTTTGCTACTGTTTCGATCATGTCAGGTCTTCCGCCTGTAACACCAGCAGTCTGGTTTGGCTGCTGTAAAGAGTGTGTAACATCTAAAACCGTAGATGCATATTGCTGCATAGTAGGAATTCCTCTAAAATCAACAATCATATCCTGGTATCCAAACATAGTACCTCTGTCTGTAACCATAACGTTTTCGTTATTACAGTCTAAAACCTTTTGTACAGCATGTTTCATGCTTTCCGGACTCATAAACTGTCCTTTTTTAAGGTTTACTGTTTTCCCTGTATTAGCGGCAGCAACAACTAAATCTGTCTGACGAACTAAAAATGCAGGAATTTGTAAAACATCAACGTACTGTGCAGCCATATCGGCATCTTCATTTGTATGGATATCGGTAACAGTTGGAACGTGAAAAGTTTCTGAAACTTTTCTTAATATTTTTAAAGCCTTTTCATCTCCAATTCCAGAAAAACTATCAATTCTGGAACGGTTTGCTTTTTTAAAAGATCCTTTAAACACATAAGGGATTTGTAAGTTGTCGGTAATACCAACTAATTTTTCAGCAATTCTAAGAGCCATTTCTTCTCCTTCAATAGCGCAAGGCCCCGCCAATAAAAAGAAATTTCCGCTTTCAGTATGCTTGATTTGTGGAATATGTTGTAAGTTCATAAAATTATTTTTTTGCACTGCAAAGGTAGTCATGATTTATGAATAGCAGATGAAGATTTAAGATTATTTTAAGAACACGAATAGCTGACAGGGGGCTTAGCAGCAGTAACGAATTTCTAAAATTTCTTAAGAATGATTAAATGCTTTTTCCGGTGCAATATTAAAATATGAAAAGAAACTAATAAATGATATTTATCATGTTCTGCAGTTTTGCAGTTTACTGCTTTTTCAGACTTAGATTATACTGTGTTTCTTTTTGCTCTCCATCTTTTAATTAAAAATTGAATTACAATAATTATAATCAGTATAAAAATAAAAAAGAAGCAAGCCGCCGCCATTGCTACAAGCGGCATACCGCATCTTAGAGGATGCGGCTCATATTGTTTTGCAAGATTATAATCTGCAATATTAAAAGCAGCAAAAGAAAATATAATCTGAAGAAGAAAATTTATCCATGAAACAGGACTAAATTTTAAAGATGATGATTTATAGATTGAATAACTTCCTAATATTAATTGTGATAAAACTGGGAAAATAATAAGCAGTAAAGGCAGTATATTAAGCATTTTTATTTCAGATTAACTATAGTTTATTCTTGTAAATTTTACTCCTTTTTTAAAGTCAATCCCATCGGAACCATTAAAATTCCTTTTTCATAAATATTTAAATACAGCGTTACAGGTTTTTTCTGTCCTTCCCAGGTTAATTCATACACATTTAAAAATCCGGCGCCCATATCGCTTCTTTTTGTTGGAAAAGGGCAGCAGGTTTCTAAACGCTTATATGTGATTTTTTCTCCGTTTGGTCCGGCTAAAGCATTTAAAAAACGAACTTCGTTCGTTGCTTCGTCACGGGTATTTTTAAAAAATATATTTACAGGATAATCAGGATTATAACCATACTTTTTGTCTTTACTGAATAGTGAAATTACAAACGTATTGTTTTTATTTAAAACTAAATCAGGAGCATTATCGTCTACATTTTTTAAAGTCGATTTTGTGCTTATACAAGAAGCTGCAGTTATTAATAGAATAATGAAAAGAGCTGTTTTTTTCATGGTTGAGGTTTATTTTGGTCATGCAAATGTAAAAAAGGTTTTGCCACAGATTAAAAGATTAATAAGATTTTTAATCGTTAATCTAAATCTTTATCAAAAAGAGATTTATTCAGCCTTTTTTCCATTTAGTCTTAATATACCAATTACAATCAGATATTGTGCCACAAGATAGGTAAGCATAATAATAAATGAACTTTTTTTGAGCGGCATATAAAATTTATTGAGAGCCAAAATACTATCTGAAATTACAAAGAACAAAGCCCCAAAAAACACCAGCTGATTGGCTGGTGTTTTCCATATTAAAAGTCCGTTATAAGCAAACAAAAGCATTATTGAAATAACGCTCGCATATAAGATAACCGGAATTTTTAAATCGCCTAATGAAGGCAGTAAAACAGAAAGCATACCAATTAAATAAACGGCAATAAGAATACTTCCAAATATAAAAGTAATTGAATTTCGTTTGAATTTTTCTTTGGTCTGCCTGTTAAAAAGCACACAATACAGAATGTGGGAAATTAAAAAAGAAACTAATCCCAGAATGAAATAAATTTCGGCAATATCTGAAAAAAGCAGAATTACATCGCCAATCCAGGAAAAGAGTAATGCGGTTAAAAGTAAATTTTGAGTTGGAAATCTTTTAGAAAAATACACGCCTAAAATTAACAGCGGAATTAAAGCCGGTTTTAGGTAACAGTCTAAACTTTCATATCCCAGATATAAAAGAAGCAGATAAATAAAGCAGTATGCAGTATAAATTTTAAAAAATAGAATATTTTTCATTACGCGGTTTGTGAATTTATGGTTTGGTTTTGGTTAGTTTTGAAATCGACAGTTACAAAGTAAATCGTTATTAAAAAAGATACACTTAAATAACCTAAAATTATATAATTACTTAAAGAAAAAACGGTATTAAGACCAAACCAATCGCCGTAAAATAAAATTACGGCTGTCGCGAGAGACAATCTAAAACCTTCCCAGACAATGGCAAATCTGCTTTTATCCATTAGTTCAGAGCTGCTGTAAATGGTTATGAAAATAAAGAACCCGTAAACGAAAATATTAGGCAGGCCAATTTTGGCAATATTCTCAAATAAATAACTCACAAACAAAAGTGTAATTAAAATTTGGGCAACTGACCAATAAATGAGTTTTTGAGAATTTTGTGTGCCGTATTTTTCAAAATCAAATACATTTTCGATTTTGTTAACCGGATATTTTTCTTCGAAATTTTCAGGCCGCCATCCTGTTGGTTTAAACCAAATGGTTAGTTTATCTTTCCAGCTTTCGGCTCGCCAGGCGTCTTTTATTAATAAAGTTAAATGCTGAAAATTTATTTTTATCGGATTCCATGTATTGGCAGGTCTTGTGATTCCAAAAACCGGAGGAACATCGTCTAATTCTTCCTGAAAAGTTCCAAAAAGTTTATCCCAGAAAATAAATATCTGCGAATGGTTTTTATCTAAATATTCAGGATTTATGGCATGATGAACCCGATGATGCGAAGGCGTTACGAGAATTTTTTCTACAAATCCCATTTTTTTAATGTGTTTGGTATGATACCAAAACTGTAAAAATAAATGGAGCGGAAGTGTTATGGCAATTACAGAAGCCGGAACTCCTAACAATGCTGCAGGAATAAGCAGAAAAGTAAATAAATTAACCAGACTCGCTATAGGCTGGCGCAGCGCACAGGCAAGATTAAACTCTTCACTGCTGTGGTGAATGGCGTGTTTATTCCAAAAAAAGTTAATTTGATGTGCCAGTCGATGACTCCAATATCCGTAGAAATCAATAACAAAAAAGGCAATGATGTAAGATAGAACTGTGGCTTCCTGATGGAAAAATGCAATTTTAGAAACCATCCACTCATAAGAAAGAAAAGTAATACTGAGTCCTAAAACGTCTTTTACAGAATTGGCAATTCCGGAACTAATACTGGAAACGCTGTCAATTAATGGAGCAGTATCGTTCTTTTTGTAAATGCCGTAAAGTTTTTCAATTACAATTAGAACTAAAAAAACAGGCATTGCAATAATTAATATTTTACCATATTCTTCCATAAAAAAACATTCTATTTTATTTCAAATATAAAATAAAATAGAATGTTTTTTAAATTATTGGTAAATTAAACAATTTCAGCGCTTAGTCCAGCTTCCAAAAGTTGTGTACATTGAGGTTTAAGTTTTTCTATTGGGCCTGTTTTTACAGTGCATTTTCCGTTGTAATGTACAATTAAGGAACATTGTTCGGCTTGTTCTGCCGTATGGTCACAAACGCGCATTAAAGTATCAATAACGTGGTCAAATGTATTTACATCATCGTTATACATAATGATTTCATTATTGAACACAGCCGCTTCTTTCTCGCGGACTTTTTCTCTTACTTTCTCTTTAGTACTCATCTTATCTAGTTTTTGTACTTTGTAATTACTATCTAATTTACGTATTTTAATGAAACCCAGTTGTTTCTTTGTAACTTTTTAACATACGTCAAACCTTTTTCTGTGCATGAAGCATCGATAAACGGAATGTCTTCTTCATAAAAACCGCTGAATAAAATAATTCCTTTTGGATTTAAACTATCAACATAAGCCTGCATATCATTCAACAAAATGTTTCGGTTGATATTGGCAATAATTAAATCGTATTTTTTTCCTGCCAATAAAGCTGCGTCGCCCTCATAAACGGAGATGTGTTTGCAATTATTGCGTTCGGCATTTTCAATAGAATTTAAATAACACCAATTGTCAATATCAATTGCATCGATTGGTTCAGCGCCTTTCATTTCGGCTAAAATGGCTAAAATTGCAGTTCCGCAACCCATGTCAAGCGTTTTTAAACCTTTAATATCCATTTCCAGTAAATGCTGAATCATCATGTGAGTGGTTTCGTGATGTCCGGTTCCAAAACTCATTTTTGGTTCAATCACAATATCAAATTCTGCATTTGTTTTTTCATGAAAAGGAGCGCGAACGTGGCATTTACCGTCAACATCAATTGGCTCGAAATTCTTTTCCCATTCCTCGTTCCAGTTTACCTGATCGATTTCTTCAATTGTATATTCAATTTTAAACTCCTCAGATTGTAGAATATAAATATCATCCAGAATATTCTCATCCCATAAATCCTTTTTCACAAAAGCCGAAATTCCGTTTTCAGTTTCTGTAAAACTTTCAAACGCTTTTTCGCCCAATTCAGCCACTAAAATTTCAGAACCCAATTCTTTTGGCTCAATTGTAAAATGATATCCTAAATATATATTCGACATAAATAAAAATTTTTGCAAAGGTATGAATACAAAGCAAAAGTTGTTCATAAATAAATCATATTGTTATAAATTTTAATACTAATTTTGAACTATATTTTGTAAGTTTTTTATTATCATGAAAAATGCTTTTTTTGTTCTGCTTTTTGTCGTTTTAAGCTCGGGAAACCGTGAAAATGACCACAAAGTAATTCGTTCCTTTTGTTACTGGAAAACCAATCTTTACTTTCAGGAAGAAGACGATTCTCTGGTAAATAAACTAGATGTAAAACACATGTATGTTCGTTTTTTTGATGTTGATTATAATCCGTACTCAAAAGAACCGCTGCCTGTTGCCACTATTTGGGATATTTCGTTTAATAAAAGCAATCCCGAAATCACACCGAGTATTTTTATAACGAATGAAGTTGTTTTAAAATCAGATACGAAACAGTTAGACAGTCTGGCAGTCAGGATGGCAAAACGAATCGAACAGATTGGTAAAAAAATGAATGACACAAAAGCTGATATTATAGCTTCGAATATTGTGTACCCAAAAGATTATTATAAGCAAAAAGACTATAAACCTTTAAATTATGATTCGGTAAGATCTGCAGAATCAGCCAAATTAAAAGTTGCATTTAAAGAAATTCTAATAGACTGCGACTGGACCGAAAAATCTCAGAAGAATTATTTCTATTTATTAAAACAAATTAAAAGCCAGCTGCCATCTTCAAAAATAGCAGCAACCATAAGACTGTGGCAGTATAAATATGCTTCAAAAGCCGGAATTCCGCCGGTAGATAAGGGTTTGCTGATGTGCTATAATATTACAAAACCAGACGATTTACAGACTAAAAATTCTATTGCAACAAGCGAAGAATTAGCACAATATATTACGCATGGCGATTATAAACTCAAACTAGATATTGCACTGCCATTATACAGCTGGGCGGTTGCCTTTAGAGGAAATCAGTTTAAAGGTATTTTGTCTGATTATGCCCAGTTGATAAAGGATACAAGCAAAGTAAAGAAAACCTCAGATACCAAATATGTTTTACAGGATGATGTTTTAGTCGGGCAGACGTATCTTAGAAATGGTGATGAAATTAGAATTGAGAAAATTTCAGACAGCGAACTTGACAAGATGATTTCGATTATTAAAAACAAAATCCAGATTGATAATCAGACAAAAGTGACTTTTTTCTCTTTTGATAAAAAATACATAAACGATTATGGAACCGAAAATATCTCCAATTATTATGCGCGCTTTTAACAGTTTACTTTTAGTTTTAAGCGTTCAGTTTTCATTTGCGTGCGGATGGCAGGTTTCTCCTGAAACCAGCCGTTTGGCTTTGTTTAAAGCACAAAGAGAAGGTTTTTTTAAACTTACGCCATTTTACTACTCAGCAGATTATTATTACTCAACCAATACTGTTTCGGGTGTCGATCAGGAAAAGAATTGTTTAGAGTGGAAGAAAAAATTGGGTAATAATATAAATGCAGATGATGTTCATGTTATTTTATATGAAACAGATTCTGAACAGTTTCAAACTGCTTTTGAAAATAAGACATTGAAAACTGTATTTGCAAAAAATACATTTGTTGACGCTTTGCTGTTGTCTAAAAACAAAGCTTTTTTAAATTATATTTTACTGGCCAAAATGCTGGAATATAATAATGTTCAGGACACGAAATGGGAATCCTGGGGACAAATTAGAAGTAATTGGCAAAGCGGAAGTTATAATAGCAATGAACTGAAAGATAATCTTGATTTTGAGAAGAAAATAAAAAGTTCAAAGGATACCTTTTTAAAACAGCGTTATGCTTTTTTAGCACTTCGTTATTATTTTTATGCACAACAAAAGCAAGATGTTATTCAATTGTATAATACCTATTTTGCTTCTGAATCAAATACAATCCTGAAACCGTGGGCGTTGTATTATAATGCCTTATGTATTGATAATCTGCCTTTACAAAATTATTTACTTAGTAAAGTTTTTAATTCCTGCGAAGAAAAATCCTTTGCTGTGTTGCAGCATTACAATTGGAAATTGACCAACGAAACTTTGGCATTAGCCCAAAATGATGAAGAGCGAAGTGTTATTCTCGCTATTGAAAGTCTTAGAAATCCAGCTCCGGATTTAAAATCTATTAAAGAAATTTATGAATTAAGTCCAAACAGTTTGTTTTTGAGTTTTTTAATTGGAAGAGAAGTGAACAAACTCGAAGATTGGATTTTTACGCCTCAGTATACTAATGACGGGACTCCTTCAGTAACTTTTAGTTCTACAGATTGGTATGAAAATTACGCTAAAGCGAAAGAAGAAAATTTTAATAAAGATATTTTATACTTAAGAGAATTAGAATATTTTCTGATTTCGATTCGCGAACAAACTTCGGGCGAGCAGAAAGATTATATCACTGCAGCAATAGCCCAGCTATGTTTTATTGATGATCAGGTCGACGAAGGAAAAAAATATACTAATTTGATTTCTGATAAAGCCAATGCTTCAATACAAATGCAGAAAAATATTCAGCTGGCTTTGGTTTCATTAAAACAAGATGATTTAAAGGATGAAAAAGTTCAGAACCAGCTTTATACTTATTTTAATTCTGTAGAAAATCTGATAGAAACGGATCATGGATTATTTAAAAATTTATATAGTTTATACCGAATTGCAAGCAGTGATTTTTATAAAAAAGGAGATGTAGTTACAGCTGGTTTGCTTTCGATGAAATCGGATATTAAAAATGAAGGAGAATACTCTGCTTATAATAATCCGTACTTTTTTAGTTACATAGGCTATTTTGACCGAAATGCATCGGTAAAAGACATTGATCTTTTAATGGCTTTACAGCAGAAAACAAATAAAACGCCTTTTGAAAAATATATTTGTTCTGGAACAATTGCTCCAAATAGTAATTATTACAAAGATTTAAAAGGAACAATTGCTTTTAGAAACAATAATCTGGAATTGGCTTATGAAACTTTTTCAAGCATGCCTCAGGATTTTTGGGAAAAGAATTATGAGTACAAAACGTATTTAAATGAAAATCCCTTTACACCTAAAATTCTGCAAAAACAGGAAGAGCGTAAATTCGATTATCGTTTCAATAAAACTGATTTTATAGCCAAATTAATTCAGCTGAAAAAACAAAATACAGCAAGCAGTAATCTGCAATTAGCTCATGCGTATTTTAATGTTTCGTATTTAGGAAATTCATGGATGATGACATCTTATGATTGGAGTTCCGGCGCATCGTATACAGATTATGTTTACGGAGATAATACTGAGAATGAAAAGAAATACCAAAACGGTAATTATTACAATTTGAAAATGGCCAAAATGTATTATGAGAAAGCTTTAAAAATGTCTAAAAACAGCAACGAAAAAGCAATGGCCAGTTTAATGATTTTTGAATGCAATTATTACAATCATTATGCAGAGTTGATTACAGAGGAAGAAGAAGCCAAAAATCCTTTTAAAGCAGGCAAGGAGCTGGTTAATTTTTATTCGATTTACAAATCAACGTCAACGTTTAAAAAGTACAATTGCCCACTTTTGAAATCGTTTATCAATTAGTCAAAAGTCAAAAGTCAATGGAGAATATAAAAAAAGCGTTCGCATAGCGAACGCTTTTTTTATAAGAGGATTTCAAAATCTAAAATCTAAAATTAGATAGCAGTTACAATTGCTAAGAAATCGTCAGCTTTTAAAGCTGCACCACCAATTAAACCACCATCTACGTCTGGTTTAGAGAAGATTTCTTTAGCGTTTTCTGGTTTTACAGAACCACCGTATAAAATAGAAACTTCATCTGCGATTTCAGCTCCAAAAGCTTTGCGGATCGTTTCTCTGATAAATTCGTGCATTTCCTGAGCTTGTTCTGGTGAAGCAGTTTCTCCAGTTCCGATAGCCCAAACTGGTTCGTAAGCTAAAACAATTTTAGACCAAGATTCTTTTGCGATATGGAAAACTCCGTCACGTAATTGATTTTCAACAATGTTGAAGTGGTTTTCAGACTGACGGTCTTTTAATTCTTCTCCAAAACAGAAAATTACTGTCATATCGTGTTTTAAAGCTGTATCAACTTTGTTTGCGATTAAAGCATCAGTTTCGTGGAAAATAGCTCTACGCTCAGAGTGACCTAAGATTACAGTATTAACACCAATGCTTGTTAACATATCTGCAGAAATTTCTCCTGTAAAAGCACCGCCTTCAGCTTGGTGAACGTTTTGAGCAGAAACTCCAATAGTTGTATTTTTTAATTTAGCAGCAGCAGCTTGTAAGTTTACAAAAGTTGGCGCTACAATAACTTGTGCATTTGTTTTTGCTGGAATTTTAGCAATTAATTCGTTTAATAATTCTTCAGTCTGCGCTGCATTTTTATGCATTTTCCAGTTTCCTGCAACAATCGATTTTCTCATTTTGGTAGTTTTTGTTATTCTTTTAATTTTTTTGTTTGAATGAAGTAGATTAAAATAACAGCAATTTTAAAATTGCTGTTATTTCAAATTTATTTTAAGCTTTTAAGTGTTTCATTGATTTTGTCGAAATCAGTTTCGATAGCACGATATAAAACTATTTTTCCGGTTTTGTCAATAACAATATATCTCGGAATCCAGTCTAAGTCAATTGCTTTTCCAAAAACACCTTTCATACCGTCGTTCATCATAAAATGATCGCCTTTTAATTCGTGTTTTTCTATTCCAGCTTTCCATTTATCGGCTGTTTTATCAGCAGAAAGGAATAAATAAGAAACATCAGGATTGTTAGCTTGTAACTCTTTTAATTTTGGCATTGCTTTTACACAGTCGCCGCACCAGGAAGCCCAAACTTCGATAACTAAAGTTTTCCCTTTGTATTTTTTTAAAATGTTTTTAAAAGTAACCTGACCTCCGTCAAGGGTTAATAATTTTTCTGATAAAGCCTCTTTAGAAAAACTTGTTTTCTGAGCCTGAGAGCAAGAAAAGGTTATAAATGCAATAAAGATTAAAGCTATTTGTTTCATAGAATTAGTGATTTTCAACAAAGTTAAACAAACAAATTGAAAGCCAAATGCAGATTAACAAAATTTGAAGACTCGTTTGTTTTGTAACAAAACAGCCGTTTTAGGTTAGAAAAACCAGAATGAAATCGTAATAGTTGGGTGTAAAAATCAGTATTTTTTTGAAATGCTTTTTTTGAAAAGAGCGAAACTTTGAATTTTTTATTTTTAAAAGAAAAAAATAAAGTAAAAAAACGTCTGATTATTGAATTTTCAGGTAAATAAAAATCAAAAAAAAAGAGCTTAAAATTTTTAAGCTCTTTACCGTTTATAAGATATTTAAAATTAAATTTTAGTATTGATTAAAATTTTATAAATACCAGTTGTTTTGTCTAATTGAAATTCAGCATTTTTAATTTCGAATGAATTAATTCTGCTAAAACTGCAGCCTTTTTCACTTACTCTTTCAGCAGAAGCATGCAGTTCAAAAACACTTTTTCCCTGAATTGCTATAGAATAATTAAAGACTCCGGACTGCCAGCCTATAGAATTAATTACAAGATGATTTAAATCTTCATTTTTCATGTAAGTGTATTGTATCACTTTGTCTGTATCTAAATCTGTTACGGTTACGGCTTGTTTTGCATCAAAAGTTCCGTTTGTGTAAAGGTTCTCTCCAGAATCTTTATCTACAAATTCAAAAGAAAAATAAGGAGGCGGAGTAGTGCAGTTATTAGATTCACTTGTACAGCCTAAAGTTGTAATAAGTAATAAAATAAATGAAAATTTGATTAGTCTTTTCATAGGTTTGGATTTGTTTTTGGTTCAATTAAATGTAAGATTATTTTTCTTATATTAAAATTAAGATTTCGTTACAGAAAACTATTTTTAATTCAGTTCATAATTTCCATTTGCCCATTTTTTGCAAGGCACAATCCATTCGTCTAATGCTTTATATAAAAAGCCATGTTTTAAATTGGTATTTAATTCTATTTCCTTAAAATGATTTACTTTAAGCTTTGAAGTTTCTTTTCTTTTCACAGCCGAAACGCCATAAATATCTGATTTTTCATAAATCGTTAAAATATTACCGCAAAAATTAATATTAGGAATTTCTTCAATATCAACATCTCTAAAGCATCCTATAAAAACAAAATTAACATCAGGATTTGCTAAATAAGTCGAAACAAATTGTGCAATATAACCGCCTTTTGAAGTTCCAATAACGGTTATCTTACTAGGAGAAATTCCTTTTTTTAATAAGCTTTTAATTTGTTTTACAATTTTTTCGGCATAATCAGCAGCATTGGTGTTTTTCTTTCTCTTTTCACTAAAAACTATAAAGTTATCTTTTCTAAATGATGCTAATATTTCATTGTATTCTGCTTTTCCATATTCAGGATGTGCTGTGTTTAAATCATTTTCTTCAATAAATTTATTATGGAGAAAAAAGACATATCGCTGATCTTTATTGGGTGTTTTTTCCTGACTAAAAGCGGTAAAAGTATAAAGAGCAGTAAATAAAATGGTTAAAAGTAATTTTTGAGTTTGTTTCATAAAGGATAGTTTTTTTTCATAAAAAAAGTCCAATTTTAAAAAGGACTTTCATATTATATGTGATAACTTAAATTATAAATTCAAGTTAAAAGTGAGCTTATTGACTTCTTCTTGTTTATTAGATTCGATAACTTTTAAATTGTCTAATTTTTTATCAATCTTTACTTTAGAATTAAGCGAAGCACTTTTGTTTTCAGTTGAAACTTTTTTTATTGTAGTTTTCATAATTCTTTTCTTTTTATAATAAAACCCAAAAAATCGCCATTTGTTTTAAAAGGTACGCTGGTTACGTTTCCAAACTCATTTATTATTGCTCCAAAGATAACGAAAGTTTCGGATAATTCTTCTAAATTAATAGAGATTGCCCTTCTGTATAAACGTGTTCGTCCAAGTGTGCTGCCTTTAAAGAAGATCATT
Source organism: Flavobacterium sp. 22659 (assembly GCF_052044235.1). Lineage (NCBI taxonomy): Bacteria > Pseudomonadati > Bacteroidota > Flavobacteriia > Flavobacteriales > Flavobacteriaceae > Flavobacterium > Flavobacterium sp. 22659. The sequence continues at coordinate 107,268 of NZ_JBQEMU010000018.1, forward strand.
CTCTCAGGATATTTTTCAGTAAAAAGATAAACCGATTTGGCAACAGTAGCTAAAATTATATTCCGGTCTCCATTGTCTGTAATTGTTGAATCATCCAAAGTGTATTTTTTCTGAACTTCATTGTATATTAAATCTCCAAATGCCAGATTATATATTTCCTTAGATTGAGTAGCATTAAATGTTATGATTTTTGTTATTTCTCCATTTGGGCCAACACTTTTAAATTCAAAAATAGTTGTGTCAGTATTTCTATACAGATCATATTGTAAATGCTTCATTCGTTTAATTTGAATCTGCAAAAATATAAAATTAAGTAAAAAAAAAGCCACAATTTAAATTGCGGCTTTTTTGAATTTTATAATGGTATTAATTATAGACTATACGCAACATCTGATAGTTTTAAATCATCAACATCGTTGTAATGTAGTTTTTGAACAACAGTTCCTTTTTGTATTACAACAATACTAGGATTTGCTCTTTCGATTGTTTTTAAAGTTGTAGCATCGCAGAAATAGAAATCAACATCTAAGTTATATTCTTTTTTTGCTTTTGCGATTTCATCAGCTCCAGATGCAGTCATAGCAATAACTTTGTAACCTTTAGCTTTTGCATCTGCAGTAACTTTAGCCAGTTTTTTCATTCCGGCTGGGTCAGATTTAGTTAAATCATACGTTACAAAAACTAATAATTTTGGTTCTTTTAATAATTCATCTTTATAATCAGAATCATCTTTTGTCATTGTAAAATCATGAATTGGCGGTACATAACCTTCTGAAATAACTTTGTCTTTTCTATCTACAAACGTTGCGCCTTCTGGAATATTCATTAAATCTTTTTCGGTAAACTCTTTGTCAACTCCGTTTACTTTGTAAATGAAAATCATTTCAACAACTGACTTTGGCGCACCTTCAGGAATTTCCATTCCTTTTTCAATATTATTTCCAACTTTATACGGACGGAAATCTTTTATAGGATTATGATTTATAACCCAATATGCCATTAATGCAGATAAAATTACACTAAGATAAACTGCAAAATTCGTTTTTGAAGTTGAAAATAAAGGTTTTATCAGTTTTTGGTTGAAGAATAAAATCAAAATGAAGAATAGTAAAACTACATCTTTTGTAAATGACTGCCAAGGTGTTAAATGTAAGGCATCACCAAAACAGCCGCAATCTTTTACTACATCAAAATAAGCAGAATAGAAGGTAAGGAAAGTAAAGAAAACAATTAGAAGCAATAGAGCCCAAATTGTTTGTGTTGCTTTATAACCTACTAATAACATTACTCCTAAAACTACTTCTAATATTACCAGAACAATAGCCATACTTAGTGTAAACGGCTCTAAAAAAGGCATATTGAAAACAGGTTCACTAAAATACTCTGTAAGCTTGTAAGAGAAACCTACCGGGTCGTTCAATTTAATTAATCCGGAAATGATAAATAATACACCGACAAATAATCGGGAGAATTGGGTAATGATGTTTTTCATAAGTAATATTTAAATATTCAAATTCCAATATTAAACCTGGAATTTAGTTCCGATAGCTGTCGGGAGGAATTTCTATTTATTTATAGGATTTAGGATTAAAGCAAAAACAGAATAATTAATCATATCCTGATAATTAGCATCGATTCCTTCAGATACAATTGTTTTTCCTTTATTATCTTCAATTTGTTTTACGCGAAGCAGTTTTTGAAGAATCAAATCAGTTAATGAACTTACTCGCATATCGCGCCAGGCTTCGCCGTAATCGTGATTTTTAGCTTCCATTAAATCTTTGGTCAATTTTACTTTAGCATCGTATAATTCAGTTGCTTTTTCAACATCCAAATCCGGCTGATCTACAACGCCTAATTCAAGCTGAATCAAAGCCATGATAGAATAATTGATGATTCCGATAAATTCTCCTTTTTCGTCTTCGTCAACTTTACGGACTTCGTTTTCCTGTAAACTTCTAATTCGTTGTGCTTTTATAAAAATCTGATCTGTCAGCGACGGCAGTCTTAAAATTCTCCACGCACTGCCATAGTCTTTCATTTTATTGATAAACAGGGTTCGGCAAACCTCGATTACATTATCAAACTCTTGGGAAGTATTCTTCATTTATATGCTGTATATTTGCTAAAATTTCTTCAAAAATAAGGATAATTTTTTAAGAGTTTCAAGTTTACGGTTCGCTTTGTTTCAAGTTTTTTCTAAACAAAGTGTTAACGGCAGTAACTTGAAACTGAAAAAATGTTTCAAGTTCTCGAACTTACGCAATCTGCATCAACTTGAAACTTTGAACAATTAAAAACTTGAAACAAAATGTTTATTAACTGCAAAGGCGAACTTATAGATTTATCGATTCCTAAAGTAATGGGAATTTTAAACGTTACGCCGAATTCTTTCTTTGATGGAGGGAAATATAAAAACGAAGACGAAATTATTTCGCAAGTAGATAAAATGCTTTCTGAAGGCGCAGCATTTATCGATATTGGAGCCTATTCAAGCAAACCAAGCGCTGAATTTGTAACCGAACAAGAAGAAATCGACCGAATTGTTCCTGCAATTGAATTGATTTTAAAGCATTTTCCAAAAACATTATTATCTATTGACACTTTTAGGACTGAAGTCGCAAAAGCGAGTATCGAAAGCGGTGCGGCGATAATAAATGATATTGCGGCGGGCGAATTAGATGATAAAATGTTTGATGTTATCGCAAAATATAACGTTCCATATATCATGATGCACATGCGAGGAAATCCGCAGACGATGCAGAGTTTGACGCAATACGATGATATCATTAAAGAAATGCTTTTCTATTTTTCTGAAAAAGTAAAACAAGCAAGGTCATTAGGAATTAACGATTTAATATTAGATCCTGGTTTTGGTTTTGCTAAAACAACGGATCAGAATTATGAAGTAATGCAGAAAATGGAGCTTTTTAATCTTTTAGAATTACCTGTTTTAGCAGGAATTTCAAGAAAATCAATGATTTATAAAACGCTGGATATTACACCGCAAGAAGCTTTAAACGGAACAACGTTTCTAAATACCATTGCTTTGACAAAAGGCGCTAAAATTCTTCGTGTGCATGATGTAAAAGAAGCAGTGGAATGTGTTACTTTGTTTAATAAAATGAGTTAAAAAATATGAAATACTTCTCTATACTTATAATCTGCCTTTTGTTTTCCTGCGGAAAAAAAGAAGACGTTTTACTTCCAAAATCAAATATTTCAATTGTAAAAGATGTTCAAGATCATTCGCCGATTTATATTTTCTTTAAAAAAGAAGGAAAAGATACAATTGCCGATTTGAATAGAAAAAGTGCTATCATTTCAACCAATTGGATTTTAAATATCGACAAACGTTTGCCATTAAAAGTCGTAATTCCGGAGGTAATAAAAATGCAGGAAAAAAAGCGTAACGAGAAAATGCACCAAAACGAAGAATCTGAAAATTATTATTCTTACGCAGATTCTATTGGAAAGAATTTGGCTTTTCTGCCTTTTACGAAAGTGTTTTATAAAATGGAAAAACCAAGTAGAGAAAATTTTGTTGTTTACTTTAGAAAAGGGAAAAAACAAGTTTTCATGGGAAATAAAGAAATACAAATATCAGATATACTAAAGTATTTTTATAGTATTAAGTTTCAAAGAGTACCAGATTTAGTATTTTTCTTTGATAAGAACATGAGTTATGAAGAGTACATTCAGTATAAAATTCTACTGCAAAAAGATGTGACTCACAATCTTGATATACTTCCGGTAGAATTCATCTTCTAAACCTGAAACTATTGATGATGATAAGGTTCGTTGCGTAAAATTGTAAATCCGCGGTACAATTGTTCGATAAAAAATAAGCGAACCATTTGATGTGAAAATGTCATTAGCGAAAGCGAAACTTTTCCCTGTGCTTTTTTATAAACCGTTTCAGAAAATCCGTAAGGTCCGCCAATTACAAAAACCAGTGTTTTTACACCAGAATTCATTTTCTTTTGGAGTTCTTCTGAGAAACCAACACTAGAGAAGGTTTTTCCGTTTTCATCCAATAAAATAAGCTGATCAGTTGCCGAAAGTTTAGACAGAATCAGTTCGCCTTCTTTTTCCTTTTGCTGGCTTTCAGATAAGTTTTTTACGTTTTTAATGTCAGGAATTATTTCCAGATCAAATTTGATATAAAAGGACAAACGTTTGGTATAATCGTCAATCAAAGTTTGAAGCGATTTGTTATCTGTTTTGCCTATTGCTATAAGTTTGATATTCATTGTTTTTTTTTTTAGCCACAGATTTCACAGATTAAAAGAATTTTTAAATTGAGAATAATTTAATCTGTATAAATCTGTGAAATCTGTGGCAAATAAAATCTATTTTTTATTTTCAAAAACCGTTTCAAAATGTTCTACAATTGGAAAAGGTTCGTAATAATGATGTAAAATTTTCTTCCACTCTAAATATGCTTCAGAAGTTCTAAAACCTACTGTATGATCTTCAAGTGTATTCCAGTCGACCAACAAAAGATATTTGTTTTCAACCTCAAGACATTTTTCTAATCGATGTCCTAAATAACCGTCGATTGATGAAATATATTGACTTGCTTTTGCAAAATCAGCTTCAAATTGAGAGGCTAATTCTGGTTTTACATAAAGAAATGCTGCTTCTAGGATCATAATTTTATTTTTTTGCACGCAGATTTTACAGATTTGAGCAGATTTAATTTTTTAGATAAAAATCGGGACAAATCAGTTTAAATCTGTAAAATTTGCGTGAAATTAAATATTAGTTTTTAGAAAATTTCGATTCAAAAGTTTTAAAACGATTATCTAAATCTTTAATTAATTGTTTTTTTACCGATGCATCCTGAATAAAACTGTAATTGATGCTGTTGTAAACGTATTTTTTTATTGTTTCGTAACTTACATCAGGATATCTTTTTGCCAGTAAAACATATTGTTCTGTCATATTGCTTCTTAAAATTCCTGCATCGTCTGTACTGATCACAATTGGCACATTAAATTCTTTGTAAAGCGTAAACGGATGTCTGTTTTCTTTTACCTTCAAAATGAATTCGTTGCTCACTAAATTGATTTCAATCGGAATATTTTTTTGAGCCATATATTTCAATAAATCATACGAATTGGCTTCGTAAGCAATATCAACTCCATGACCAATTCTGTTGGCACCTGCAACATAAATCGCATCGTTAATGTGCCACGTTAATTCTTCTGGCTGAACCAATCCTAAAGTTAATTCACCCGCATGAAGCGTATATTTTACGTCTGGAAATTTAGAATGACAGTATTTAAACATTACCATGTGTAGCCAGTAATCTTTCATAGAAGTCTGCCCGTGTTCTGGAGAAACGATGTTTACACCGGCAGTCAGTTTACTTTCGCTTGACGAAATAAAAGCGATAACCAGGTTTTTGAATAAATCTACAGGTTCCATAAAACGAAGTACAAAGTTTTGATAACGCATGGTGAATTTTTCATCATCCATTTTTAAATCCTTGTGCAGTTTTGTTATGAAATTAGTATTGAAATCTTCAGCATATTTTTTAGCGTCTTTTTTCTGAAGTGATTTATACAAATCATCTAAAAGTTTCAGAACTGCTTTTTCGTCTTTTTGATCGGCAGATTGACGAAGTTTTGTATTGAAATCAGCTAAATCTGAAACATTCATATCGCATGGAATTGTAGATAATTGTGTTTCGATATAACTTACATTTTCGGCAATGGCACGTTTTTTCAATTCCAGCATTCCTTCTGCAAAATGACCTTGAATTGTAGGTTCGAATTTCATAAAAGAATCAAAAAACTGATCGTCACAAGGTACAGAGCCATTATAATCTTTTACCGACCAAGTCTGCATAATCTGCTGTTCGTAATAGTCTAGTTTTCCTTTGTTTTTAAGAGATGAGAAATTTTCCCAGTTTCCGTTTGCAGGTTTGGTTTTAGAAACTGCCATAGTTTCTAAATTCAAATAAAAGTCTTCTGCAATTGCTCTTTCTAAAAGAGGTTCTGCATAAACTGATCCTGAAAAATGGTGGTGTAAATCGCCTCCTTTTGGCATTTGTTGAAAAAAAGCTGTTAAGAGAGCTTCATTATTTCTGATTTTTTCTAAATAACTCTCAGCTGATTGAGAAAAGCCGATTTGTGTTATAAAAATACAGAAAAGCGTAATTATCCTTGTCATACTCTAAGTTTAAATTACATGCAAATATACGAGTTTCTGAGGAGATTTGAAAATTTTGTTTTTGAAGGGACAAAGGTTCAGAGAGGCGAAGGGACAAAGTTTAAAAAAAAATGCTTGCGAATATTAATAAAAAAGACGTACAAAGTACGTCTCTATAAAAACTTTGAACCTATGTTCCTTTGCAACTTTGTCACTTCAAGAAAAAAGTACATCACGAATTTCTTCAACTTTATCAAAAACACTTTTTGCGAAAGGACAAAGCGGAATAATTTTTAAGTTGTTTGCTCTTGCATAATCTACCGCTGCCATAACTAGTTTTTTGCCGACACCTTTTCCGTTAAAATCTGGACTAACTTCGGTATGATCGATAATAAATTTAGAATCTCCTGCCCAAGTGTAAGTCATTTTTCCAGCTTCTTTTCCGTCTTCTACGGCTTCAAAATATCCTCTTCTTGTATCGTTTATTTGTTGAATTTCCATTGTAATTATATTAATGTCGTTTTAATTTCGATTGAATGTGTCAGTGTTTTATGAATTGGACAGCTGTTTGCAATCGTCTCTAATCTACGTCTTTGTTCGTCGTCAACTTCGCCTATTACTTCGATTTTTCTGGTAAATGAGGTACAATTTCGCTCTGAATCTCTTTCAAAATCAATTTTTATATTGATTTCTTCGACGTTCCATTGTTTACGATTAATATACATTCGTAAAGTAATCAGAGTGCAAGAGGCTAAAGATGAAGCCAAAAGTTCTGTTGGGTTGAGTCCTAAGTTTTTGCCTCCCAGCTGCTGAGGTTCATCAGAAATTAAAACATTTCCGCTGGCAGATGTGATTTCTGTTCGATATAAACGTGTATCTATTTTTGCTGATATTGTATCCATAATTATTTAATTCTTGGTTCAGGTAATGGAACAAATTCAGTTTCTCCCGGAACTTTTGGGAAAGTTTGTTCTGTCCAGTCTTTTTTAGCTTTTTCGATGAGGTTTTTATCAGATGAAACGAAATTCCAAAATATAAAATGTTCTTCTGGAAATGGCTGTCCGCCGAAAATATATACCGTCGAATTTTCAGCGATTTCAAATTCACAAAGAGAAGCTTCAGTTGTAATTAAAATTTGTCTTGGATCATAAGTATGTTCGCCGTTTTTTATGCTTCCTTCTAAGATATACAAACCGCTTTCGCCGAATAAATCTTTTCCAATATTGATTTTCTTAGCTTCTTTACTTTTAATTTCTATGAAATACAACGGACTATAAACAGGAACTGGAGATTTTTTGCCAAAAGCTTCTCCTGCAATCAATTTATATGAAACGCCGTCTTCTTCCCAAGCTGGTATATCATCTGCTTCAACATGAGTGAAATTCGGATCCATTTGCTCCAATTCTTTTGGAAGCGCAACCCAAATCTGTAATCCGTGAAGCATTTTGTCTGAATGTCTTAAATACTCTGGAGTTCTTTCAGAGTGAACAATTCCTTTTCCCGCTGTCATCCAGTTTACAGCGCCTGGTTTTATTTCTAGTTCTGTTCCTAAACTGTCACGGTGCATAATGCTTCCTTCAAACAAAAAAGTAAGCGTAGAAAGTCCGATATGCGGATGCGGAGGAACGTCCATATTTTCATGGTCACTTAAATGTGCGGGTCCCATATGATCGATAAATACAAATGGCCCAACAGCTCTTTTTTCGCGGAAAGGCAATAAACGGCCTACCAAAAAGTTGCCAATATTGGCAGCACGTTCTTCGATAATTAAACTGATATTTGACATGTGGTATTTTTATTTGATTTGAAAACAAAATTACAGTTGTGATAGAAATCTGTAACTTAATTTAGATTAAGAAACTTGTTTTTGGATTTTTTTGAATTATAAAAGTAAGGAAAAACGTTGGTTAAGTTTTTAGATGATGCTTAAATTTAGTTTTAAAAAGTCCCAGAGGAACGAAATATTTGTAGAATAATAAGGTTGCCACAACGACAAAGCCCCAGCGGGGCGAAATAAATATGCCGCTCCGCTGGAGCTCTTTTGTGCAAGACGATAATATTGACTATAAATATTCTGCTCCGCTGGAGCATTAAAATGGGAACATTAATCAATCAACTCAAACTCCAAAACTTCACTCTCAGTTCCATTAATTATAATCGACAATTGATGAATTCCGGTATGAAAAATACGCGTTGTAATGAGTTTAAAAGACTGGTTTCTCTCAATTTTGGTTAATTGATTGGGATGATAAATCTTTTCACTGATTTTAAAAACTTTTTTCGCCAAATGCCCTTTTGCTTTTTTATAATGAACCGCATATTCTAAACGGATTGTTTTTGGTTCTTCGTTTTTATTGTTTAAATGAAAATGAAACTGTAGATAATCACCAATTTTAACCACTGGCGTTTTAATTTCAAAAGACGAAAGTTCAATATTGGTGCTTTCTAAACCATAATGACTCAGAATTTCCGGATGACCTTGTTTTAATAAAGTTCGGCTTCCGTGTTTAATAATTCCATCTGTTTCTTTGCTGTGGCCTTTCCATCTGGAAGCGATTTCCAATACAATCTGTGGATTATCTTTTGCAATATCATTTAAGTTATTGGCAACACTTCTTCGGACATATTCTGAAGGATCATTTTTTAAATTCTCTAAAATAGGAAGAATAGAGGAGGGATCTTTTTTAAGAAATGGAATCGCCATAGCCCACGGTAATCTTGGGCGTGAACCTTCGCTGGCCAAACGTCGTACATGATGATTTTCGTGTAAAGACCATTTTGTCATTTCGTCAATCATTTTCTCTTTATATTTTAAAATAAAAGGACGAACGGCAAATTCACAGCTTATAAACTGCGTTATAGATACAAAGGCTTTCGCCGAAGTTTCAAAATCGTCTAAACCGTACATTTCGATATAATCGGCAAAGAAAATAAAAGCCAGATTGCTGTCTGCAAAGTTGTTTTTTCTTAGATTTTCTATGATTTTATCAATTAGAGAAACGGCTTCTGGAAAGTTTTGAGGCATAAACTGATGAAACACAACTGTTGTATGTTTCATTCTTTCTTTCCATTCTTTCTGGGCAAAATCGCCTTCATAAATGGCTTCGATAAATTTTTGTTTATTGAATGCAGGATATACTTCGGCAACAGCCTGACTAAAATTTTCGTAAAAAGAGACCGAGTAAATATCTTTAATTAATCCCATGATTTTTGTTTGAATGAAACTCAAAGATATTTAATTGAAAGCTTATTCGGAGACTAAGTTTTGTTAAGAATTGTAACTTTATTTTTCTGAATATCTTAATGGTTAAAAAAGAGATATTTAATGTTTTGTATAATTTTTCATGTTATCGGAATTTTCAAATCCATAAAATAAGTCCTAATTTAGCATTATTATTAAAAATAGAAAAATGATAAGCGAAGCTCAATTTCAAGCAGAATTACAACTTTTAATAAAAAATGCTATTAGAGAAGATGTTGGTCCGGGCGATTACAGTTCACTTGCCTGTATTCCAGATACAGCTCACGGTCAGGCGAAACTATTGGTAAAAGATCAGGGAATCATTGCCGGTGTTGAACTTGCCAAGATGATATTTGAACATGTTGATCCGAAATTAAAAGTGAAAACTTTTATCGAAGACGGAACGCATGTAGAATACGGCGAAGTTGTTTTTGAAGTTTCGGGAAGCTCGCAATCTATTTTGAAAGCAGAACGAGTGGTTTTGAACACCATGCAGAGAATGTCTGCAATTGCGACAAAAACAAACCATTTAATGGAGCTTTTGAAAGGAACAAACGCAAAAATTTTGGATACACGCAAAACGACTCCAAATTTTAGAGTGGCTGAAAAATGGGCTGTAAAAATTGGAGGCGGCGAAAATCATCGTTATGCTTTGTATGATATGATTATGCTGAAAGACAATCATATTGATTTTGCCGGCGGCATTACTCGTGCTATTTCTAAAACAAAAGAATATTTAAAAGAGAATAATCTTGATTTGAAAATTATTGTAGAAGCTCGCAATCTGGATGAAATCAGAGAGATTTTATTAAGCGACGGAGTTCATAGAATCCTGATTGATAACTTTAATTATGAAGATACAAAAACGGCAGTGAATTTGATTGGTTCAAAATGTCAGACAGAATCTTCTGGAAATATCAGCGAAAAAACAGTTCGTGAATATGCTTTATGCGGTGTAAATTATATTTCGTCTGGCGCTTTGACACATTCTGTACATAATATGGATTTGAGCTTGAAAGCCTTTTAAATTGTTAATTGTAAATTATCAATTATTAATTAAAAATCAAGAAGTCTAAAAACCTAAGTATATGTCGAAAGAAATAGAGGATCGGATTGAAAAACTGCCTGTAATACGCAACGCAGCCCGACTTTTAAAAAGAATAAAGCTCCCTTGGTTAGAGGGATTTTCTTTGTATGATTTACTTGAAATGTACACTTTAGGGATTCTTGAAGGTGCTTTTTCATATCATGCAAGTGCTGTTTCTTTCAGCTTTTTTATGGCTCTATTTCCTTTTGCTTTATTTATTTTAAACTTAATTCCGTTTATTCCGATAGATAATTTTCAGGAGGATTTCCTGCAGTTTGTACAGCAGAGTGTTCCTCCAAATACGTATGATGCTATTAGTAAAATTATCAGTGATATTTTAAACAATAGTCACTCCGGTTTATTATCGTCGGGTTTTTTACTTTCTATTTTTTTGATGGCAAATGGTATTAACGGAATTTTAAGCGGTTTTGAATCGTCTAAACACGTTTTTGATAAGAGAGGTTTTTTTAGACAATATTTGGTTGCTTTGGCTATTTCACTCGTTATGACTGTAATTTTGTTTGTAACTGTGGCTACAATTGTAGTTTTTGAGGTTTTCATTCAAAAAACAATTATTCAGGATGTATTAAGCGATCGTATTCCGCTGATTATTTTAGGGCGATATTTATTCGTTATTCTGATGATTTTGATAACATCTTCAATATTATTGCGTTATGGTACAAAACAGTACAATAAAGTGCCTTTTATCAGCATTGGTTCTGTTTTTACAACGGTCTTAATTGTTATATCTTCGTTCTTTTTTGGGATTTGGGTTATAAAATTCTCAAAATATAACGAACTTTATGGTTCAATTGGAACATTATTAATTCTAATGTTTTATATTTGGATAAACTGTATGATTCTGCTTTTAGGGTTCGAATTGAATGCTTCTATCAGAAAATTAAAACAAAAAAAAGAAAAATAATATGAAAAATTTGATGCTAACTATCGGAGTGTTCTTCTTTGCGCTGACCATGCAAAGTCAAAATGTAATTGGAAAATGGAAAACCATTGATGATGAAACAGGCGAAGCAAAATCCGTTGTAGAGATTTATGAAAAGTCAGGAAAAATATACGGAAAGGTTATAGAGATACTGCGCGAGAATCATAAAAAAGATCTTTGTGTAAAATGTGACGGAGCTGAAAAAAATAAACCAATTTTAGGAATGGTTATTATAAATGGTCTAAAAAAAGACGGTTCAGAGTATAACGGAGGAACTATTTTAGATCCTACAAGCGGTAAAAAATACAAATGTTATATTTCATTAGAATCTGCAGATAAATTAAAACTTCGCGGTTATGTTGGAATTTCTTTAATGGGAAGAACACAATACTGGACACGAGTGAAAAATTAATTTAAAATAATACATGCGAAAATTAGCTTCGATAATTTTATTCTTAGCCGCAGTTTCAAATAGTTTGGGACAATCTAAGAATTCGCCATTACAAATAAGTCATCTTACAGGTGACTTTTATGTTTATAGAACTTTTAATGATTACAAAGGAACTAAGATTTCTGCCAATGCTATGTATGTCGTTACAGATAAAGGCGTTGTGCTTTTTGATGCGCCTTGGGATAAAACACAGTTTCAGCCGTTATTAGACAGCATAAAAGCAAAACACAATAAAGAGGTTGTGATGCTTTTTGGCACGCATTCTCATGAAGATCGTGCAGGAGGATTTGATTTTTACAAGAAAAAAGGAATCAAAACGTACTCAATTAAACTGACTGATGATATTCTTAAAAAGAATAAGGAACCAAGAGCAGAATTTATAATTTCAAATGATACAACATTTACTGTTGGAAATCATATTTTTGACGTTTATTATCCGGGAAAAGGACATGCTCCTGATAATATTGTAGCATGGTTTAAAAAAGAGAAAATTCTTTACGGAGGCTGTTTTGTGAAAAGTGCAGAAGCTGTAGATTTAGGTTATCTGGGTGATGCTGATGTTAAAGAATGGCAGAAATCTATAAAAAAAGTGCAGGCAAAATTCAAAAAACCGGCTTATATAATTTCGGGACATGATGACTGGACTAGTAAAGAATCTTTAAATCATACTTTGAAACTGGTTAACGAGTATTTGGCTCAAAAATCTGCTGGAAAAAAGTAACTTTGCAATCCTATATATAGTACATGTTTTTTATCGAAGTTATTTTACCGCTTTCCTTAGCAAAAACCTTTACATATCGTGTTTCTGAGGCTGAATTCCATTTTATTAAAAAAGGAATGCGGGTAGCGGTGCCATTTGGTAAAAGCAAAATCTATACAGGACTTGTATTGGATATACATGAAAATGCGCCAACCTTATATGAAGCCAAAGAAATTCATCAAATTTTAGATGAAAGGCCAATTGCAACCGAAATCCAGATTAAACACTGGCTTTGGGTGGCTAATTATTATATGTGTGGTATTGGCGATGTGTATCGCGGCGCTTTTCCAACGGGATTACTGTTGGAAAGTGAAACTATTGTTTCGCACAAACCAGATGTTGTTGTTAATGATTCTGAACTTTCTGATGATGAATTTTTAATTTATGAGGCATTACAGCATCAGAGTTCGCTTAAAGTTCAGGAAATAGCTTCTATTTTAAACAGAAAAAATATCCTGCCAATTCTTCAAAAATTAATAGCAAGAGATATAATTTTTCTGGAAGAAGAAATAAAAGAAAGTTATAAGCCTAAACTGGTTCGTTATGTTAAGCTGCATTCAAAATACGAAAAAGATCAAGGTTTGGGAAGCCTGCTTGATATTCTGAAAAATGATAAACAAAAAGAAATTGTTTTAGCTTATTTTCAAATTAGTGCTTCAGAAAAAAAGCCCGTTACTGTTAAAAAATTAGTTGAGGTTTCTGGTTCGAGCTCGTCTGTTGTAAAAACTTTAGTTAAGAATGAAATTCTTGAAGAATATCTTTTGCAGCAAGACCGTGTTTTGTTTACCGGAGAAAAATCAGAAAAAGAATTATTGTTAAGTGAAGCGCAGCAAAATGCTTTTACAGCAATAAAACAAAGTCTTACTGAAAAAGAAGTCTGTTTACTTCATGGAGTTACTTCGAGCGGGAAAACAGAAATTTATATAAAGCTAATCGAAGAATATCTGCATACAGGAAGACAGGTTTTGTATCTGCTTCCTGAAATAGCCCTTACCACTCAGTTAGTTTCTCGTCTGCGTCTTCATTTTGGAGACAAAGTTGCTGTTTTTCATTCAAAATATAGTAATAATGAAAGAGTTGAGGTTTGGAAACAGACACTTGAAAATTCTGAAAAAGCTCAAATAGTCATAGGAGCAAGATCGGCTTTGTTTTTGCCTTTTAATGATCTTGGTCTGCTCATTGTTGATGAAGAGCATGAGCAGACTTTTAAACAAACAGATCCGGCACCAAGATATCACGCCAGAGATGCTGCAATTGTATTAGCAAATTTTCATAATGCTAAAGTTTTACTTGGATCTGCAACACCAAGTATCGAGACTTATTTTAATACCCAGAATGATAAATATGGTTTAGTAACACTTACTGAACGCTATAAAAATGTTCGAATGCCTGAAGTTGTTTTAGTCGATTTAAAAGACAAACATTTTAGGAAGAGAATGACAGGGCATTTTAGTGATCTTTTAATAGAAGAAATTACTGAGGCTTTGTCTTTGGGTGAACAGGTCATTTTGTTTCAAAACAGAAGAGGATATTCACCTATAATAGAGTGTTTGACCTGCGGGCACGTACCTCATTGCCAGCAATGCGATGTGAGTTTAACGTATCATAAGTTTAAAAATCAGCTGCGTTGTCATTATTGCGGATATGCTATTGCAAAACCAACGAATTGTCATAGTTGTTCAAGTATAGATTTGACCACAAAAGGGTTTGGAACAGAGCAGATAGAGCAGGAGCTGGCATCGCTTTTCCCGAAAGCTAAAACGGCACGTATGGATCAGGATACAACACGTGGTAAATTTGGTTTTGAAAAAATTATCGATACTTTTAAAAATCGAGAAATAGATATTCTTGTCGGGACGCAAATGCTGGCCAAAGGACTTGATTTTGATAATGTAAGTCTAGTTGGAATAATGAATGCTGATAATATGCTGCATCATCCGGATTTTAGGGCTTTTGAACGCAGTTTTCAAATGATGACTCAGGTTGCAGGAAGAGCAGGAAGATCTGAAAAACAGGGAAAAGTTGTTATTCAGACCTATAATCCAAATCATAATACAATTCAGCAGGTTACGAACCATAATTATAACGGTATGTATAAGGAGCAGTTGTATGACAGGCAGATCTATAAATATCCTCCTTATTTCAGAATTATAAAACTTACTATAAAACATAAAGATTTTGATAAGCTGAAAGAAGGCTCAATGTGGCTGTATCAGGTTTTAAGCCAAAATTTAAATATACCTGTTTTAGGACCTGAAGAACCGGCAATCAGCAGAATAAGAAATGAATATATCCGAACAATTTTAATTAAGATTCCGCAGAATATGCATTTGGGTAATACAAAAAAAACTATTCAGAAAATGTTGAATAGTTTTGAAGCTGTTGCTCAGTACAGAGCTATAAAAGTGGTTGTAAATGTCGATTTTTATTAAAATTACGACGTTGACAAAGCTTTTACTAAATCTTCTTTTTTATTTCGGCTAAGCGGGATTTTAGTGATGCCGATTTCGGCAAATTTACTATTGAAACGTTCAACTTTATCAATATTAATAATATATGATTTGTGAACGCGTATGAATTTGTCTTTTGATAAATCATTTTCAAAAGATTTCATAGTCGAAAGTACCAAGTTGCTGTCGTCTTCAGTAACTACTCTCACATAATCCCCAAAAGCTTCAATCCATTTGATTTTTGCAGTGAAAATTTTAAGTTTTTTAAGGTTGCTTTTTATGAAAATATGCTCTCCTTCTTCTTCTTTAACTTCTTTTTTCAGTAAATGCATGTCGATTGCCCTTTTTACAGAAGCATTAAAACGGTCTACAGCAATTGGTTTCTGCAGATAATCTGTAGCATCATAATCAAAAGCTTTTAAAGCATATTCGGCTTTAGAAGTAATAAATATAATCTGCGGTTTAGATTTTAAACCATCAAGAAAATCAAAGCCGTTAATAACCGGCATTTCTATATCAAGAAATATTAAATCGATATTATTAAGTGAGATACAACTTTTTGCTTCTATTGCATTAGAAAAATCCCCGATTAAGTGCAAACCTGGGTGATTATTAACTAATTTTGCAATAATTGTCCTCTGTATAGAACTATCATCTACAACAACACAGTTTAGTTTCATAACATTTAAATTTAGAATAAATTCAGGATAGCAGTAGTAAATGTATTATTTTTTTGGAAAAAAAACTAAAATGGGCACATATTTTTTGCATTATGACGAATAAAAGAAAAAAAGTGTTGTATATCTAAATATAATGATTACTTTTGCACCCAATTTTAACAAATAAATTTTTTATTTATGAATCATTATGAAACTGTTTTCATTTTAAATCCCGTTTTATCTGAGGTTCAGGTGAAGGAAACAGTAACGAAATTTGAAGAATTTCTTACTAGTAGAGGAGCTGAAATGGTATCGAAAGAGGATTGGGGTCTTAAAAAAATGGCTTACGAAATCCAAAACAAAAAAAGTGGTTTTTACCATTTATTCGAATTCAAAGTAGCTGGAGAAGTTCTAATTGCTTTTGAAACTGAATTCAGACGTGACGAAAGAGTTATGCGTTTCTTAACTGTAAGTTTAGACAAACATGCTATTTCATGGGCGGAAAGAAGAAGAGCAAAATTAAAATCTACTAAAGCGTAATTATTATGTCTACAATCGAACAATCTGCAAAAGGAAAAAAAGACGGAGATATCAGATATTTAACGCCTTTAAACATTGAAACTAACAAAACTAAAAAGTATTGCCGTTTCAAAAAATCAGGAATCAAATACATCGATTATAAAGATGCTGATTTCTTATTGAAATTCGTTAACGAGCAAGGAAAAATTCTTCCACGTCGTTTAACTGGAACTTCATTAAAATACCAAAGAAAAGTTTCTGTAGCTGTAAAAAGAGCTCGTCACTTAGCTTTAATGCCATACGTGGCCGATTTATTAAAATAGTATATAAAAATCTAGTCGCTGGTTTCTGTTAAAGCAGAACCTAACTTCTAAAATATAAGGACAACAACATGGAAATTATTTTAAAACAAGACGTACAGAACTTAGGATTTAAAGATGATGTAGTATCTGTAAAACCTGGTTACGGTCGTAACTTTTTAATTCCTCAAGGATTCGCTACATTAGCAACTCCTTCTGCTAAAAAAGTTTTAGCTGAAAACCTAAAACAAAGAGCACACAAAGAAGCAAAAATTGTTGCTGATGCTAAAGCATTAGCTGAAACTTTAAAAGCTCTTGAAATTAAACTTACTGCAAAAGCTGGTGGAGAGAAACTTTTTGGTTCTATCACTAACATCGATATCGCTGAAGCTTTAGAGAAATCTGGTAATGCTATCGACAGAAAATTCATCACTAGCGGTGTTGTAAAACGTATTGGAAAATACAATGCTACAGTTCGTTTACACAGAGATGTAATCGTTGAATTACCATACGAAATTGTTGCTGAAAAGTAATAGTTTTAAAAACTATATAAAAATCCCGATGCGAATCGGGATTTTTTTGTTTAATACAAGATTTAATTAATAATTAGAATTATAGCTGGTGGTTTATGGCATATTGCTTAAGGCCTGCAGTGTAAAGCCTAAAAACAAATGAAATACGCTAGATTAACAAAAGAGCAATTTGATGAATTGCACGCTGAATTTGCCAGCTTTTTAGCAACTCAGGCAATTGATAAAGCTGAATGGGATTCTCTTAAAATAAATAAACCAGAAGTTGCAGAACAGGAGCTGGATGTTTTTTCTGATTTAATTTGGGAAGGCGTGTTGGGAAGAGCTGAGTTTTTGGAGCACTTTTCTAAAAATCATATTTTTTTATTTCAATGTTTCGATACTCATGTTCAGTCTATAGTATTGAAATCATTAGTTCCTGAAACTGATTTTTTGACCAAAGAAGGTTTGCAGTGGTTAAGTGATAATATGTTCACTGAAAACATTGAAATGAAAGTAGGAAAAAAAGTGTTTACAGAAGAAAGAAATGCTTCTATTTTTGAATTAATTAAACAAGGTGCTTTTTTAAGCGATGGTCAATTATTTACACAAATTAATACAATTTTAGAATCTTAGCGTGTAAATAGTTCATTTTCAAAATCTTATTAAAGGGTAGGCAGGATTGTTAAAATGTTTACCCTTTTTTAGTTTTTTAACTTTTGTTTAGACTTTTTTGTTTTTTATCCCCCGTATTTTTACCTGCTTTTTTAAGAATATTCAAAATTTTAAGATTTTAGACAGAAATCAATAATTTGAATGGGTATTTAGTGATTATTGTTAAAATTCAATCGATTGAAATTAATAAATTGTAGTATTAAACTTATAATTATTAAAATTAACATAAAAATTACAATTATTTTAAAGCCCAAAAACAGGTTGTTTTTTAGTTAAAAACTCCGTTTTTTCTTATATTCCTGTGATTTCAGCTGTTTTTAAAATTTATAGTCATTAAAAAAAATAAGAATTTTATGCTTGTTTTATTATTTTGTTTTTCATAATTTTAGAATAGAAAAGTTAAACAAAATATTGGCTCCATTTTTATCATGTTTAATGTAGAGCCAATTTGTCTTTAAAAACAAAAAATAGGATAGTATAAATTGTAATTAATTGGACTTTAAATAATAACTTAATTCGCCTGCTTATGGAACTGACAATTACTTTTTTTATCAAGTTTGCATTAGGTTTTCATATTATTTCAGCTTTAATTTTTATTATTTTGAAGAAAACCAAACTTCTTCATCCTTTTAGTTTTGCTTCTCTTGCAAATAACTTTTTTCAAAAGTTTTCAATATTCCATTTTCATTATTTAAAATTTGGCCGACGACATTATGTCGATGACAATATTCTGCATTAAATATTTTGTTTAATGCTAAACATTCTAATGTTTAATTTATTCAGTTGTTGAGTTTTATTTTAAAGTAATAAAATTCATAGAAAGAGTAATCAACTTTCTATAAGAGATTGAAAAGGTTAAATGTTATCAAATTAAATTCTCCCTCCATAACTGATTTTCTATATGAAAATTATTTTAACAGATCACTTCATTAAGAAGATTGGTGCGGATCAATATTCTCTAAAATTTACGGAATATTTTATTCCAAGAAGATAAAAATTTCTGGTTTGTATGTTTTTAAAACATACTGTGTAAACAAATATTTTTTTAAAATTTAAACTATAGTCTTTATGTGCTAAGGATTTATTATAGGGTTTAACTAATTGATTTTTAACGTTTTTTTTAATTGCCTAAGCATACGTGCTTATCGCAGCAGGTATTTTATTGTCCATTTTCTAATCTTCCAAATTATGAAAAAAAAATTTACTTTTTGTAGTCTCAGCTTCCAGAAGAGATTATTCGGACTATTATTTTTATTCTTATTATGCACTAATGCATTTTCGCAGACTATTTGCAGACCTGTGTCTCAAACTAATAGTCAGGGAGGTCTATTGTGTGTAGGTTTAAATGTTGATAGTCCCGCCAACGCTTATGACAGCGCTGGTTTAACAACTTTTGCAACCCTGACTAATGCTGTTGGTGTAGGCTGTTTCGTTGAAGAAACACTTACTTTAAACCAAACAGCAAGGGCAGGTGACCAAATCGCTATTTATTTTGGTACCGGAAATGGTTTGCTTGACGTAGGATTACTAGCTAATGCGTCACTTCAGGCTAAATTTTCAGGTGCAAATGTAGGTTCAAGTGTGGCTTTAAATAGTCCGCTGTTGAACCTAAACTTGTTAAATGGAAATACTGTTGCGGTGGCAAAATTTGCTGTGACGGCTGATACTAATCAGATTCAAATTCAGGTTGGTGGCTTATTAAGTCTTTTAGTGAGTTTAAGAGTTTACGATGTGCGTTTAGAATTTGCACAGCCTAATGTAACAGGCGGTTTAACACAAACTGTTTGTTCAGGTTCTACTGCTGCACTTACAGCGACACCTGCTGTAGGTACAACACTTGCATGGTATAGCTCTGAGGCATCAACAACACCTTTAGCAACAGGTAATACTTATACAACACCTGCTTTAACTGCGACAACTACTTATTATATAGGTATTTCGAGAGCTGCAGGCTGTGAGGGGAATGTTCGTGTTCCTGTGGTTCTAAATGTTTCAAATCCTGTTGCTCCTGCTGTAAATAATGCGGGAACTTCAATTTGTTCTACGGGAGCAACGCAGCAAACAACCTTGACACTTTTAAATCCTATTCCGGGAACAACATATTCCTGGTATTCCGGACCAACCGGCGGAACTGCTCTTGCATCAGGAACAACTTATTCTCCTACGGTTTCATTAGGAACAACCACTTTTTATGTTGGAGGTTCTATAGGAAGTTGTGTGAGCCCAACTCGTACAGCTGTAAATGTTGTTTCGACAGCAGTGCCGGCAACGCCAACTGTTTTAACACAAAGTGTTACTATTCAATCAGGTCAGAATGCTACTTTAACAGCGACATCTTCTGAACCAGGAGCTCAATTAAATTGGTATGATGTTGCCACAGGCGGAACAGCGGTTGCTGCAAACACAGCCACTTTTACAACGCCAATTTTAACAGCAACAAAAATATATTATGTAGAAGCACAAAGCCCGAACGGTTTATGTCCTAGTGCTGCCAGAGTACCGGTTACTGTAACGGTTCAACCAGCTGCTTTAGGCGGATGTCTTGAAGCTAGCAGTCAGTTAACGGTTCAAAACGGATTGTGTCTACTGTGTAGTTCTACAAATCCGAATAATTCTGTAGATGGAAATCCTGCTACAGCAGCGAGACTTAGTGTTCCGGTTGGATTAATTAACGGATGGATTCAACAGACATTACAATTTAATAATCCTGGAAAAGCAGGTGATATTGTAGATGTGGAGTTAGAATTACCAGGCGGTATTGCAGATCTTTCTTTATTAGGAGCTGTAAGTTTGGCAACTTATAACGGTGCAACTTATAATAATGACAGAATTGCTATTAATAATCCGTTAATTACACTTCAATTATTATCAGGAAATCGTTTTAGAGCCAGTGTAGTTGCAGGAGCTAATTTTGATCGTGTTGAAATTCGATTAGGAGGTTTAGCAACTGTTTTAACGACAGCTGATATTTATCAGGCAACTTACAGATATAAAGCGCCTGTAATTACAGGAAATACAACTATTTGCAGTGGAGCGACTACAACATTAACTGCGGCTCTTGCGGTAGGTGAAACTGTGAATTGGTACAGTGCGGCTACAGGAGGAACTTCGTTAGCATCTACAGCAGCGTTTACTACTCCTGCTTTAACATTACCAACAACATATTATGTTGAAATAACAAGAAATGGTTGTGTAAATAGTGAAAGAAATCCAGTTCAGGTATTGATACAAAATCCTGTACTGCCTACAGTTACTCCATCACCATCGACCATTTGTAACGGACAGTCTACAACTTTAACAGTTGATGCACCAGTTGCAGGTACTACTTATAATTGGTACGATGCGGCAACTGGAGGTAATTTAGTATTTACAGGAACAGCGTTTACAACGCCGGCTTTGACTGCTAATATAACATATTATGTAGAAGCAGTTATAGGTGGTTGTTCAACTCCAACTCGTACTGCGGTTCCGCTGACAATTAATCCTTTGCCTGCGGTACCAACTTTTGCGTCAACAGATGTAATTATACAATCTGGACAAACTATTACTTTGTCTGTTCAGAATCCAGTGGCGGGTGTTAGATACAATTGGTATGATGTACCAACAGGCGGTGCTTCTGTCGCATTTGATACAACAACTTTTACGCCTAGCCCGGCTTTAACTGCTAATAAAACGTATTATGTTGAAGCTGTTAATGTGGGTACTGATTGTACTAATTTAACCAGAGGTGTAATTAATGTTATTGTAATAGCTAATACCAGTACTTGTTTGCAAGCTGGTACACAGGCAACATCTACAGATGGTGTATTATGTGGTTTATGTACAGCTCTTACTCCAAATGATTCTGTAGATGGTAATATTAATTCGTATGCACATCTTTCTGTACCGCTTGGAGTAGGCGGATTCATCCAGCAGCAATTGATTTTTGCTAATCCGGGTCAGGCAGGAGATATTATTGATGTGGAATTAGAAGTTCCTGGAGGTCTTTTAGATATCAGTCTTTTATCTAATATTACTTTGGCAACTTATAACGGAGCAACTTACAACAACGATAGAATTTCTGTCAATAACAATTTATTAAATATCCAATTGTTGTCAGGAAATAAATTTAAAGCAAGCTTTACTACAGCAGCTGCATTTGATCGAATTGAAGTAAGATTAGGAGGTCTGGCTACAGTATTAAGTAATTTATACATTTATCAGGCTGCATACAGATTTCCAAATGCAACTGTAACTGGTGCTGCAAATCCAATTTGTTCTGGTCAGACTGCTTCTTTAACAGCATCTTCCACAGGAACAGAAACTTTTACCTGGTATGATGCTCCAACAGGAGGAAATATTGTTGCAGTTAATCCAACTGCTGCATTAACTTCTACGACAACTTTTTATTTACAAGGAACACGAGGCGGTACTTGCGAGAACAGCTTACGTCAGGGAGTTACAGTAACTGTATTGCCACTTCCTACAGATGCTGATATTGTAGTTGCAACCCAGGTTGAAGCTACTTGTACAGGGCAGGCTGTTATAGCTCCAACAACAACAATTGCAGGAGCAGAATTTAGATATTATACAGATCAAAATAAAACAACTCAAATTGTCAACGGAAGCGTAATTGGCGGTGTAACATTTGCAATAGATGCTACTACGGGCGCACTTTCATTAACTGGTGTAACTGCTTCTGGAACCAATTATTTTGTTTCTATTTTAAATGGCGGTACTTGTGAAAATGTAAACGGTTCATTAAAAGAAGTTACAGTAAATTTACCTTCAACAACTACTTTGACAGTTAATGCTGCTTTGACAGGTTGTGGAAGTGCTAATTTAAGAAACGCAATTACTAACTTTGATTCAACAGGAAATACTATTTATACTTTCTATGATCCTTCAAATAATGTAATTACTTCAGATGCCGCTTCAAATATTACAGTAGGCGGGAATTATTCAATAGAAGCCCAGCTTACTGGTGATACTTGTCCTTCTGTTAGACAAACTGTAGCAGTAACGATCAATGCTTTACCAAGTATAGTGGTAACGAATCCACAGGAATCTGTAAATGTAGGTGCAAATGTTACTTTACAAGCAACTTCTACAGCGCCAATCACTTGGTTTGATCCGCAGGGAAATCCTTTAACTGGGCCAACATTTACAACTGGACCATTAAATACACCAGGAGTTTATACTTATACTGCAGTGGCTAATGACGGAACTTGTACAGCAACTGCAACAAAAATAATTAATGTTATAAACCTTAGCAGTTGTAAATCATTAACAGAAAGGGTTTATGCAACGGCACAGACATCTGGTTCAATAGTAACAGGAAGTGTTACTAATGGAGGAAGTGCAGTTGACGGAAACCCACAGACTTATTCTACAATTACTACAGGTTTAGGACTTTTAGGAGTAGGTACAACATGGCAGAATTTAACCTGGCCAAGTGTTATTACTAAAGGAACACCGGTAACGATTAAATTAGGATCAGAATACAGCTTATTGGCTGTTGGTCAAAATTTATCAGTAATTGGAACTATTGGAGGTGTTGATATTGGAGCAATGCAGTCAGTATCAGGATCTTTATTGAACTTAATTTCAGGGGATAATACTTATGAGTTCACTTTTGTTCCTTCAGATGCATCTGGACCACAAGCTTATGATGGAATTCGTATTCAGTCGGCTTCTGTTTTAAGTGTTGCTCAAAATACAAAAGTATTCGATGCTCATTATAATACATCAGTTCCATCTGTAGCATGTACTCCGGGAGATATTCGTGATATTTTCTATGGAGCAACAGATATGGGACTTCCAGTGGGGGCAGTTACAGCAACTGTAGGGGTAAGTGATGCATGGAATATTGCTGACAATGATATTACCACTTTTGCTACAATGTATAGTACAATTGGAGTAGCTGCTGCATCAGATTTAACTGTAGAATTTAAAACACCTTCAGTTGTAAGCGATACATTAAGAATTGTTGTTTCAAAACCAGGAACACTTTTAGATGTTAACTTATTGACTGGATTTTCAATTCAGCGTTATTTAGGAAGTGTTCCAGTTGGAGCACCAATTCAAAATACTAGTACATTATTAAGTTTAAGATTATTGCCGGGAAATACAATGGCAATGGTTTTGGTTTCTTCACCAACAGAATCTTATGACAGAGTAAGAATTCGTTTTGGAGGAGTTGCGGGAGTTTTAGATTTCTTAAGAGTACATACCGTAGAAAGAGTAGCTAATACAACAGTTGTAGGAGCTGACCCTCAAAATAAAATAACGGTCTGTCCGGGTTCAACGATAACACTTCAAATACCCGAAGAAGCCTGTTCAACTTATATTTGGTACGATTCGCCAACAGGAGGAGCTTCGGTTGCAACAGGACCAAGTTTTACAGTTCCGGCCAATTTAACAGCAGGAATTTATAAATATTATGTACAGCCGGTACGTTATGGCTGTGAAGCCTTTACAAGAGGTGAAGTTACTGTTGAAGTAAAAGCTTCTGCTCCGGTAAATGCTTTAACAGATATTACTTTAAACGGAGGAACTACAACATCAATTTGTTCTCCTTCAGGAACAGTAACTTTAGCAACAAGTTTAAGCGGAACACCAGTTGTAACTAATCCAGTTTACTATTGGTATAGCTTTAATGGAACTACAAGTCAGTTAATTCCGGGAGAAACAACTGCACAATTAATCGTAAACGGATTAGCTCCGGGAACTTATACTTATTATGTAGGAGTTAGTTCAGATCAATTTTGTGAAACCGCTGCAGCAGATAGAAAACAAATTACGTTTACAATTCTGCCTCCTTCAATTGCAAATGATATAGTGGTTGACGATATAACAGTTTGTCACGATGTACCTGCTTCGTTAACTCCAACTGCACCAACATTAACAAATCCGGTATTTACCTGGTATTTAGATGCAGCTAAAACACAGCCAATAACAAATGGTGCAGTTATAGCGGGCGTTACTTATACAATTGATCCGGTTACTGGTGTTTTAACAGCGGTAGGTTTAACAAAAGCAGTAAGCCCAATAACATATTATGCTGCTGTTGCAAGTGCTAATACTTGTGAAAATCTAGCAGGAACATTACAGGATGCAGTAATCATTATTAGTGATCCAAGTACACCAACATTGACAAATCCGGGAGATCAAAACTTCTGTTTAGTAAATGCACCAACTTTTGCGAGTATTTTACTAAATGAGTCTAGTATTGCATGGTATACTGCAGCAACAGGAGGAACTCCAATTGCTTTAACAGATGCCTTAACAACTGGAGTTTATTATGTAGGTCATATTGATCCTGTTACTTTATGTGAAAGTTCAACAAGATTAGCTGTAACAGTAAATGTTAACGATCCGGGAACCCCAACATTAGTAACAGCAGGAACACAAA
>NZ_JBQEMU010000019.1:0-125744 GCF_052044235.1 Flavobacterium sp. 22659
AAAAATTATGAAAACTAATAAAATAATCAAAAAAGGACTTTTAATTCTCAGCGGAATATTTGTACTGTTTGCCGCGATTTTGCTTTTTCACATTATAACGGCCAAACCCCCAGTTTATGACACCCCAAATCTTCAGGTAAGCAGAATCGATTTTAAATCAGACATCGATTCTCTGCAGGCCAGAAAAATCTGTGCCGACCTGAGAAGCATAAAAGGCCTCACATCAGATTCTATCATCGTTAAAAGAAATGTTGTGGTGTACTTCCACAATAATAAAATTACAAACTCTGAGAAAGTTTTCAACGAGCTGATGGCTAAAGGACGTTACGATGCGCATCGTTATATTTTACCGGCAAATTTAGCAGACAAAGAAGTCTGCCCAATGAATCAAAATAGTTTGAGCTATAGACTGTCTCAAAAGATAAATCGTTTTTTTAATTAACCCTTTAATACTTTAAATTTATGAAAGTTTATTCAAAACTTACACTTAGTGTACTAATTGCTGCATCGGCAGCTATGATTTCCTGCAGCAGTAATGACGATGAAACCCCAGCACCGGTTAAGGCTTCTATCTACGAGAGATTAGGCGGAACTAAAATGGTTTCTGATCCTGATAATTCCGGCCAGATGATTGAGCAGGGACGTCTGAGTTTCCGCAAAGTGGTAAATTCAACTATCGGATTGATTGTTGCTGATATCCAATCCAACGCGTCAGGTAATCTGCAGGCACATTTTGCCCCTTTATTAGCAGAAACTGGAACTACCCAGTCTACCAATATTGCTAAATTATCAGATAACCTTACTGATTTCTTTTCGTTTAATACGGGAGGAACAAATGCTGTAAATACATATTCTGGTTTGAGTATGTCGGCTGCGCATGATCCTGCAAAAAATCCTCGTATGGGAACAAAATCAAGCAGTGCAGATTATACAAAATTTGAAGGATATGTTGGAGCTGCGGCCAATGCTAATGGCGTTGCTTCAAATACAGAACTTTATACTGATATTGTTGCTGTTTTGGAATCATTGAGAACTCCTATAGTTCAAAAATAAATTTCTTCTCAAAACGCTGCCTGAAAAAGGCAGCGTTTTATATTTCAATACTATTTGAAGTATATAAATATTTTTCAAAACCTGTCAGCTTTATGATACCTGGAAATTATATAAAACCGCAGTTTAATCCATTATTCCATAGTGATGTAAAAAGCACTTCCGGCGCTGTTATATAATTCTGCAGGCAATAATTTTTGAACCTTTTAAGGAAACCATAAATATGGAAAATTTTAATATGTCCAGATCCTCCACTTTTTATGCATTGGGGTTAAGCTACAAGAAAGCAGATGCGGTTATTAGAGGAAAATTTAGTCTAGATGCTAAAGCACAATCTGATTTATTGCTGCAGGCCAAAGCAGAAGGCATAGAATCACTCCTCGTTACTTCTACCTGCAATAGAACTGAAATTTATGGTTTTGCCCATCATCCTTATGAATTCATCAAACTGCTCTGCGAGAACAGCAATGGCTCTGTAGAAGAATTTCAGCAGGCTGCTTATATATATAAGAATGAAGAAGCTGTCAGCCATATGTTCCGGGTAGGAACAGGTTTGGACAGTCAGATTTTGGGTGATTTTGAAATCATCAGCCAGATTAAAACCGCTTTTAACAATAGTAAACAGGAAGGCTTGGTCAATACATTTCTGGACCGGTTGGTAAATACAGTTATTCAAGCCAGCAAAAAAGTTAAAACTGAGACGAAAATTTCTTCCGGGGCAACGTCAGTTTCTTTTGCATCAGTGCAGTATATAATCCGAAATGTGGCAGATATTGGAAGCAAAAATATTTTGTTATTCGGAACAGGGAAAATAGGAAGAAATACGTGCGAAAACTTAGTAAAACATACTAAAAACAGCCATATTGCCCTTATAAACAGAACAAAAAACAAAGCCGAATTACTGGCTGGCAAGCTGAATGTTATTGTAAAAGATTATGCTGATTTAAAACAGGAACTGCAGCAGGCTGATGTGCTGGTTGTAGCTACAGGAGCACAAAATCCGACTATTGACAAGACATTGCTTGCATTACAGAAACCCTTATTGATCTTGGATTTATCCGTCCCGCGAAATGTAGATATCACTGTAGAAGAAATCCCCGGTGTAACTTTGATACATCTGGATGATTTATCTCAAATTACTGATGACACGCTGGAAAAGAGAAAACAGCATATTCCTGCTGCAGAAGCCATTATTGATGATCTAAAATTAGAACTGAATATCTGGGTGAACGGCCGAAAATGTGCTCCGACTATTCATGCCTTAAAATCCAAGCTAAATGATATTGTATCAGCAGAATTTGCTTTTCAAAAAAAGAAAACAACCCATTTTGATGATGCACAGATGGATTTAATCAGTTCAAGGATTATTCAAAAATTAACAAACCATTTTGCCAGCCATTTAAAAAATGAAAACACTTCAGTGGATCAAAGCATTGAATTCATTGAAAAAGTATTTCAGATAGGGCATCTTGCACCGGATAAGGCTTCTTCACCAATAGAAGAAAAATACAAAATCAATCTGTCATAAATGCTTAATGAACTGCAGTTTTAAAGCTTACCAGAGTTCTGAAACAAGTGATGCAAAAATAGAACCCGTCAGCTGCGTTGCACGCTGCGACGGGATAGTCCATAAACATAATCTTCCAAAAAATGTTTACTTAATTCTGCATGGGGTAATCAATTCCTCATTTGGTAAAGTTAGACTAATTAATTTATTGATAATTAGATGATTATTAATTAATTTTATAATTAGCTTTTTTACTATAAATTGCCTCACATCATTGATCCATGTTATAAAAGAAGCGGCGTGCCAAACGCTTGAGGAGTAAACTAATTTACTGCCTCAGCTGAGAAACAATTGATAATCAGAGAATGAGAGCGGAAAATTCAATAAATGATAAATAGTCAACCATTTTTAATGGGTTGTCATTATTTCAATTAATAGAAATTTAAAAAAAGGATGATGTAGGCTATTCCATTTTTGGTGTTCGAATCCTATTAACTTTTAACTTACGCTAAGCTACAATTTATCTTATTTTTCAAGTCGATTGAGAAGATGATTATTTGAAATTGTTAGTCAAAAACAGTTTATAAGCATCTTTAAGGGTTAAACACTAAAAAAAACTTAAGCATAAACTTTTTAATCATATAAAGGATCAGTGGAAAGTATATAATTATTAAAAGCATTCTTTAAAATTCTACTTTGGCGGCACAAATTTAACTATTATCATTAGAGAATATTCAAATCAAAATTTGACGATGATTTTAGATTTTTTTACTACGACTAAGGGGTTTGGATAAAGTTCCGCCAGAGTATAGTTATAGTATTGAATCCCAAAAAGCGCATATTGAATAGGATCAATATGCGCTTTTTAGTTTGGACTTTTTATGGAATTAGACTTTTCCTAAAGTATAAAGCTGCTCCATTGTAGGTGTAAGGCTTCCCCCTGCAGGTTCCAGCGTGATGCCAAAAGCTTCAGCTGAATCGGTTTGGCTTACAGCGAAGATTTTTTGAGAGTTTTCTTCAAAATTATCCAGCAGACCAATACTTGTCGGGGTAAGCACCGGACTTAGTTTTAAAGACCAAACCTGGTAAACCATTCCTTTTGGAGGGTTTGGCAGACCTGCCGCGTCGATATAAGTCGATTTTGTTTCTTTGTTCCAGTACACTTTTGCAAATGATGCCGGAGATACATATTGTCCGCCCAGAGTAACGCTTGTGTTTTTAATGTCTCTCACAATGCTTAGGTTTTTCTCAGTCTGTTTATTCTGCTGATCTAAAAAAGCATATTCTCTTTCAATTTTATTTTTTTCGTCTCCGGTATCAGAGACTGCCTGTTTGGATTTTGCCAGTTCTAAAGTCTGATATCCAAAACCTAGCAATAATAATACTGTAGCTGCCCAGCCCAAGTATTGAGGCAGGTTTGATGCTGGTTTTATATTGACAACTTTAGTATGTTTAAGCTCTAAACGCGCTTTTATTTTGTCGAAATTGGCAACCGAATGGAAAGGCGAGAAGCTTGATGATAAGGCTGAAACAGCTTTTTCTATAGCAATGATTTCACTTTCAACCTCGGGGTTTTCTCTGGCCAATTCGGCAATTTCCAGGTTTTCTTTTTCTGTCAGCAGGCCGTAAACGTACAGTTCTAATATGCCTGATTCAATATATTGCTTCGCTTCCATTTATATCTTTAAATAATTTCTTAAATCGTTGATACAGTTTCTATTTTGTGTCTTTACAGTTCCCAGAGGTATAGCTAGCTCTTCTGAAGCTTCCTGCTGGGTATATCCTTTAAAGAACAGCAGATCAATAATCTCAATGCATTTTGGTTTCAGTTTTTTAACGAACTCCTGAATACCAATTGCATCTAGTTTATTAGCTAATTTATTGCTGTCATCTAACAGATTTACGAAATTATCCGAAGAAAGGTTTTTTTGGGTGTTGTTGAAATTTTTGGATCGCAGCTTGTCAATCGATGTATTCCTTGCAATATTAAGGATCCAGGTGTAGAACCGGCCCTTGCTTTCACTGTAGCTATCGATGTTTTTCCAGATTTTTACAAAGACTTCCTGCAGGACATCTTCGGCTTCTTCCCGGTTTTTTACCAGAACATTTATGACCGAAAACAAGCTTTTTGAGTACATATCGTAGAGATGGGTGAAAGCTCTTTCATCTTTTTTGCGGATTAATACCAATAATTCTTCTTGGCTCATAGGATTGGATTTAAAGCTTAAATAAATTTTAATTTCGTATAAAGTGGTAATGCCGGATAAAGGTAATTTATTTTTTACGCAAATAATCCAAAAGCAGAAATAAAGGGCATCACTTTAAAAAATCCCAATTTTAAGGGTGTATGCTGTGCTGCTGTTTTAATCTTGCAGAAATCGATAATTTTGCCTCTTTCTTAATGCCGGATGCAGAACTTTTGTCTTGTTTAGCCGCATCCATTTTTTTGCGGCTCCTTTCAGTAGAGAGTTACATTCCATTAGAGATTGATTTTTTTTCATGCAAATAGGATTATTGCTTTTAGAGATGCACAACGGCATTGAACTGATCTCCTTCTTATATTTTGAGGACATCCTTTGAATTGCTGATTTTTTGAGTTGCTTCCGTTGTTTTTAGAGTTGGAATAACAGTTTTTAAGTTTTAAATTTGTAAATATGACAAAACTGATAACCTTAAAAATATTTATGCATTTTTTCCGCTCATCTTCGGTAATTCCAATGAGTACGCTTGAGAGAAATATAAACTGTTTTCGGGACAGCTTCTGCTGGCCCAGCAGTAAAAGCTGTTTTGTTTTTAAAAGTTGTTTTTTGAGCATTGTCCTGAATGGAATGGTGTGGAAATGCAAATATAAACCGCCAGCGCGGTTCTCTAGGATATAATGTTAATGTAATGCCAATTTTGAAAGGCCTTTACATATGTGCCGATAAAACCACCAGCAGTTCAGCAATAAACTGATGCATTTTCATAAAGGACTCAAGGTGCCTGCGGAAAGAAGTTCCCAGATTTATTGGATAAAAACAGCTTCATCCATATGATGCTGCTTTTATAGATAGGTAAGGCCTAAAGATATTGGTGATATTGCCGGCCTTGAACATTCCAGCTAAATTTTAGAAGATGGGTTTTTTAATTTTTGAGCCTTTTTCAATATCGCCTGGAAAAATAGAAGAAAAATTATTTTTTTTATAAGCCTAAGAAGCAGGATTTAAAGCATTGGTGCTTTTTTATTTCATTTTTTTCAATATTATTTTTTTTTCATGAAAACCAGAAAGCAGTTTAAAGCGTAGATGACTTTATAACTTTAAAAAAAATGTAATTATGAAAACTAGAAATTTTTTAGCCTTGGCAGTCTTAGCATTGGGATTCGGATTTACGATGAACGCTCAGAAAACCGTAATGGTGGGAGGGGCAGCAATGTATCCAAATAAAAACATAATAGAAAATGCAGTCAACTCTAAGGACCACACCACACTTGTGGCGGCGGTAAAAGCGGCGGGACTGGTAGAGACGCTTCAGGGAAAAGGCCCTTTTACCGTATTTGCGCCGACAAATGAAGCCTTCGGCAAACTTCCTGCAGGAACAGTAGACAATTTACTGAAACCGGAAAACATAAAAATGCTGCAGACTATTCTGACCTACCATGTGGTTGCAGGAAAGATGAACAGTTCCGATATTGCAAAAGCGATAAAAGCAGGAAAAGGAAAAGCAGTGCTGAAAACAGTAAGCGGCGGTACGCTGACAGCCTGGATGGAGGGTAAGGATTTATATATCAGCGACGAGAACGGCAATAAGTCTAAAGTTAGCATAGCGGACGTAAACCAGTCAAACGGAGTAATCCATGTGGTTGATGCTGTGCTGCTTCCAAAGATGTAATACTGTAAAGAAATTTTAATGCGATAAGCCCCTTTAAAAAAGGGGCTTTTTGTATGCTTTTTTGTGTTTGGATTTCCCGGCGGAAAGAAGTGAAGGCCGGCAGCCTTTAAATGATGCCGCTTTTTTAATTTTATGCAGTTCTAAAGCCTGCGTCTGGAGATCATGTCTCTTATCTGAAAAGGAAGAATCAGAAAAGACGTATCAATTGAAATATTTATATTTTATAATCCGACTGACTCGTTTTCCAGCAGGTATTCTTTCCTTATTTTCTGGTTCATTTTACTTAACACCGAAGCGAATAGATAATCGGACTCTTCAGGTCTGCTTTCTTTTAGGATTTTAGCTTTTACCAGAGAAAAATAAATATGTTCGGCCGGCAGCTCTTTTTCAATCTGAGAAAGAATTTGCAGCGCCTGCTGCGTTTTTCCAATTTTTGCCAGACAAAAACAATAGTTCAGTCCTGCAATAGGAGACTGGCAGACCTGCTGCATGATTTCATGTAATTTCACAATATCAAGCCAGTCATTTTGTGTTAGCTGCGCAATGGACATGTACCTGCTGATGATAACCGCTTCAAGATAAAAACGGTTTAAGGTTTTGGGCTTTTTAAGGTAATGAAAGCCTAAAGCGATCAGTTCCGTATTCCATTTTTCGCGTTCCTGGCTGAAAAAAGAAATGAGTCTGCCATTGACAACCCGGGCTGCACTTCTTGCGGCATGAAAGCAGAAAAGAGCCAGCAGACTGCCTGTGGAGCCATACTTATAGCGGCCGTATAAAAGTTTAGTCAGAGCCATTGCGTCCAGGCATAAATCTTCATTGAAAACCCCTTGGGCCTTTTCATCAAAACAGTCGTAGCCTATATTAAAGACAGCGTAAAATATTTCTTCTGCCCTGGCGATTTCTTCCCTGACGGCTGCTATTGAATCCAGTTCGACAGTTTTGCCCTTAAATTGGGATCTTATGTTTTTCTTTGTCCTGGCAATGCTTTTGTAAACGGCTTCTTTACCCATCAAGGTGCAGCGGCTTATTTCAGATATCCTTAGTCCAAAAATATCCTTAAGAGCAAAGAGTATTTTGGCTTGGCTGGAAATATTTTCTACAGCAGATATAAAGAGAACTGTCTGAAGCCGCAGGTCAGTCTGGCAGCTTTCCGCCGCATAACCTTCCATATGTTGCGCAGAAAAACTGTTTTTTTCTTTATTCTTTTTGATCTGGTTCAGCAGGTCATTTCGGGCAACGATGAAAAGCCAGTTTTCCATATTGTTCAGGATGGTATTCTGGCTGCGTATTTTTAAGGATTTTAATAAGGAATTATGAATGGCATCCTCAATTTCAGAAATATAATCTGCACCAAACTTATTTAATAACGCTGCAAACAGCTTTCCGTACAAGGCCCGGTAATTCCTTTCTTCCCCGAAAAACAATTCATTGCCCATAATCTTCCATTTCCATTATCTGGCGGATTTCGGTAGTGCCTCCGTAAAGATGCGTGGGACATTCCTTGGCCAGTTCTACAGCCGTTTTTAAATCCTCTGCCTGCAGTAAGTAATATCCCCCAATAATTTCTTTGGATTCCAGATGAGGCCCGTCTTTGATGATGCAGTCTTTCCCGCTGATCAAAACACTTTTTTCCTGCAGTCCGTCGCCTGAAATCAAATGTCCTGCTGCGGCTAATCTCTCTGCCCACCTCATATGTGCATCAGCCAGCTGCTGCATTTCTTTTGATGAGAGCTCGTTTAGTTTTTCAATGTCTTCATGAAGTAATAATAGGAACTTTTTCATAATAAATTATTTTTAAAATTTCATTAAAGACATCTGGGTGTTCCGGTTTTGGACATTTATTTGTTTTTTTTTAAATAAAAAGCCATTTGGCCCCTTGTGTGTGATGGATGTACAATTCCAGCTGTTACTGGGCTGTATCTGAATTCAAAAAAACTAATAAAACTAAGGAGATTTTTTTAAATCTCCTCAGTTTTTATGCTTTAGTTATGAATCTGCTTTTAAATTTCTTTGAATCGGTAATCTCAATAGGATGGGATGAATTCTTGCTTTTGTGCCGCTGAAAAAACAGCTTTAACTTTTTGCCGCAAAGTTTAGAGAAGCTTTCCGCTGTTCGGCTTGCAGCAGAGAAGAGTCTGCATTTAATGAATTAAACCCCATGTGAAGAGTTCAAAATTTAAAAAAGGGCATGTTTTATAAAAAACAATCCCTTTTTAATAGTTGTAAGCAATGCAATGGAAATCTGCAGTTTAGAAATTCTTTATGGCTGCCATAATATCCTTTCGCTGCTGCTGCAGCGAATATTGTTTGGTCAGGAAAAAGGCGGCCTTGTTTTCCATGGCAAAATTCCTGTCAAGATCACTTGAGGATGTCGTATATATGATAACCGGTATATCCTTCAGGTCGGGATCCATTTTAATGTGCTGCAAGAAGGTACGGCCGTCCATTATGGGCATATTAAGGTCCAGAAAAATCAAATCCGGCTTTGTAAAGTTTTCTGATTTAAGTTTTTCAAAGGCATCTGCGCCATTTATGGCTTGCTGCAGTACAATTGAGGGATGGTCTTCGGCCAGCAGTTCAGCAAAGATTTCGCGGTCGTCTGGATCATCATCAATTAAAAAAATGGTCGTCATATGTATAATAATGGAGTGTAAATATACTATTTTCCCTCCTAATTTTTTATCATCCCCCCATTTTTTTCGCGCAGTTCAGGCATAATAATAGTAAAAACAGTGCCTGAGCCTTCCTGCGATGCGACAGTAATTTCACCATTATGGTTCTGCATGATCTTGCGGCACATGGCAAGGCCGATTCCGGTGCCTGAATACTGGTCGTTTCCATGCAGGCGCTGGAAGATATTGAAAATCTGTTCGGCGTACTGTTGTGAGAATCCAATGCCGTTATCTCGCACTTCTATTTTGATATAGGGAAGTTCCAGATCCAGTGCATGCAGCCTGAGTTGAGCTTCTGGAACAGGCTGTGCGTTAATGCTGATTTCGGGCCTGGTGCCGGGCTTGGTATATTTCAGGGCATTGGAGAGCAGATTGCCGAAAAGCTGTGACATCTGAAGCGGTATGGCCTGCACGAGGGGAAGCTGCCCGATGCTTACCTGGGCATTTTTCTGTTCGATGACCAGGTCAAAATCTGCCAATATTTCGCTGAGCACTGTATTGAGGTTTACCGGTACAAATTGATGTGAAATGTGGGTGAGCTTTGAAAACTGCAGCACATCCTTAATGAGGTTCTCCATCCTTCTGGAAGAAGAGCTGATCTTGTCGATATAAGTATTTACCTTCTCGGGGTTCTTTCCCAGATTGTTCTGCAGCAGATCGGTAAAAACGCTGATCTTTCTTATGGGTTCCTGCAGGTCGTGGGATGCGATATAGGCAAACTGCGAAAGCTCGCGGTTGTTGGCCTCCAGTTCGGCATTTTTAGTCTGCAGCTCGGCGGTCTGTTCCTTTACCTTGAAGGTAAGCTCCTGCTGGAGTTCCTTTTCTTTGGTCACGTCCTGTGCCGTACCGCTGAGTGATTTTACCACACCATCCTTGCCGTACTGCACCTGGGCGTTGGCATGGATAATGCGCTGCTGTCCTGTTATTTTGTTTACAATCTGAAATTCATAATCATAAAATTGTTCGGCCGAACCACTGAGGGCCTCTTCCAAGGCCGCAGCAATTTTATGCCTGTAGGGTTCGCTGATACGCTGCAGGAACTCTTCCCGGTCTGCGGTGCCGGCGCTTAAACCGAGCCAGTCCTTAAAACGGTCCGAACAGGTAATGGTTTTAGTTTCGGCATCGAGCGTCCATGTGGAGAGTTCGGCCAGTTCAATAGCCCCTGCGAGCGCCATCCTTGTCTCTTCGAGTTTTTTGGTGGCGATGACCTGATCGGTAACGTCAATGGCAATGTCCATAACCCCGTAAATCGTGCCTTTGGAGTCGCGGATCGGGGTATAGGTAAACTCAAAATAGTAGGTGCTGATTTTTCCGTTGAGCTTCAGGTCCGCCGGTACGGAATGGCCGTAATAGGTTTCGCCTGTACGGTAGACCTGCTGCAGGATATCCATAAAAGGCTGCCCCCTTAATTCGGGAACAGCTTCTTCCATGGGAAGCCCTATCACGGAGCTGTCCTTGCCCCAGTATCCAATCATGATATCATTGGCAATTTCGATCTTCATATCCAGTCCTGTAAAGAGGCAGATCCCCACGGGGGACTGCTGGATCATCGAGGTGAGCTGGTTCTGGCTTTCAATAACGGCCTGGCGCACGGAAATAATTTCATCGATGTCCATGCAGAACCCGGCGTAGCCCCCGTACTGTCCTTCGGCATCATAAAAAGGGTCGCCGGCGGCGCGGCACCAGATCAGCTGTCCATCGTTTTTCTTTGCCCGGAAAAGCACATCGAAATGGCTTTTCTGCTCCAGGGCCTTAAGGTATGCTTCTTTGGTTTTTTTATAGTCCTGCTCGGCAATGACCCAGGTCCATTTTCCCTCCAGCAGTTCCTGGTAGGGAACCCCTGTGAAATCAATAAGGGTTTTGTTGAAATAGGTAAACATTCCCTGCGGATTGGAAAGCCATAACCCGGTAGGGGAGCTGTCGGTTACATTTGAAAAATGGCGGTCTGCCTCCCGCTTGGTCATCTCAAGTCGTGACTGTGCCTGCTCAAGGGCCAGACGGCTGTTTTCTTTTTCGGTGATGTCGGCGACCGTTCCGGAGAACATCGGTGCTTTTGCTTCGGAATTGATGATGCGTGCCGCTGATATGGCAATGTGGTGTATGCTTCCGTCGTCCCAAATAACCCTTGGGGCATAGTTAAAGGTGCCATTTTCCATGCCGCTTTTGATGGCGCCGGTCCTCAGATGCAGGTCATCGGGATGCACGTATTTGAGGAAATCCTTCCTGCCCAGGCCGGGTTTAAAATTCCCGGTGAGTATCCTGCTGAATTCAGCGGAATACTCCAGGGTATCAGCGGCATAATCCACGCTGAAAAGTCCCAGAGCCATGCTCTGTATGGTAAGATCGGTGAGCTGTCTTGATTTTTGAAGCTCTTGGGCCGCTTTGCGGTGCTGGGTGATATCCTGCAGGATGCCGTTAAAGCGGTATGCGGTTTTAGTATTGTCAAACCATGCCTTTCCAAGGGCATGCACAATCCGCGGTATTTTGGTAATGGGGTGGATGATGGTATACTCAATATCGTATCGCCCGCCTGACTCGTATCGGAGTGCATAATTAATTGATTCAGTGACACGCTGACGGTCCTTCTCTGCGACTGCCCCCAGGGCATGTTCGAGTTTCACCTGCTGATCGGCCTTGAGCCCGAACCAGTCCTTGAGCCTTGCATTTGAAGAAAAGCGCCGTGTCCTTGGATCCAGGTCATAAGTCCCAAATTCGGCTGCGTTGATGGCAAATTCCAGCTCGTCGCTGCTTTGCTGCAGATGAAGTCTGCTGTTTACTTTTTCAGTGGTTTCATTGCAGATTACCAATACACCCTTGATCTGGCGGCGGTCGTCCCTTATCGGGCTATAGCTGAAAGTCCAGTATACGTCTTCCATTTTGCCGTTTCGGAATATTGGCAGCAGCAGGTCGTCGTACCATATGCTTTCTCCCGTTGACAGCACTTTTTGAATCAGCGGATGGATAAAATCCCATATTTCAGGCCAGCAGTCCACGGCTTTCTGTCCCATGGCTTTGGGATGTCTGCCCTCATTTCCGAAACTGGGACGATAGGCATCATTGTAGAACTGTATCAGCTGATCACCCCACCAGAGAAACATCGGAAATTTTGAGGACACGATTGTGGCAATGGTGTTTTTGAGGTTCTCCGGCCAGGTGTCCGGAGTGCCCAAAGTATGGCTTTCCCAGTCAATATTTTCAATTAGCTCGGCGGCTTCACCTCCATTTTGAAGAAAGTAAAAGTCTGAAGTATTTGGGTCTTGATTCAATTTTCTAGTTTTAGGAAGGGCTGCTGCATACAGGATAACAGTTTTGGTTTGTAAAAGTAAGCAATTTTATTTTTTGTTGCGGTTCCGATGGAACGGACTTCTTCATCCGGTATGCTGTTTCTGCCTAACAGCCAGCGTAAAAAAATAGTTTTTGTCTTGCGTAAAATTAATTTTTCCGCTGTGGCAGCTTTTATACAATTTTTATGGAAAATTTTAAAATTGTCACTTTTAAGTCTTTAGTTTTTCAACTGCATTTGCGGCATAAAACTTTAGTTAAATAATGCCAAACACTACATCTGCATACTGCAATGGCATTTTAAGGTTTTGTTTGTGGGAAGCCGGAGCCGACTATTTTTTTAAACCATTTTTTTTGGATGTGTTAATTTGGAATCCGGGCTGTTTTAAAAACATTGATCCGCATCGCTTTTAAAGAGTGTCTGATGTCTTACTGCTTATTTATTTCTAAAAAAAACGCAGGGCGGATGCTGTTAGATTTTTTATCTTTGAAATATTCAATTTTTATTTAGGCCTTTAGCTGAAACTTTTAATAAAAATTGTGATGATTTCAACTAAATTAGAAGCCCTGTAATTTGGTTAAGCATGATGGGATACTATGGCGGAAAATATAAATAATACAGCGTTTATTGAAGCGGATTTAATCAGCGAGTTATCCCGCCTTGCCGAGCAGACCAAACAGCAGGCTAACAGTTCTTCAGTGCTGCTTTTTTGGGAAATTGGATTTAAAATTAATGAAACAATACTTGATAAAAAACTATCAGAAAACGCACGACAGATCGTGACTGCCTTGTCGTTGGAACTAACGGATAAATTCGGCAGCAATTTTGAAGAAAAAAATCTTCGGACAATGATGCGGTTTGCTGATGAGTTTGCAGACAAAGAAATTGTCGCGAGACTGTCCCGGCAATTAAGATGGTCCCACTTTTTAGCTATTCTGCCTATCAACAATACAGAGGCTAAACTCTTCTATGCCAATCAGATTAAGGACCTGCTGATGAGCGTCAATGATTTAGGAGAGCAGATAGCCGCGAAAACTTTTAAACGTACTGAAACAGGAAAATATTAACAGAACATCTCCATTTGATGGACAGTACTCTTTTAAAGAACCTCCTGGGATGTTTTTTTAAATATAGGAAATGTTTTTTTAGAAAAGACTTGTTACAGGAATACTTGGTTAGGTAAAAAAATGGAGAAGATTTAATTTAGTTTTACTTTTTATCATCAAAATCAAATCGCCGGCATATAGAATTGCAGTATCTCATTATCAGTCTCTGATTGCTTTTATAAAAAATAGAGTATTTTGATGTAAATTTTTATTGCAGCCAATAAAAACCTCTGCAGACTGCTATTGCAGAGGTTTTGTACTTTATAAATCCTCTCTCTGATTGATTATGGATTGCCTTCACCGCCGCTTGAGCCATAAATCTGCCCAGTTGCATAGCTGGCATCTTCAGCGGCGAGCTGTACATAAATGGAAGCCAGTTCGGCCGGCTGTCCTGGTCTCCCCAAAGGAGTTTGGGATCCAAATTCTTTGAGTTTTTCCATACTGGCACCTCCGCTTACCTGCAATGCAGTCCACACTGGTCCTGGGGCTACACCGTTCACTCTGATTCCTTTTGGTGCCAGCTGTCTGGCCAGTGATTTGATGTAATTTGTAGTGGCGGCTTTTGTCTGGGCATAATCGTATAAATCTTCGGTGGGAGCATAGGCCTGCACAGAACTTGTTCCGATGATGGATGATCCCGGTTTCAGGTAAGGCAGCGCCGCTTTGATAATCCAGAAAGGAGCATAAATATTGGTTTTCATGGTCCAGTCAAATTCTTCTGAGGAAATATCTAAAATGGATTGGTGAGCCTGCTGTCTTGCCGCGTTGTTGACTACTATATCTAATCCGCCAAGGGCTTGGGCTGCCTGATCGACAAGAGATCTGCAGAACGTCTCATCGCGGAGATCCCCGGGAATGGCAGCAGCCTTTCTTCCTGCGGCTTCAATGAGCTGGATCACTTCCTTTGCATCTTCCTCTTCGGTAGGGTAATAGTTTATGGCAACATCAGCTCCTTCTCTTGCATAAGCAATTGCGGCGGCTCTTCCCAAACCGGAATCGCCTCCTGTAATGAGGGCCTTACGGCCTTTTAATCGTCCTGTGCCTTTGTAGCTTTCTTCACCATGATCCGGTCTCGGATCCATTTTACTGACAAGACCCGGCCATGGCTGCGACTGCTCATTGAAGGGCGGTACTGCATATTTGGTGACAGGGTCTTGCATTTCAGCAGCATGGCTGTTTTGCTGTGCGGCTGGATTTAAGGTGTTTTCGCTGTGCAGCGCGCTTTCTCCAAGTGCAGGTGCCACACCGGTCTGCTCAGCATTCTGCGGTATATTGTTTTTGCTTTCCATAATCATTTACTTTTTGCATTTTTAAAAATCATCTTCTTTTTTCCTAAAAAAAATGGAATCAAATTTAAAAAACGAACCAGCCTTCATTATTATAAGATTACAGCAATTTTTTGCAAGATATAGAGTATCGAATGGTAATCTGCTGTTTTCAGCTGTGCATTGCGATCAGCCGCTTCTTGGGAAGCTCAAAATTTAGATGGTCCTCTTTTACAGCGTTTTGCGTTTTTTGTCCCGCTTTTTAATTCTCTATCCGGGCAGCTTGGGCCACCATTCGAAACAGAGGTTCGTATTTTCTCAGCTGGTGATCCAGATTCTGGTGCGCAGCAGCAGGGCCGATGCTGCCCTGCAGGCAGTATAACTTGCCCCCACTTGCCGCCATAAACTGGAGCATGCGCACTTTCATGTTTTTTTGGGGCTCGTCCAAAATTTCCTCTATTTCCGCCATTATGCCCGGCATATCATCGATGGTAACCGGCTCTGTGCGGATCAGCCTGCTTTGCGGGGGTATCATTTCCTGCATGGATTTTTCATTAAGTGCAAGGTTTTGGTATTCTTGGGGCAGATCATGAATTACGATCAGTATCTTTTCATTTCCTTTTCCCTCACAGCTGGTAAACTGCTGCACGGCTGCGGGCATTTGGGCTTCCTGCGCCTCCCAGCTTTTGGGTATCGGCAGCACAACCACGCTTTGGTCTGCTTTGGGATGGCCCTTTGTGGAGAATTTTACCGTATGGCCGTCGATTATTTCCTGATGGGGCGCGTCATGGTAGGCAAAGGCGAGCAGGCCTTTGGGAAGAGCGGCAGCCGGGCTGAACCCTATTTTGTCTTTGACGGCCTGAAGAAATTTGGCCGTATATTCTTTCTTTTCAATAGGGTGCTGCAGCTGCTGGTTTATCAGGGAGTCAATGTGTTTTTGAAAGCTGCTGAACTGCGGATCAGCGAGCTGCTGCCGCAGAAAGAGTTCCGCATTTTTCTCTGCCCTTCCAAATACCGCCTGAGCCTTTTGCTGAAGGTCGGCCGCTTCTTTTGCAAAGGCAGGGAATTGGCTGGCGGCCTTTTTCAGGGCGGCACTCTGTCCTTTCAAAAAAGCATAGGTTTCCATGGCAAGAAGCACTTTAGGATCATGGTGCTGCTGCGGATAACACCCCCAGACAGCCAGTGCACAAAAAAGGAGCAATAGGGTTCTCATAGTCTGCAGTTCTAATTTAAAACCAAAATAATACAGATAGGCAAGGATGAAAAATCCTATAAAAACGCAAAAATAATCTTCACGGCAGCATTGTTCTTATATAATTCCAAAATAGAGTTGTAAAATTTCCACATCTGGAGGCCAGCATCCATTTGCCGCAGAAAATCGCCGTACCTTTAAGGCGGCTTTATAGGTGATTTATCTTTTTTTGCCTGCCGCGCCAAACCGCATCGGGCTAAAAACCGTATTTAACTGCAGCCGAGGAGCTTAAAAATGTATGTGCCATGTTATATAGAAATATTCTGCTTATCGATGATGACCGTGAAGATGCCGAGCTGTTTATGGAAGCGGTAGACCAGCTCAATAAAAACATACTGCTGCGATGGGAGAGCAGTCCGCAGACTGCCTTGGAAGAACTCAGGGGGTCTGATAAGCTGCCCGAACTGATTTTTCTAGATTATAATATGCCCAGAATCAATGGGCTGGAGCTGCTGGTCTCTTTAAAAAATGACGCAAGGCTGAAGGATATTCCTGTAGTGATGATCTCGACCCCCTCAGCGGATTTCATGAAGAGCAAAATCGGGCAGCATAACATCCTTGCCTATATCAGCAAGCCCAACAGTTTTGGCGAGCTTCTTTCCCAGCTGGATTCGCTTTTGCAGCCATAGCCATTTTGATGTTTCGAGCAAGAAAAAAAATAGAAAGCCTCAACAGATTTTACCTGAAGTTCAGCGGGCGGATTGGTACAATATAAATAAAGCAGAGGTGCTTTTTACAATGCTGATCCCGGAGTAAGGCTTAGGCGCCAGTATTCCACAATGTTTTTTATCATGGCTTGATAGACTGAGAAGTCTTCTTCTTTCCTAAAGTATCCCTGTACTTGGCAGCGGTACGCCCTGAGCACATTTTCTGGGTTTTTCGAGGTGGAAAGAAAGATGTAAGGAGTACATTTCTCGCGGATTTCCGTCAGGGCAAGTATCTGTTCGCGGAGTTCAAAGCCATTAATCTTGGGCATATTGATATCTGACAAAATAAGGAAAGGCCTCACCTTCGAATTGGAAAGGTAAGAAAAGGCATCCATTGGGTCTTCAATGAATTTTATTTTGTTGGGATAGTCCAGGCTTTCAAAAATATCCTTAAGGAAGAGCCTGTCATCCTCGTCATCTTCGATTATTATTATTATTTCTCCGTTACTTCTCATGTCTTAAAGATGCGCTTTAAATTAAGTAATTTAGCTTTGTCCAGTTTTGATTTTCCATTGTGAGGGCTAAACGTTTTTAAGATTCTGCCTTCCTAAAATTAAATCATTTCCTTATTTTTTTCTTACAGTAAATTTTATTTTTCTTACTAAATTAACATGTACGGTAAAATGCTGCTTGTCTTTTTTTTAACAGTACCCGGTGCTGCGGCTGCGGTCTTAATTGCTATATTTGATAGGAGAATTACAACTACCCTAACATACAGATCTTTCACAATGGAAAAAGCAATACAATTAAAGGTGAGAAAAGATTTGGACCCGCACCAGCAGCTCACCGTGATCAAGCTCAAAGGGAGCCTGATTTCGAAAGGCTATACCGAGATCATCCATATCCTGGACCAGGACGAGGAGTATCATCTCAATACCTTTGAAACGGATCTGGAGAAGCGCGGTGAAGCCCGGCAGTATATAACGGCCTTTATCGATCAGGAAAACCTTGCCGATGCGATTACCTTAAAGTAATGCGGCTTTGGCAGGCATTGGAATCCAGAGCCCGCCGTCCGGGAGGACGGCGGGCTTTCGGGCTTTGATTTCACTGCATAAAAAAAGCCGATATGCTTATCGGCTTATAATTTTGGGTTTTCTTTTTTTCATGCGCTCCTTTATCTGATACAAGTTTTGGCTCAGCAGCTGCAGGATCTGTCTGTGATGTCTGGAGGGCTTGTTTTTCATTCCCCTGCACTGCAGGATTTCCATACGGCTGAGTGAAATTTCGATGGTTTCTACGGAATTCTCGCAGACCTTTGCCGAGAGTATCAGCGAATCTTTTCTAACATAATACTCATTGGTGAACACGCAATGCCCCAAGTCGTCGCCCTCGGCCATAAAATCTTTTACTTCTTCAATAACGGAAATGCTGAGCTGCCCATCGCGGAACGACAGCCCGAAAAAGCGCTTTTTGTCGCTTGCATATCTTTTCTGCGCCTTTTCGATTTCAAGGCGCAGGTCGCGGAGTTTTTTCTTGCGAAGCAAGTCCCTTTTCTTTTTTACTAAATGGTCGTGCGCTTCACTGAGGTTATCGGGGCATACATAGAGCGCACACGAAAGGTCTTTTTTGAAATACCGCAGCAGTTCGAGATAATCCTCCCAAACGGGGACATCTGAAATTTTGTAATGGTTTCGGATGACGGTTTTGACCGCCTGCCAGTTGCGGCGGATGTTCTGCCGTGATGCGCACAGGTAATACTGCAACAGGTTCAGCTGTTTTGCCTTTAGCAGGGTCTCGGCGATGGGGTCGCTTAGAAGCGATGAAAACAATAAGTGCGGTGCAATGTCATATACCGAAGTCTTGAATCCGTTGCGTTTTAAAATCGGAAGCACTTTCATCTGCGGATAGACCTTGAAAGGATTGATATAGAATCGGGCGTTGCGGACGAAGTCCTTTGGCTTTATTTCAAGCGGGGAATAGAATTTCCAAGCATCAAGGCTACTGGAAAACACATTGGTGCTGAGCGCAAGGGTGCGCACTTCCCCTTTGGGGTTTATCCAATGCTGCATGACTTCCTTATGGAAATAGCAGGGCAGGAAATTCTTTTTCATGTGTTTATGAGATATGACCATGCGCACCACCTGATACCCTGCACATTGCTGCACTACGGCAAAATATTCGCTTTCTTTGAAATGCACCTGATTATAAGGCATCATTTTGAGTCTGCCTGCGCAGGCAGGGCAGGAAGTGAACTTGGCGCAGGTGGTTGGACAGGAGGGTTTCCAAACGTGGGCGCAGTCCAGGCAGTAGAACCTGCTGCGGGACAACACACCCCATTTGAGAAAAATAGTCTGCTCTGCCCAAGTAAATACCTCTTCTCTGATAGGCGCAAGAGAGGCGCTCAGCGCCGTCAGCTGCTTTTCGATGATGGTTTTGGGTGTCATAGGTCAAAGAGTTTCAGAGTGGTCTGCACCGCAGGTTTTACGTCTTTTTTTACGGTTGGAACAGGTTCGCTTTTGACTGGCGCAGCAGGGATTTCGGGCTGCGTAAAAAGGTCGGACGGTGCAGGGGTCTGCACCACGGCTCTGCACGCAATCGATGCAGGCTTGCCGATAGAATCATCGGTGTAGTACTTTACTGCCATGTCGAAGATTTCCTGATTGTCAAAGGCGCACAAGCCTGTTTTTTTGACCTCGCCGAAGATATAATGGATGCAGCTTTCCAAGTTTTTGGAAGCTTTGGCATAGTTTGTCTCAAAGGCGGCATCGCCCTGCGCCAAAGTGCTGAGGTATTTCTCTATGGCATTTTTAAAATTTTCAGAAGCTTTCATAAGAATAGATTTAAGGTTGAAAATTTCTATTCAAAGAGCCTAGAATAGAGCTCATAACAATATTCCTCGAAGCAGAGCCAGCAGACAAAGGTGTAATGCGGTGCCCCAAATCGGTTTTCGATCGGCTCGCCGACAGCTTCTTCCAATTCAGTACGTATATTTTCAAGGTCATCGATATGTTCGATGTAAAACGCTTTGCAGTCCGTGTGGTAGATA
Source organism: Flavobacterium sp. 22659 (assembly GCF_052044235.1). Lineage (NCBI taxonomy): Bacteria > Pseudomonadati > Bacteroidota > Flavobacteriia > Flavobacteriales > Flavobacteriaceae > Flavobacterium > Flavobacterium sp. 22659. The sequence continues at coordinate 19,699 of NZ_JBQEMU010000019.1, forward strand.
AATTCTGAAATCATGCCGCTCACGCATCCTCCCTGCTGCAAATCAAGGAAAAAGGATTTGAGCTTTTCCCTGCGTTTTCCGCTGTAGGAAGTAATGCTTTTTAGGATAATTTCATTAAAGGCATCGCTTACACGGTACCCACTGTAATTTGATCTTTCTAAGGCTTTCATACTATTTCATTTAGGCGTGTATAAAAATTTAATGGAGATAACAATTAGAAGGGCAGGTCGTCAGGCTCTTCGTTTTTATTGTCCTTTTCAGCCGCGGGTACTGCTTTTGTGCTCTGCGTCTGTGGGAATACAAGGATTTTAATATCCGAGGTGTGAAAGGTCAAAGCGCCGTGCGCACGGGCGTCATTTCCGATATAGACATTCAGTCCGATGCGTCCGAAGAGCTGGACGAGAGTACCTTTTTTAAGCCACTGCACCAGTCCCGACCTGAGCCAGTAAGAACAGTCGATATAGGTTACAATCTTTTTGACCTCTGTGCTTCCTTTGGGTTTATAGCTGTCGTTGACCGCTATGGAGAAGTTTACGACCTCACGGTTTTCTTTTACTTTGAAAACGGAGGCATCTTTTACAATTCGTCCTGTGATTTCCATGACAATAAAGTTTTAGTGAATACTCTTTTAAGTTTTCTTTTCCCCTGCTTCCCAAATGAAATTTTTCAAAAGAAAAAACGGGAAAAAAGAAAGCAGAAGAAAAGTGTCCGGATACCGAACCGGAGTGCTATAAGTCCCGAAGGGCGGCCAGGGGCCGTTATGCGCATGCAGGTGAGGGCGGGCACTACTTTGGCTGCCCTTTTAACCCGTTTTGAATTGAAAATTAACCTCTCTTTTTTCTGTTTTTGAGATCCGCCTGAGAATAGCTATCTTAGCGGTGAAGAAGAAAAAACAAACAGCAGCAGACCCCTAAAAACAATATGGGACCAGACCAGTATATCAGACTCTCACAGCTCACCGGCCAGATCCAGGATACGATCCATTCCCGCTTTAAGGGACAGACGTACTGGGTAGTGGCTGATATCACCAACCATTCCTTCAAGGCAGATAAAAAGATCCATTATTTTGAACTGGTGGAGAAATCAGAGAAAGGCAGTGTGATCACTGCTAAAATAATGGGCAAGAGCTGGGGAGCAGGAGCGCTGAAGATCCTTGATTTTGAAATCATCACCGGACAGCGTTTTACCAACAACCTTCATGTTCTTGTTCAGGTGAGCGTGGATTTCCATCCGCTGTACGGTCTCTCGGTAAACCTTCTGGATATCGACAGCAATTTCATGCTCGGCATCCTGGAACAGCAGCGCAACGCTACCCTTACAAGGCTTGTAAGGGAAAATGATTTTATACACAAAGAAGGCGAGGGATACTCCACGCTGAACAGCCGTCTTAAATTTGCGGCAGTAATCCAGAGAGTTGCGGTGATTTCCTCAAGCAGTTCTGCCGGGAATGAGGATTTCCGCCATACGATGCAGCATAATGATTTTGGCTATGTTTTTCAGATTGATGACTATCATACCGTTGTGCAGGGGGACAATAACGCCAAGCTGTTCCTAAATAAACTCATAGAAGTCTATAATACCGGAATTCCTTATGATGCCGTTGTCATTACAAGGGGAGGCGGATCGCAGTCTGATTTTCTGATTTTCGACAACTACAATATCGGAAGGGCTGTCGCAAAATTCCCGATCCCTGTGATAACCGGCATCGGACACCAGAAAAATGTCAGCATTACCGATCTGATGGCCCATACCCATACCAAAACCCCAACCAAGGCGGCGGAGTTCATCATAGCGCACAACCGCAGTTTCGAGCAGCACATACTCTCGCTGCAAAGGACCATAGCCATCAAATCCCAGCAGCTTTTCCTCGGGCATTACAAGGAACTCAGCGAGATCAAAAATCTGGTCAGCCATAATGCAAGGGAACTGATTGCCGCGAAGAAAGAAGGGCTTATGCTGCAAAAGCAGCATATTTCGCAGGCTAGCCGAAACCTGCTGGCAGAAAAAAAGCAGCATCTTCTGCTGGCTGCGCAAAAAGCACTGCAAAGGCCGCAGAGCATCATCCAGCAGGAAAACAGCAATCTTCAGCATTTAAAAGCGAACCTGAAGATCTTTACCAGCCAGTACCTGCGAAGCCGCAGACTCCAATTGGAGGACCACCATAAAACTATAAAGCTGCTCTCCCCGCAGAATGTGCTCAGCAGAGGATATGCCGTGATCCGAAAAAACAATAAAATTGTAAACGGAGCAGGGAGCATAAAGGAAGGCGAAGAGATTGAAATAGTAACAAAAGATGCCGTACTGAAAAGTACGGTCAACGAAAAAATAGAATATGATGGAAAACACACTGACTTATGAGGCTGCAGCCAAAGAGCTGGCCCTGATCGCCAAAGAGATGGAAGACGAAACCATCTCTGTGGATGAACTGGCTGCCAAAGTAAAAAGGGCATCTGAACTGATAGAGTTCTGCCAGGCAAAACTAAAATCGACCGAAACTGAAGTGGCTAAAATTATCAGCGGCATGGAGAACAGCAAGGAGTAAAACAGGATGATGCACACTAAAATACAGCTTTGCAGCGTTATAGTTTAAGGTACATTCAGATAACACCGCATGCATGCCTTTTATGAAAAAGTTTCAGGTACTGCCTATTATACGCCGATACAAGACAAAGCCCATTGCTGTTTGAAACAATGGGCTTTTGTATAAAAAATGATTTAAGTACCGATACGGCAATACCGCTCTGATGAGCCGGTTTTTACCATTCTTCCTTTTTACTGTCTGTATTTTAATCATTAAAAATACGGCTATCCTCACTGTCAGCAAAGCCGTTCTGCTGCTCCTGGTCTGCAAAGGGATCCGGTGCATTTTTTAAGTTTTCCTGGATATCCAGAAGTTCGGCAGGGGAAGAACCCTCAGGTTCAGCATCTGATGCGGCAGTTAGGAAACGAAACGAAAAGTCAATGGGTTTCTCTTTTCCCATTTCAAAAAAATGCACCGTGTACTGGTTTTTCTCCCTGTCCACAGCAAGCACTTTCCCTTTGTTCCAGACAGGATGCATTACAAGATCCCCTTCAATGAACTCGGTATCTTCACTGTTTTTTGAGGCCGATGCCGATGACTGTGCCGCCTGGAGGATTTCTGCTGACAGTTTTCCTTTACGCACATAAAATTCTTCCTTGATTTCAAAGAGGAATCTTGACGGGTACTTGCTCAGCCCTGTGGTGAAATTAAAGCCTTCCGAATCGGTCATATAAAACCTTTTCTCGGCTCTGGTAACGGCAACGTACATCAGTCTTCTTTCCTCCTCGATAGCCCGTTTTCTTCTTTCTTTTATGGAAAGGGCGCTTGGCAGCACCCCTTCGGTAAAACCGCATAGGAACACATAGGGAAATTCAAGCCCTTTGGAGATGTGGATGGTCATCAGGCGCACCTTATCCTGATTTTCCGTGTCTTTGTCCAGATCGGTATAGAGTGCAATTTCCTGCAGGTATTCGGCAATATTTACAGGGCCGTTGTTTTCTTTTTCCAGCAGCAGCATGGAGCTTACCAGCTCTTTTATATTTTCCAGCCTGTCCTCATCGCCGTCTTTTCGGTAGAGTTCGGACAGTCCGCTTTTATCGAGTATGATCTTAACCAGATCGGAGATGGAATTTGTCTGGGCATCTGTTTTCAGCTCTTCAACCAGAGCCAGAAAATCTACAGCCCCTTTTTTATTGAGCTCTTTGTCCTCAATATTATTTTGCAGCGCCTGAAGCAGGGACAGGTTCTGTTCGCCTGCCAGAAGGCTGAGCCTTTCGAGGAACTTTTTCCCCAGCCCGCGGGATGGATGGTTGTGCAGGCGCAGGAAAGAGAAATTATCTCCTTGTACGATAAGCCTTAAAAAGGAAAGCACATCTTTGATTTCTTTCCGTTCAAAGAAACGCACGCCGCCAAATATGGCATAGGGAATGTTTTCTTTAATAAGCGCCTGTTCAATATTTCGCGAAAGATGATTAGAGCGGTATAGGATAGTGATATCAGAATAAGCGGCATTTTGGGTCTTCAGGATTTCCTTGATTTCGGAAGCCACCCAGAAGGTTTCCTCAAAGTCATTTTTTCCATGGAAATGCACCACTTCAACTCCTTCGGGATTATCCGTGACCATATCCTTGTCCACCCTTACCTTGTTGTTTTTGATAATATGGTTGCCTACTTTGAGGATGTTTGGCGTAGAGCGGTAGTTCTGGTTCATGATAATGGTTTTCGTGTCAGGAAACATCCTGTCGAATTCCACCAGGTATTCGGGTTTCGCACCGCGCCACTCATAGATCGTCTGGTCGGGATCCCCTACCAGAAACAGGTTCTGGTGCACACGCGAGAGCATTTCCACCAGATGGAACTGGCTGTCGGAGCTGTCCTGCGCCTCATCGACCTGTATGTAATGCAGCATTTCCTGCCATTTTAAAAGCACATCAGGATTACTGTCAAGTATGAAAGCCGTAAAATGGATCAGGTCATCGAAATCCAGCGCATAGTTGCGTTTCTGCTTGTCGAGGTATTTCTGATACACGCGGCTGGAGAGCGATTCCTTCTCATCGGGCTCAAAGCTTTTATTCTCGAGCATATATCCCAGATAATCAGAGGTGCTTTTCTGTTTGGAGATAAAGCGGAGCACCTGTTTGAAAGTGAGGTTTTTGGAATTGATATCCAGTTCGTTGAACACCTCCCTTAAAATGGTTTTCTGGTCTTCGGCATCCAGTATGATAAAATTTTTAGGGTAATGGATTTTGTTGATTTCCTCACGCAGAAAACGCACGCAGAAACCGTGATAGGTTGTGATGAAGCTGACATCAAAAAGATCGCCAATAAGCGCCTTGACGCGCCTTTTCATTTCCTGCGCCGCTTTATTGGTAAAGGTCACGCAGAGGATATTGGAGGAATTGATGCCCAGCCTGTCCACAATGTAGGCAAAGCGGGAGGTAAGGGCCTTTGTTTTTCCTGAGCCGGCTCCTGCAATAACGCGCACATAGCCTTCTGTGGTTTTCACGGCTTGGAGCTGGCTGGGATTAAGGTTCTCTAGTATTGGATCGTTCATTTTTAAAACGGAATGTTTTTGATCTCTATTTATTTTTTTAAAGCAGAGGGGCAGATCAAAGAGTCTGCAGCACAAATTTATGCAATTAACTCAAAAGAAAGGTAAGAAGCAATTGTTATATTCAGGATGATTAGCTATCGGTTAATGAGACAGCGGTTATCTTAAAATAAAATCCTGAAGAGCATCATTTGACTGCTTAATCAAAAAAATGCCCTTCAGGATCTTTTCCATCTTCTTGTTTTTACTTTTTATAAAGCAATGATTAATAGGGATGCCGATACGTTTTTTACAACTTAAAGCTGTGATAGTTTTGAAGGGTCTGTTGCCTCTTCAATGCTTTTTCCTTCCTGATTGTGATGTTCACCATTCTCCTTTTCATCATGCCAGGGACCGTCTTTCAAACGGACCGTTTCAGAAGCGCTTTCTCTGGAAGGAGAATTATCATTCAAGTGCTTGGCTACTTCTTCCACAGTAGTGCCTGCTGCCCTTACGGCATCTTTTAGTATCTCCTCAGGGACATTTAACTTTTCAGCCCACTGCTGGATTTCAGCCTGCTGTGAAATATCAATATGAGCGTTCTGCTCTTGTCCGTTATTATGTAGATTTTCCATGATTTTTAAATTTAATAGTGAATTCCAAAGTTAACATGACAGAAAAATAAAGCTGTTATATTTTAATCCCCTATTATTATAGGATTGCTATGGTTTTCAGTCGGTTAGAAAGGAGTCGTTATTTTATATTTCCCTGACCTGACGAAAGGTAAGGTTGATTCTGGGCAGTACGGGACGGGCCGTCTTAGGCACCTGATGCTCCCAGTAGGTATTGGTGCTGCCTGCCATGAGAAGAAAGGTTCCGTGGTGCAGTGGAATTTCGATTGGCGCCATATTTTTGAGCACTTTATGACGCAGTCGGAACAGACGCGTTTCTCCGAAAGTCACAGAAGCGATGTTCATATTCTTATTGCTCGATGAGGTCTTGTCGCTGTGCCATCCCACACCATCGGTGCCATCTCTGTACAAATTGAGCAGTACGCCGTTAAAGTTTATGCGGGTTTCCTTTTCCACGCGCTCCCTGATCTGGAGCAGTTCCAAAGGCCAATCCGGATTTGATTTACGTTCAGGCCTGCTGCTGTCCCCGTACCACGAGATCATGCGGGGAGCTGTAACCACTTTGTCATACATGGGCATTTCATATTCCCTCCACGGTGTGCCGTGGTATAAAACATTGTAGTAATGATCGGATTCGGTTTTGCTGAAGAAATTATCAATCAGCAGCAGATCCGCATCAGGGACGTCAAATATTCTCCTGCCGCCGTTACCTGATGAAAAAATTTCGGTGTCATCAAAAAGCATCATTTTCTTTATTTTTTTAGTTCATACTCAGTGCAGGCTTAAAGCCTAAAGCCGAAGAAGCCTGTTAATTGCTCATTTTAAGCCTTGGAATATTGATTTCATGTTCCTGCGGATAGGGAGCGCGATGGGTCATGCTCACATCTTCGCGCATTCTCTGCTGCGCCCAGTATTTCCAGTCGTTCTCCTGTTCATAGCGCGGATCTGGTATAAAGGGCATTTTAGCCATCTTGGTAACCGTTATGGTGGGGAAATGGTAATCCACTTCCACACTGCCCAGCAGCAGGTAGCATCCTCCTCCCTGAAAAGGATACATGGCCAGGCTGTCGGTAAAATGCGCCGTATCAAAAAGCTGCCCTTCAGCATCTATCCAGGTGCCGAAATACATAGCGCCCATCTTTGTGGGCACATGCTTGCGGGAGATCAGATAAGCCAGCATTCGGACCTGTTTTTTATGATGGTCCAAAAGGTCTTTTGCCATGACACTGCCCCTAAAAGGAGTCTGAAGCAGATCAAAAGGGGAACAGGAGACAGGAAAGCCCAGCAGTTCAATCTCATCAAAGGCATCTTCAAAAGCAGAACGTTCCAGCTGGGGAAGAACAAATTCCTTTACAGGCTCCTGAAGCAGCATCGGTGCGCGGTTCTCAGGCTTGAAGTTTACCAGAATTAGACGGGCAATGACCAGCAGCTGGTTTTTTGTTTTCCCGGTGAACCGGAATGCGCCGATGAAAATCAGAATCTGTATGGCTTCAATTCCAATGGGTATGCGGTTGATAAAGTCTTCCAATGATTTGTAAAGCCCGTTTTTTTCCCGTTCCTGCTGGATCAAAACAGCTGTTTTGGATTCAAGGCTCTGCAGGTGCATGAACCCCAGATAGATATCAGAACCATACAAAGTGGTTTCCAACTGGCTTTTGTTCACGCAGGGATTGTGCACTGCCGCCCCTGACATCTTCGCTTCGTGGACATACACTTCGGTGCGGTAGAAACCACCCTGATTGTTGATTACCGCCACCATAAATTCGATGGGATAATGCACCTTCAGATACAGGCTCTGATAGCTTTCCACGGCATAGGAGGCCGAGTGCGCCTTGCAGAAGGAATAGCCTGCAAAGGACTCGATCTGGCGGTATATTTCCTGGCTGAGCGCCAAGGGATGCCCCTGGGCCGCGCAGGATGCAAAAAAATTGTCTTTTACTTTCTGCAGTGTCGCTTTGGAGCGTCCTTTTCCAGACATGGCACGGCGCAGAATGTCCCCGTCGGCTGCAGGAAGCCCGCCGTAATGCAGGGCAATTTTAATGACATCTTCCTGATATACCATAATGCCGTAGGTTTCCCCGAGCTGCTGCTCGAACACCGGATGGAAGTATTCAAACCTGTCGGGATGATTGTGCCTGAAGATATATTCCTTCATCATTCCTGATTGCGCGACCCCCGGGCGTATGATGGAGGAGGCCGCCACAAGGGTTTTATAATTGTCACATTTCAGACGCCGCAGCAGCCCTCTCATGGCAGGGCTCTCGATATAAAAGCAGCCTATGGTTTTTCCCATTGCAAGAAAGCTGTTGCAGCTGGCTTCATCTTTTGAAATGGTGGTGTCACGAATATTGAGCCTTATGCCGCGATTTTTCTCAATCAGTTTTACGCTGTCATCAATATGGCCGATCCCGCGCTGGCTCAGGATATCAAACTTTTCAAGCCCGATATCTTCAGCGGTATGCATGTCAAAAAGCACTATGGGAAAGCCCTTTGGAGGCATTTCCAGCACGGAATAGTTGGTGATGGGCTCTTCGGAAATCAGGATGCCGCAGGAATGCATGCTTCTTTGGTTGGGGTATTTCTCGAGCATCATTCCGTACTGCTGTACTTCACGGACCACTTCATTTGCAGGGTGCAGGGTCATCGGGTTTTTGGCAAGTGCATCGAGTTCTTCTTTTGGAAGCCCAAAAACCTTGCCTACCTCGCGAAAAATCGAACGGTATTTGAATTCTACATTGGTGCCGCAGAAGGCCACATGGTCATATCCGTAACGCGAGAAAATGTATTCCAGAATTATGTCACGTTCCTTCCAGCTCCAGTCAATGTCAAAATCGGGAGGACTTTTGCGGTTCAGGTTCAGAAAACGCTCAAAATACAGATCCAGTTCCAAAGGACATATATCGGTAATTCCGAGACAGTAGGCGATGATGCTGTTGGCACCGCTGCCGCGCCCAATATGCAGAAATCCCTGAGAATTGCTGAAACGTATGATATCCCAGGTGATTAAAAAATAACCGCTGAATTCCAGCTGGTCTATTACCTTAAGCTCGCGGAACATCCTTGATTTTGCCTCTGCATTATGCTGCCCATAGCGCCATTCGAGCCCCTTCTGGGCAAGGGTGGTCAGAAGCTGCAAGTCGTCTTTTTTATTATTGGTGTAGTATTTCTTGTTTTTCGGCGTTTTGAAATCAAATTCAAAATGGCAGTCCGCTATTATTTTTTCCGTATTGGAAATGATCTGCGGGTATCCTTCATAACATTTCAGGATCCTGCCCAGATCCACCATTACTTCTGTCTTCCTGCAGTAATCGGTATTGCCGAGTCGTGAAAGAATTACATTCAGGTCAACGGCCCGCAGTATTTTATGCAGCTTGTATTCCGTTTTGGTGCGGAAGGTAACCGGCTGTAGCACGACCATCTTGTCTATTTGGTTCTTCCAGTCACTGAGAATCAGTACAGGGGTCTGTTCAGGACGAATCCCGATAAACTCATGTTCTTTTAAAACTGCGGGCACGTTCTCCAGAGGATAAACCACAAAAACATTTTCAAAGTCCGGAGCGGACAAAGGAAGCGGGGCATTATCAAAATTATGCCAGGTAAGAAAGCGGTTCATCTCAGCAAGGCCCGCCGCATTTTTTGCCAGTCCGATAAAACGGAGCTGATGCTCTGAGCGGAATTCTATTCCGACAATAGGCTTTATATTCACAGCCCGGCATCCTTTTACAAAGTCATAAATCCCTGTTACGGTATTAATATCAGTGAGTGCCATAGCCCTGACACCCAAGGCGGCTGCCTTGGATATCAGATCTTCGAGCGGTATGGTGCCATAACGCAGGGAGTGGAAGCAGTGGCAGTTGAGATACATGATTTATTTTTTACGTTTTAAGATTTCGTCTTTGGTATTGGGCTTAAAGGAAGCACCGGCGCAGCGCATCACCGCATCAAAACCGTAACGGTTTTTCATCCGGTCCATAGCCTGGTAGAGCGCCAGCATTTCCTGGGTATCGTTAAACAGGTCGATCTGATAGGTTCCCCGCACCAGTCCGCTGAAACGCACCCCGATCAGGCGCAGGCGCATCCGGCGCTGGTAGAGCCTGCCAAAAAGATCCATTGCGGTCTGGGTCAATATGTGGTCGGCCGAGGTATACTGGACCCTGCACTGCTTGGTTTCTGTATCAAAATTGGCGTACCTGATCTTGATAGTTACAGTCGAGGTCAGCCACTGCTCAGAGCGCAGCTGATAGGAAAGCTTCTCGACCATCCCCAGGATGACCCTTCCCAGTTTATCTATATCGATTGTGTCCTGGGAAAAAGTATGTTCGGTGGAGATCGACTTTCTTTCGGTATACGGTTCCACGGGATTGTTGTCAATGCCGTTTGCTTTTTTCCAGAGTTCGATCCCATTCTGGCCGATCATGCGCTGCAGGGACTCGGCGGGCATTTCAGAAAGGGTCTTGATGGTGCGGATTCCGATTCGGGATAAGAGCTGGAAGGTCTTGTCACCCACCATCGGGATCTTACGGATCGAGAGCGGGTTCAGAAAAGACTGCACCAGATGTTCTGGGATCTCCAGGTTCTGCTTCTGTTTTCCTTCACCTGTTCCGATCTTCGATACCGTTTTATTGATCGAAAGGGCAAAGGTGAGGGGAAGGCCGGTTTCCTTTGTGATGCGGCGGGCCAGCTCGTCGGTCCATTTGTAGCTTCCGTAGAATTTGTCCATTCCGGTAATGTCAAGATAAAATTCATCAATAGAGGCCTTTTCCACCACAGGGGCTTTCTCCTGAATGATTTCGGTAACGTCATGGGAGAGCCTTGAATAGAGTTCCATATCGCCTTTCATCACTTTGGCCTGCGGACAAAGCCTGAGCGCCATCTGGATGGGCATTGCTGAGCGCACCCCGAAACGCCGCGCCTCATAAGAGCAGGAGGCTACAACGCCGCGCTCGCCCCCGCCGATAATGAGCGGAATCCCATTAAGTTCTGAATTGGTAAGCCTTTCGCAGGAGACGAAAAAGGTATTCATGTCAATGTGTACAATAGCCCGGTTCATAATCTTTATCATTTATACCTGTCAAAATTAGCACAGATGATAACAATTTTTAAAAATATTATGTTCTAAATAATAACAAAAAATCAAAACACTGATTTTACGGGCGGTCTGGATTATGCTGCAATTAAGCAGAAAGACTTTATTCAGAATTTACGGCAGGTCTTTATTTTGGATTTTTTTAAACCGGCGCCGCCAGCATATTTGGATTTTTCCAAACAGGCATTTCAGCCACAGAAATCATCTTTTTTTGGAAAGTTTTTTCTTTAAAAAAAAAAAGAATTATCTTTACAGTTACCATCAAAAAAATGTAATTCTATTTTTCAATAGTGTAAGACCTAAGTTTTTTTACCAACCACTGCGGCTCTAAGATCTCTTTTTCTGGCCGCATTATAAATTTAAAAGCTATGTCACAAAAGCAGAATTGGGAGAAAATTATTTATCTGGCAGAGGATGATGAAGATGACAGACTGCTGTTTCTTGATGCTGTCGAAGAATTAAACCTGCCTGTTCTGGTAGTGCAGACGGCAGACGGCTGCGAACTGCTGGAAACCCTTGAAAAGGCGAAGCATCTTCCTGAAACGATATTTCTGGATATCAATATGCCCCGAAAAAACGGATTTGAATGCCTTAAAGAAATTCGAAACAGCGACAGCGATTTCAAAAATATAAAGATTATCATGCTGTCCACCAGCAGCAGTGCGATGCATATCCGGACCGCCTATAATCTCGGGGCGGATTATTATGCCGTAAAACCGCCTACCTTTATGGAATTGAAAGATCTTTTAAAGGGGATTTTGGACAGGGATCTTAAGAGCTTAAGAAAAGAGATGAAAAAAAAACTGCCCGCCTGCTAAAGATAAAAATAATGATGAGGGATCTGAATACTTGCGGATCTTTAATCAGACAAGATCTGACAGGACGGGGCTTTATTCTTCAGGGACAGTTTCTTTTTCAGGGCTCCCTTGACTGGGCATGGTGCGTTTGATGTGCAAGTAAAAATCCTTGAGATGCCACCAGGCCGGGCATCTCTCTACAGGACCGTTGAAATTGCGGATGCCGATGTAGCAGCTCTTCAAAAAAAGCTGCGTATCTGTAATCTTTGCCCAGGGCTTCCATTCCACCTCAAGGGGAGGAGGAAACGCTTCAAAATGTCTTTTTATATCTTCGTAATTCATGCTGCAAAAATAATCCAAAACCATATATCAGACAAGGCCGGCATTGCTTTAACAGCCCGCCGGGCTTCTGTTTTTGATCAGGGTTTTCACTATTCTGGAGCCCAGCCCTTTGCCTGTATTTGACCTGTACTTTTTTGCCAGAATGATTTGGTTTTATATCGTTAAGGCCAAAGCGTGCTGCTTTTTTTTTTTAAAGGACGTATAAATACCATTTGTACGCCGCCTGATCCGGAGAATGATTAAATCAAATTGTCAAAAGAATGGGCTTAAGCCTTAAAAAGCTGTAATTCTGAAAGGATATACTGTAAGGGATCTACGTTAGATTTTGGTAAATTTGCTATATACTGGTAAAGGTAAACAGCAATTTAATCAGTCAGAAAAAACAGGGGACCGGCGGGGTTCGTCTGAAGGTTCTGTACAATGATTTAGTTAGTTACCGCATACCATTTCAGGCACCCGCCGGCTGCCAGAAAGCTCCTTAAATTTTGAGGGGCTTTTTTTGTCGGCGGACGTGCGCTGTAAACTTTATGCGCATCAGAGAAAATCAGAAAACTGCAATTCTTTCATTTTTTTTATTTTAGTATTGTATTTATTTCAATTGCAATTATTGGATTATCAGTGATTTAGTACTGTGTATTTTGTAAGAGCTGTATTTTAATTTTATAACGCAGCGGGGAAAAGCTGTGTTAAATTTGAAGTTTATACGAATAAAATTTAATTATTATGAAAACAGCATACTCATCCACTGTTCCTAAGGAATTAAGCAGCGGCCTGATCATTTTTGCAGGAGTTGCGCTTTTCTTTTTACTCATGGAGTTTTTGAATCTCTCCCATGTATTTTATCTGCGTTTATTGAATGTGTTTTTTATATTTTACGGCGTAAACAGGATTTTAAACATTAACCTTGCCCAAGGACAGAATAATTTTCTTTTTAATGCGGTATCAGCCATGATTACTTCGTTTATAGGCGTAGTGCTTAGTCTTGCTGCACTTATGATCTACAGTTATGCCCGGGGAGGCGACCATTACGTTGAATCCTTGTCCCAGACCTTTATGTTCGGAGCGGAACCTTCGGTTCCCATCTATATCCTTTGCCTTTTATTTGAAGGAAGCGCTTCGTGCATAGTGGTGACACTTGTTCTGATGCTCTGCAGAAACAGCAAGTTTAGAGCCGATTAAATATTTTGTTTTCAATTTTCGGCCTTTCATTGGAACAAGGATCTTTTTTTCTGCACATCGGAAAGGATTTAATGTATTGATTTTTAATTATGTAAGCATTCTGTCAAAAAAAAAGGGCTTTCTTTCCTAGCGGGCTATTTTATAAAACAGGAATGCAGGATGTTCCAATTATGAAAAACCTAATTTTAAAGCTGTAAGCTTTTTAAATCATGGGGCAGTATTTTTACGTTTTCTTTAAAAATTATAAAATCACAGCGGAATGAAACTATTTAAAAGCAATAAAAAGCACATCATCGACCGTGCACAGCAATCACAGAAGAGAAAAGGAGCTATAATAAATGCAATGGTCATTTCAATAGTATTCTTTATTGCCGTTCTGCTGGTTTCAGTAATAGTGTAATGGCGGTCTATTTAAAAAAAAACTTGCTGATTTTTAGATTTTACCATAAACTTTTGTAATAAAACACTGAAATTATGTAAGAATATAAGCAGGTTTTCTTTTAACTTGGGATTTCAAACTAAAAAAATATATTGTTATGAAAATCAATTTTAAATCTGGGTTTGCAGTTCTGCTGGTGCTTGCAGGGCTTTCCATTTCGTGTAAAAAAAATGAGACAGTTCCTGCTGAAACCAATGATACTTATGCAGACAGCTCTGCTGTTGTGGCTGATACCATCAGTACGGTTCCAGCCGATACTGTTGGGACCGATACCTCTAAAACTATGACTCCGCCGCCAGCAAAGTAGGTTCTTAATTAAAATAAATGGTTATTATTAATTCAAAAAGCCTGCAGAAATATAATTTCTGCAGGCTTTTTAATTTTTTCCAGCTTAGCCACTGCCTTGTAAATATTTGTATAAGTTTCGACCTAAGCTTTTTAGCAATTGATTTTCCTGGATTCCTATTTTATGGAAAGGCAATGCGCCACGATTTTGCCACAAAACTTAGACCGGTGAAATATCTTTAAAAACCGATTTAACTTTTTGTGGCAAAATTGAAGGCAACTCCAAATCTGGAAATATTCGAAACCATATTTATTTAAACTTGATTTTGCCAAATTTAAGATTTCAAAAAGATTGTGCCAAGGTGATTGGGGGAAATTATTGAGAACGGATTAAAAAACTGTATCTATATCCATGAAATATATATTTACGGATCTTTATCAAAAGCCAGAATAAATGCGTTTCTATTAAATGATCTGCAGGTGCGGACGGATCTGCATCGTGACGATATCGCATCTTTTTGGCTGCGAGAGACAAAACAAAGTGCTCATTGCAATATCGTAAGCTTCCAGCATCTCCAGTTTCTCAACTTTCTCATGCTGCACTTTCTTCGGATCGGTCTGCATGTCACTTGTCACAGCGCCCGGTTCAATAAGGGAAACCTTGATCCCAAGAGGATTTAGTTCCTTGCGAAGTGAGGTGCTGAATCCGCGAATGGCTGTTTTTGTGGCTACATAAATGGTGCTTTCAGGCGTGCGGCTCTCCGCACTCATTGACCCGATATTGATGATATGTCCTGATTTGTGCTTTTTCATTCGTGCAGCAGCTGCCTGAGCAAAGGCAAGATAACCGGTAATGTTGGTATCGATCGCGTATTTGTAATCCTCATAAGTTTCCTCTTTTAGTCCCGGGGCTGCAACGGCCGCATTATTGATAAGAATGTCAATTCCACCGAGCTCACTATCTGCTATTGCCAGTATTTTGTCAATGTCCTCCTTTTTGGTAACATCGGCCGGAGTACCATAAACCTCGCTGTCCGGGAACTGCTTTTTTATATCTGCAACGGCTTTTTCAAAATCTTTTTGATCCCTTCCAAAAATAAGTACGCGCCCGCCGAGAGAAACCAAGACATCGGCAATTGCTTTTCCTATTCCGGTTGTTCCACCAGTTATAACTATTTTTTTATCCTTGATGTTCTGTCCAAAGTAGTTTGTTAATTTTTCCATAAGTGTTTTTTTAAAGTTATTATTATCTATTCTGTCCGGCATTCCAAATTGAAATGTCTCAATAATACAGTTTCTTAGTATGAATATTGGTCCGCAAATCAGGTATTATCTATGCCATTTTACTATTTACAGAAGCGCATAGTAAAAAAAACGTATTTGAGATCATGCTTTCCTGTAGTTCTTTATGCTCATTTTCCACATTCTGAGCCTTTAAACTGCAGGATCAAAAATTACCATTGAATTTTTACGGTACCCCGACCTGAAATTCTATACTCGTGTATATTCGCATTTGCTGAAAAAGGTTTTTGTGTTTGCTTATCCTGCAAGACCTCCATTTTAATGCTGCTGTTTTTAATTTTTATAATTTTTAAGTTGCAGTTCAAGTCTTTATCTCCATCTAATTTTATGGTGACTGTATTTCCCCTTTTACTTTGGTGAATAATGGGATAATCAACAAACAGTAGAAACGTATCGCCAATTTTGATGTATTGCCTTGGTACGACACCAAAGGCCATTCCGGCGCCATAGACTTCTTGACCGACCTGGCCGCTTTTCTCCCATCCGTTGTATAAATCTTCAAGTGGAATCCACAGATCAGCCTGAACTTCTCCGGTTTTAACTTCTTCAGAAATCATATCTAGAGGAAGCATTGCTGGATAATAATAGGCAATCCTGCCGACAGCATATTTTATAAACTCGGGAATTAGGGTTCTCAGGGCCGGAAGAATCTTAACATCTTCTGCCTGAACCATATATTCTGACAAGGCAGCATAGACTTCCATCTCCTCATATGCGGCGGTATAAGGGGCATCATTCAAGGGAAAAATGGAGAAGAAATTGGTGTAATTTTTACCAAATCCGTACCTGCAGTCATAAAGCTGAACATTTTTAAATAATCCCGTCAGGCATGTGTAACTTAAATCGAGGTAAAGTTTTTTATTGGTAATTTTGTATAATTCCAATAATGCTCCGGCTGCAAAAGCAGTGTTATTGGCCTGATACAGAATATTTAATCCGAGTCCTTGCAGTTTTTTTGCCGCTTTTTCTGCCTCGCTTAAGTATCGTTTTTCTTTGGTTAATTTAAATAGCAGCAGCATTAAATGCGCATATGCTCCCGGGACATCCCTTTCCCCGCCAGCACCAGATGCTGTTTCTTTTTTGATTACCTCAAGGGTTTCCATATTATAAAATACAGGCCACTCATAATTAAAATGGTGCGCCGTTCTTATAACATATTCTATCGAGTCAAGCACAAGTTTTTCTGAAGTTTTATCACCCCTTAAGGCAAGTCTGGCCAGATTCATCAATGGATGATGCAAATACCAGGAATCCATCACCATTTCTTTTTTCTGCTCTTCGGACTGATCCAGTTTTTCAACCATCGAGGGAAGCCAGCGGTTTATGCAGTTTATTTTTTCATCATAAAATGCAGGTAATCCTTTAATTAAATCTTCGCAGATAGGCTCTTTTTCGCCGCTCCATTTTTCATATTCTTTAAAAGGAGCCAATACGGCAAGCTGGACCATACTTTCGGGCGGCGTTTCGTAGTCGCATAAGTAGGCATTTAAATAGGGGAGTCCCTGCTTTTGTGTCCAGGAACCCTTATTAGTCTTTAAATCTGAAACCACTTTCTGAGCGATTTGCGGCCAGTTGTGGTATTCGATCCGCGGCTGTTCAAGAAGTTTGTATACCGTGACCAGGTTATTTAAGAAATGCTCGCAGATTGTTGTTGTCTGATCAAATATCTCAGTATGAAAGACTACATAGGCATTCGAGATAGTGAATGCTTTTCCCGCCGGAAGAGGCAGTTTATCAGTGGTCGGGAGTTGAAACCCGATTTCGGGCCAGCTTCCGCCTACTGTATTTTTGGATTCCGTTTCCGTAGCTTCACAATACTCGGATAGGGATGTAAGGTTTTGAAAATAAAAAAACGAACCTGTCTGCGGTTTTGTAATGCTCGCAAAAAGAAGTCCGGAGCGGGATCCGAACTGTTCCATGTGAATTGTCCCAGAAGTGTTAGCAATATTCCCGTTTTGCGTCAGCGGAATTATGTCCCTCGGCCAAAATGGCATAAGAAGAGGAATATTAGCATTGAAGGATGTGGTGTAATGCAAAACTGGTGCTTCGGCAGAGGGAAATTCAATACGGACTTCATAAGTGCCAAGTCTGGAATTCAGTACTACGATTACAATATCCTGGTCTTCAAAAAGATTGGTAACTTCAAAACAGCTGTTCATGGCAAATGTGGCACGAAAGGCTATTTTCCCATTACCGGGCATTATAGCAACAATCCAAAGCGAATCGCCTGTATTATAAAATTGATACGTGGAAGAATGAATTTTTTTCTCCAAAATTATTTCACTATTTTCAATATCTGCCTGGGCAGTTGCGCTCCATGGTGTAACCGTATGCATATTGATCATTTTTAGTTTATAAAAAGTGAATAGGGAATAGAGATTCAGCCTGTATTTAGAAGCACATCAAAATTATTCCCAGTTAAAGAGAACAAAACCAGTCACTACCGCTCCTATAGAGAGCAGAAGGAAATAAGTTAATAGGCCGTAATTTCTAAAAAGGCATCCATCATCCAATTGGTTTATATCAAATTTCGGCATATCGCTCATTTTTCTTCTTACATAATTTATACTTGTTTTTACAAGATTTTCCAAAGACCGATGGTCATGGTAAATGATTACTCTCCTGAAATAGATCTGGACCAAAGCTGGTCTCCAGAAAAAGAACGGAGACAGTAAAATAAAAAGCTTGTAGAAGGAAATTGGAAGCATACTATGCCTATTGGGCTTTCTTGCGCGTGCCAATGACGGACCCTCTAGGCTGATTCACTAAGATAAAATTGTCTGCAGGTTATTGCCAATATGTGATGCGGAGCGGGGATCATACCTGCACAACAGTGTTTTATCTGTAAGAATTTAAAATGATCCTGTAAAATTAATGACTTAAATTATAGTTACTTAGCTGTCTATTAATTTAAAAAAGGACATCATGAAAGCAGCAGTTATTCACGGACCTGGTTCGATTAAATATGATACGGTAGAAGATCCAAAAATCATAGCACAGGATGATATTATTCTAAAAGTTACTTCCACGGCAATATGCGGATCTGATCTGCATATTTATTCTGGTGCCATGCCAACAACTCCCATGGTGCTTGGCCATGAATTTATGGGTATCGTGGAGGAAACGGGCTCGGCTGTCACCCACCTGAAAAGAGGGGACCGCGTTGTGGTTCCTTTCCCGATTGCCTGCGGGAATTGTTTTTTCTGCAATCACGATGTTCCGGGCAACTGTGAGCACAGCAACCCCGAACATTACGGTCCTGAGGGTGGAATTCTCACAGAGAAAGGCGGGGCACTTTTCGGTTATACAGACCTCTATGGCGGGTATGACGGAGGTCAAGCACAGTATGTGCGCGTACCATATGCCAATTATGGCCCCAGAGTTGTTCCTGAAGACCTAAGCGATGAGCAGCTTCTTTTTCTAACCGACATATTCCCGACAGGCTATACCGGGGTGGACTGGGGGGAAGTCAAGGGCGGAGAAACCGTAGCGATATTTGGCTCGGGACCTGTTGGTATCATGGCGGCCAAAAGCGCCTGGCTTAGAGGCGCGGCGCAGGTCATTGTAGTTGACACACTTCAGTATAGACTCGATAAAGCTAAAGCTACAGCGGGCTGTATCACAATTCTATGGCAGGATGGGCCTAAAGATGTTGTTGAACAGATTCGTTCTCTAACAAATGGCCGCGGCGCAGATGTCTGCATTGACGCGGTTGGATTTGAACCGGACCGTAATTTAGCGGACCGTATAAAGGCAACCATCAATTTCGAAAAAGGATCAACAAAAGTTTTAGAAGCCTGCATGAGCGCCGTAAGAAGAAGCGGAATTGTTTCTGTTTTGGGTGTTTATCCTGTCAACTATGATAATTTTCCGATAGGACAGTTTTTTGATAAAGGGATAATCCTAAAAGGAGGGCAGGCTCCGGCTCACAAACACATTGATAAACTTTTAGAATATGTGGTTCAGGGAAAGGTGAAGCTAGATGACATTATAACGCACAGACTACCGTTGAGTGAGATTTCACATGCTTACGATATTTTCAAAAAACGTGAAGACGGATGTGTAAAAGTAGTACTTGATCCATGGAAATAGAAATAATTTTTCAACGCGTCATGCTTATTATATTTAAAAACCGATTGCGTTAAATATAATTATCGCTCTGGTTATTAATTGTTTAAAGTACTAAATCTGTAAATACTTCATTTAATGATATAACGATCTCAACTTTTAAGATATTAACTTTGAGGTTATTGAAACTAAAATAGGACATTATGAAAACAATATTAAAAACTTCATTCCTTACACTGATCTTTACCCTGGTGCTATCTTGTAAAAACAATCAGAATTCCAGCACAGATCCATACGCAGATGAAACAGATTCAACGCAGGCAGCTGTTGACAGCATTGGAGCTGACTCGGATACGACCCGTACAAGTACAAATGGAACAACTGGTGCTACCGGCGAGGGTTCGACTGGTTCTGGTTCGGATGGAACTACGCAAAAAGGGACTACAACTATAAACAAAGATTCAACATCTAACAGTAAAGGCAGTAAATAGCTGCCAAGGTTGATTATTTATATTTCTATTTAAACCTGCATCCTGTTTGGATGCAGGTTTTTTTGTGTGCACAATCCTTCTATCTTTTGGAATTTAAACGTTTAAAAAAATCGTGCATCCATGGTGCTTGCTGCCACATTTTATGCTTCTTATAGTTTTTCTCACACATAGTAAGCGCGACGGCGGTTTCCAGCAAACTGGTTCTTCAAAATACTAGCAACCTTTAGTGTTTTTTAAGTGTAATAGGTTCGAATAATTATTGGCAGCTTTTGTTTCCGATGTATTAGTTCGCGTCTGTAACCTGCTGATTTATATTGCTATGAGGTTTGAATACTGTAAGATATAACGGATCATTATGTAAGGCTCTCTGTTGATGGCTTTGTAAATTTGGATATAATATTAAATTAAAAAATTATGGCAACTACAGCAAAAAAAACTACGGCGGATAAAGCAAAAAGTACGGCATCCAAAAGTACTGCATCAAGAAATACTGCAAAAACAGCATCTAAGAGCGCAGACGGAAAAGTAAAAGCAAAATCGACTGCTGCCGATGGACTAAGAGAACTATTTGTAGATTCATTGAAAGATATTTACTGGGCAGAAAAAGCCCTGACTAAAGCATTGCCAAAAATGGCTAAGAACTCCACTTCCGAGAACCTGGTAACTGCTATCAACGATCATCTTAGCGTTACAGAAGAACAGGTTAAAAGACTGGAGCAGGTTTTTTCTTTAATTGGCGAGAAGGCTGCGGCCAAGAAATGCGACGCAATGGAAGGACTTATCAAGGAAGGAGAAAGCATTATGGAAGAAACCGAAGCAGGACCTGTTCGTGACGCAGGAATCATAGCAGCGTCTCAGAAAATAGAGCATTACGAGATTGCAACATACGGTACATTGGCAGCTTTTGCTACTACACTTGGCGAAGATGATGCGGTACTGCTGCTGGAGAAAACATTGGCGGAGGAAAAAGAAGCAGATACACTGCTTACCGAGGCAGCCTATAATACCATTAATTTTGATGCAAACGAGGAAGATTAGGCCTAGGAATAATATAAAAGTTGGCCTGTACTGTGAGTACGGGCCTTTTTTATAAGCGTTACTAGTATGCAGATTACCTAAAGTTCAGATCAGGTATTGTAATCCGGTTAATAAATACAAATACAGTACCTCGCAGGTTATATAATCTACAGCTCATCGAAAGGAAGGTGAAATTTACAGGTCAGGCCTGCAGTCAGCTTATATTATTTGTATTAAGAACTTATAAGAGATGGCCAGCTGATGCAAGTTTTGGAGTACTGTTTTTTTTCATATATGATATTATATTTATTTTTATTATGCAACATTTAAAAATTACAAGAATAAATGAAAGATTTATTAGAGAAATTTGAAAACGATTTGAAAATACATCTCGAAAGTACTTTTGCTTCGTCCAATCAGGAAGATCCGATCAGAAAGTTGGACGAAACAGAAAAGACTGTCTTTGATTACGTCGACAATTACCTTTTGGAATCTTCCCTTATCGCAAAAGATGTAGAAAGATCTGTACAGCTGATTTTGGACGAATTTGCTAAATCAAAGATTAAATACATCCAATAACCGACGAGGAAATTTAGTTTATAAAAATTTTCGTCCTGTCTCACTATCTAGTACTGCCGCTGAGAACTCAATTCTGCCTGCCAGACCCATTTTACCCATTCCAATCCTACTTGAATTTTCCCATCTGCTGTAAATCCTATAAGTATTAGAGCATATCTTGTAATTGATTACTATTTATTGGTAATACTTTTGGATATGCAAATCAAGACTAATATTCTCATTTTAAAGTATTTGAGTAGCTATTGATAACTAATTAATTTACGCTATATGAAAACGAAATACCAGTTTACTGCATTTCTATGTGTGATGGGGCTGCTTTCCTACGGCCAGAAAGGCATACCTCCTAAAGAAGATACCAAGAAAGTGACCATTACCAATTTCCCTACCCATCTTGAGTACAGTTCCTCACTCGCATCGGGCCTTAAAACGGCAAATGGCTGGCAGGCGACCCCTGCCGCGATGGGACTTGGAAAACCAAGGATGCTGTATATCGGCAAAAAAGGCCAGCTCTATGTTACAAGACGCGATGCGGGAGATGTGCTGATGCTGACCGATACCAACAACGACGGCAGGTTTGACGATATGACACGTGTAGCTGATTTTCCAGGAGTACACGGCATTACGGCCAAAGATGATTTTATGTACCTGTGCAATAACAACAAAGTACTTAGATATGCATTAAATGCTGATGGAACTTTGGGCAAGGCCGCCGATACGCTGATTAAAGATCTGCCGAGCGGCGGGCAGCATGCGAACCGCACGATGGATTTCGGGCCTGACGGCAAATTGTATATCTCAGTGGGAAGCGTCTGCAACGACTGTAAGGAAAGCGATAAGGAAACTGCCGCCATGCTGCAGGTGGACCCGCAGACTTGGAAAAGAACGCTTTATGCGTCAGGGCTTCGAAATACCATCGGTTTTGACTGGCAGCCTCAGACCAAAGAAATGTGGGGTGTGGACAATGGCGGAGACACTAAAGGAGACGACTGGCCTCCCGAAGAATTAAATAAGATTATTATGGGAGGCAATTACGGATTTCCTTTCGCCTACGGCAAGAAGGAAGTGGATCAGAGCAGGGAAGACCCTGTGGGCAATACCAAGGAGGGCTGGGTCAAACCTACTCAGGCATCTATACTGGATTTCCCGGCGCACAGCGCCCCTATTGCTTTTGCATTTTTCGACAGCGGTAAAAATAAAGGAGATGCACTGGTGTGCTGGCACGGCTCATGGAACAGACAAAATCCGAGCGGTTACAAAGTGGAACGCATCAAATTTGACAGCAAGGGCAATCCCACAGGGTCTGAAGATTTCTTAACGGGATTTTTAATCGGCAGCGAACGGTTCGGCAGACCCGCAGGACTGGCGGTCGGTTCTGATGTGGTTTATATATCAGATGATGCAAATGGTATTATTTATGCACTCAAACAAAAATAAAGATGAAAAAATATATTATACTACTGTTAGCAGCCCAGTTAACGTGGGCTCAGCAGCCAACAAAACGCATTGAATTTGAAGCGCCTGAAAGTTATCCCGAGGGAGTGGCTTTCGATAAGGCTGCCAATGTGTTTTATGTATCCTCGGCAAGATTGGGTACCGTTGGAAAAGTTACCAAAGAGGGCAGGTATTCGGAATTTTATGCCGATAAAACCCTTAAATCAACCTACGGGCTGAAGGTGCATCCCGACGGAAAAAGGCTTTTTGTCTGTGCAGGCGATGCCAACTATAGCAAATTCAGCACGCCTGATACCAAAAAGAAAATGGCAAGGCTTCTTATCCTTGACCTTAAAACAGGTAAGAAATTAAATGATATTGATCTGGGCGGGTTTATTGCTGGAGAACATTTTCCTAATGACCTGGCTTTTGACAAAGAAGGGAATGCTTATATCACGGATAGTTATGCATACGCTGTGTATAAAGTGGATGCAAAAGGAACAGCGTCAGTATTCAGCACAAACGAACTGCTTAAAACAGCAGGAGTCGGACCCAATGGAATTGTTTATCATCCGGAAGGTTTTCTGCTGGTAGCAAACAATGGGAAAGGAGCACTTATAAAATTGCCGATTTCAAATCCCAATAGCGGGACAAAGGTAAAAATAGAGCAGTTCTTTCCAAGCGCAGACGGTATGCTTTTAAATGACAATTCTACTTTGACACTAGTGCAGAATGGAGGAGTAAACAAAATATTCAAGATTAAAAGCATCGATAATTGGACTACGGCAGAGGTTTCGGAATCCACTTCTGTAGAAGACCGTTTTGCCTTTCCTTCTACTGCGGCTGTTTCGGGCAGTGAAACCTGGATCATGAATGCGAATTTCAGCGAACTTACTGAAGGTAATAACGTACCATCAAAAAAGTTTTCCCTGCAGCAGGCCGTGTTTGCTCCTGTAAAAAAATAAAAGATTAAAAAAACAATAACATACCATACATGATAGAGTATATTCCTTACAGTGATTCGATCGAAGTTATACAGCCCGACGAACAGGAGATCAGCCAGAAAATTATAGATTCGATGGCAAGGGTTAACCGCCTGATGTACGAGAAATACCGACATGCCATACGCGATGCGCATGCCAAAAGCCATGCTGTATTGAAAGGCGAGCTTAAGGTATATGATAACCTGCCCGAACATCTGGCACAGGGGTTGTTTGCCAAGGCCAGAACCTATCCAGTAATTGTGCGCTTATCAACGGCGCAGGGCTCCATCGTACCCGATAAAATGTCAGCATTCAGGGGTATGGCCATAAAAGTAATCGGAGTGGAAGGAGAAAAGCTGTTGCCAGAACTCTCAGACGCCGTGACCCAGGACTTCCTTATGGTAAATTATCCTGTCATTCCAACCGGAACGATAAAGGAATACCTCAAGATGCAGGAGGGGCTGGAAAAGCAGGCCGACAGCGGGGAGCTCTTTCAGGAAATCGCGCAGAAGGCCGCTGTCGGGGTGCAGAATGTACTTGCCGCAGTAGGTCTTGCTGATGATACCAATCAATTGAGCGCACCGGGACCGCATATCCTTGGGGATACTTATTTCAGTATGGCAGCACTGCGTTTTGGGGATTATGTGGCCAAAATAAATGTTAAGCCGCTTTCGGATAATGTAAAGGAATTAGCGGGGAAGAAAATTGATAAGGATATTATCGACGCAGATGAGCACGCTTTTTTAACAAAAATTGTTGCTGATTTTTTCCAGTCTGCTACAGCGGAATATGAAATCGGCGCACAGCTCTGCACCGATTTGGAAATCATGCCCGTGGAAGACGGATCCGTGCAGTGGCCCGAGGACCAGAGTCCTTATCAGCCTGTTGGTAAAATTACTTTTCATCCGCAGCAAACTTTCAGTCCCGAGCGCCGTGTGTATGCAGACGACACGTTGAGTTTTAATCCGTTTCACAGTCTGGCTGATCACCGTCCGCTGGGCAATATTATGCGAGTGAGACAACTGGCCTATGAAACTTCAAGCCGCTACAGGCACCATATGAATGCTAAGGCAAGGATAGAACCAGTCAGCATTGACCAGCTGCCAGATTAATTGCCGCCCTGTAAAATAATAGATTAAAAAAGCCTGCGAGATGATTACATTACGCAGGCTTATATACTTTGGTCATCCTCGGAAAAAGTAATATCTTTAATCCTCATCATCTTCATCTGCCTCAGATTCATCTAAAGTTCTTCTGTCGGCATCGTCATGATCCAGTTCGGTAGGCTGGTGGTCGGCAGACCTTTCGTCTTTATAATTCTGGTTCACGCCAGGATCGGTATGTTCCATGGTTTCGGACTGGATGGATTCTTCCCCCATATGATACAGACTGTCGTCCTGACGGTAAGTATCGTAGTTTTCTTGTGGTATCATAATGTTAAAATTAGATAGTTAATAAATGCTGCTTTATCTGCAGTCTTTTCTTTTCTTGTAATTTAAAGAGAAGTAAAGTTACGGTAGAAAGAGCCGGACTATATTACAGTCTGTATCTGTTTAATTACATTATTTTCAGATTATTATTGTTTTTACTGTCAGCCAATTAAATGCAAAGGTCATTCCTGTGCGCACTGTAGCACGCATCCTGATGGGGAAAGGACGTATTACAAGGATGCAATACAAGAATGCAGACTCAGAAACTGTTATAAGGCGACTGAGAGCTGCCAAGCTTTCCTGCATTCATTAATTTTTTGAAACAGCAAGTGAGTCGTTTTTGATTATATAATTTTCTTTGCGGTTCGAGGCATCATTTTCATCTTCGCATAGCGCTTCACAGCTGATGTGCAGCGCCGCCATTAAAACCGATAGTATCACAACTTTGGAAAATAGTGCTTTCATAAATATTTGTTTTTTGGTTAGCTTAAAATGTACTTGACTCAATAAAAATAATGTACGCTCAAAATCCTGTTCTTACATTTTTTTTGCCCTTTGTTATATAATTTTAAGCAGCTAGGATGTATGTGATAATTCAGCAATATAGGCTGATTGGCAATAGGCAGATTATTAAATGGATGGAGTACCCGGCTGTCTGATGCGGTTATAAAAGGAAATCACATAAAAAAAACCGTTATTGGTAACGGTTTTATATGGAAAAAAAATAAGAGTATTAAAATTTTCGCTGGGATGGTCTGTAATTGTGGACTGCACCATTATCTGTTTCATCTCGGACGCGTTCATCTTCTTTAAGCTCCTCGTTGCCAAGTTCCCCAATTTCAAATTCCTTGTTTACGGGATTATCGTGATCGGGTTCAATGGTTTCAAAGCCGCCGTTTTGAGTTTCATCACTCTGGGGCGCATCAATGTCAGTTTCAAAACCTTCAGAAGGATCATTATTTATAAGATCCTCTTCAATGTCCTTCTCGGTTATATCTTTGGATCCGCTGTCGGATTCATTATCAAGATTTTCTGAATCGTATGGATTACTGTCTTTATCACTGTCCTGCACGTCTGAATTGCGGACTTTTAATTTCTGCTGCTCCGCGTCTGAAGGTTTTTGTTGATCGGAACTGCTGCCGATCTCTTCCGTGCTCAGATCATCTGCATAATCGGGTTCGGCATTCTCTGTAAACGGGTGGGCGTCAGGGGAGGCAGTTTTCTGCTGTCCCTGCTTGCCTAA
Organism: Flavobacterium sp. 22659; assembly: GCF_052044235.1. NCBI lineage: Bacteria > Pseudomonadati > Bacteroidota > Flavobacteriia > Flavobacteriales > Flavobacteriaceae > Flavobacterium > Flavobacterium sp. 22659. Next base: position 46,054 of record NZ_JBQEMU010000019.1, read on the forward strand.
TGCTGTATTTTGGAAATTTTTGTCATCCTGACGCTCATTTTCCTTTGTATCTGTTTTCATCACATTATATTTTTAAATTAATTTTTTGCTGTCGTCTGCCGCTACGGGATTGTCCCGCAGGGAGGATCGTTGCGGCCGTGTAATTCTTTCTTACCAAAATTATAGCGGAGAGGTACAATTTTCTTTACAGAATAATGAATTCCAGTTATAAAATAGCTATCAGACAAGCAGGCAGATCCAATATCATACGGGTAAATGCTTCAAATACTGATATGCAGCATAGCTGCTGCATCAAGTTGCTTTGTTGCAAACAATAATTCTCTCGAAAAGAACATTTGTGACAGGGAAAATCATCCAGCCGAATGTTGCCGCAGCGCAGGGAATGATAGGCGTGGCAGTTGAGAAACATGATTTATTTTTTGCGTTTTAAAATTTCGTCTTTATTGTTAGGTTTGAAAGAGACGCATGCGCATCTCCTCACGGCGTCAAATCCGTAGTGGGTTTTCATCCTGTCCATTGCCTGATAGAGCGACAGCATTTCTTCAGTATCTTTGAACAGGACAATCTGATAGGTTTCCCTGACCAGTCCGCTGAGTACAACTGTGTAATTGATGTGGGTATACAGTTTCGAACCTAAGCTTCTTAGACCTTGATTTTGCTGGATTCTTAATTTTTGAAATACCGCTGTGCCACGATTCTGCCACAAAACTCAGAGCAATAATATTATGACATTTTCTAGTTTAATCCATATTTGGAACTAACATTTTAAAACTCTTTTCGCTTAAAGCACTAGTTTTAAATTGAAATATAGACTGTTTTTAATGTATCGTAGAGTGACCTCAACGATACAAATTCACATAAATTTTATGCATGATTTAAAGAAATTAGCTTATTTTCAAGTGAATTTGTAAGATAATTATTTTGTATTTTAAATCATCAGCGGTTTAGATGTATCGTAGGGGGTCAATGTAAAAGCGTTAAAAGTTTAATTTTCTGATTTGGTAAAGTATATGTCAAAACAAATTATATAATGAAAAAGTAATCTATAGTATTCTATTTTGGCTATTTTATATTAAACAATTATCGTTAAACTATTCAAGTTAAAATTTGATGATGATTTTAGTTTTTTCTATGTATGACTAATGGTGAGAGTAATACAGTTTCAATCCTAGAGTTTTTAGATATTGGTTTAGTAATTGTGTCTAGATTGAAGGCAACTCTAATAAAGTCCATATTGCTATCTGACACTTTTTTCGTCGAGCTTTTCAATGATATTGGCAAGTGCTTCAAGAGATTTATGATAACGGGAAATCAATTCTGTCATGTTTTCCAGCACATAATCTTTTTCCGAATTTATAGCACGCAGATCAGTGTATAAAATAGAAATGGCCGATGCTGTCTGTAGTATGCGGTTGTCCTTTGAAAGTTTGCCCAATTCCGTCATTGCAGGGTCTAAAAAATCCTCCCGTATCTTGTGCATATTATACTTTGGATTTTGATTTAAGTGTGAAATAAATCGAAAATATAAATCGAAAAAACGTTTGTACTCTACACTGGTGTATAAATTCTGAGTATCGTTTGCAATCAGGTACTTTAAAATATTGATCTGAATATTTAACGTATCCATATCCTGACTTAATTTTTTTGTATTTTCCGAAATTCCATCTTGAAATTCGTCCCATTTATTATTTAGGTGCTGAAAGTTATGGCTCAGCACATCAATGAAGCCATGTATGTGATTTGAAATCTTTGCTGCTTTATTATACTGTTCATCAATTTTGGCATCGCTAGTAAAAAGCCGCTGATACCATGGAAATTTGCTATTATAGTCTAAATAATCCATAAAATCATTTTTATCAAGTGACGAAAATCGCTCGCTGTTAATGGTGGTCATTAATTCCAGAGGATCGTAGCTCCATTCTCTTTTAGCAACGCTCAGCTTAAACTCTTCTATAGATTTGATCTGATGCTTTATCGGCTCTTCTAGAGTTTTTAGTTCAATGTTCCATCTTTTTCCGCTTTTTTGGATTTTCTTTCTATTTGTGTACCTTTCGTAAAATCTATTCAGCAGGAAACCTATGATTAATCCAGTTAATGTAGAAATCAAAGGCAGTAACTTGCCAAGATTGTTAGCTGATTCTTTTTCTTTTACAATAATAATTTTGGCAGTTGGCTCGATGGGTTTCGGTGCGTCAGTCAATTGAATCTTAACATTATCTGTTCCTTTTCTCTGCGGACTTATCTCAGTAATCCCTTTCTTAGATTCTGAGATAGATTGACCTGAAGCTGAAACAAATATAGAGAAGACTAACGCGGTAATATAGTGATGTTGCTTTCTCATACGTGTAGATTTTGACATAATCTTTTTTATAAAGTTTAGAAAAAGCGTAAGATGCAATTTCATATTTGTAATTATAGTATAAATATTTAAAGCTACACTTTCTTTTCTCAGTTTGCCTAATTTTGTTTAGACCAGTCATTAATGTTATATTGAATGTCTGTACAATTTAAAATGTCTTCAATAGTAACTGCTTGTTTGGATTTTAAAATGTAACGATGGGCAAGAAATATTTCAAAATAATAAATCAACCTAAGTTAAGAATTTAGTTTATTCTTATCGATTATTTTCATAGCATTTTGAATTTAGCGTCCATAAATTTTACATGCATATTTGATGGCAACTCAATTATTTTAGATTAATAAAAACAGGTATTTATACCTGTTTTTATTATCAATAATTAGATTTACTTTACTCTGTATTTGTAGTTAATGTGCAGAAAGACAGATGGTAAAAAAGGCTTGCTTGTGTTCGAATGATCTTAATCTCTATTGAATATCTAACTATTAATTCAAAATAATCCCATTAATTATTTTTAGTGTTTTCTAATTACTCTTACGGATAAATAGTGAAGTGGTTCAACCGTATATATAAGTCTTTCCGAATCGTTCTATAAGATGTTTGACTAATAATGGCGGCTGGCAATGACAAGACAATGTATTTGAAGGTTATTTTTAATAACAATACTTCTTTACAGAGGTAAAAACTTTTGAAAGAATTTATTGAATTATAACTTTTTTGATCAACCAAATATAAAACTAGAAATTATGCCAATAGTAAAAATTTTCAGTTCGAAAAACAAAGGGAAAAAAAATAATGGAGCTCTTGAGCTGACAGATTCGATTTGCACATACTACTTTTCTGTACTGTGGAATAAGAATTCAGCATGCAATCTTTTTCAATTAGCAGGACAGATTCCAGGAGGAGAGATGCATCAATTGATAAGCAAAATGATTGCTGATACTGATGGGGAAATTACAGTTGAAATCGGTAAGTTTGTTAAAGGAACGAAACTGAATCTCTTTTTTGGTGTTCAGGCCATAACTAAAATTGAGAATTTAAGAATAATTATTTCCAATGCTACGGAAAAAACGTCGGTTCGGGTATTGCCCAAAGATGATACAGATGTCAAAAAGATAGAGAAGGGAGAGATTTACAACGACCAAATCCTTAAGTATGATTTACAATAGACTTCTGCTATTAATGGCAATTGGCATCATCAGTATGTACAAGGGAATATGCCAAACCAAAACAGGTGCATCCACTGATATTAGAATTGATAAACCCAATGTATCAGACAGATTTATAAGCGATTTTGCAGGGGGTAGAACTTCACAAGTCAGTTTATTCAATGATATTGACCTTTCTATTTATGAATTAGCTGCCGCAAATTTTTCTTTTACAGATAAGGATCAGATCCAAAAAATTAATTTCCAGCCTTTTAAACTACTTGATAAATCAAATAACCTGTTAAATTCCATTAAATTTAATGTGGTGCAAAAGAAAGATATCACTACGTTTGGAATCGGTTTTGGGGGAGACTATTCAGACCCGCGCTCTGGAAGAGCAATTGAAATCTTAGATAAAGTATATAATGATCAGCGAGCAGCACCAGTACCAATTGTTGCTGATGAGTCACTATTTTCAAAACGTCGAGATAGTATTAACAGTTCACAAAACACTGATGAGATGAAGAAAATTTTAACAGTGGCTTTAGTTGACATACCGTATGCAAAGGCTGTGGAAAAGGCCAAACAAGAAAACGACAAACAAAATAAGGAGTTCAAAAAAAATACTTTGGATGCTTTATTGCTAAGGTATGATGAGCTTCGGGCTCATCATGTAGTAAAATGGTCAATAGGGTTTAATACACAATTCTTTTCAATTTTTTCAGCAAAAGGTACCGCTAATGATTTTGAATCCATAAACTACTATGGCAATAAAGCAAATGTATACAGTGCAACTATTAGTTACAGTTATGACAGAGGCAGTGTAAACTTAGCCGGCGCTTATAATTATATTAACTCCCGAAAAAATGCAAGTAAGGAAAGCGATAAAATTGATTATAATGGTTTTTCCTTTTCTCTGTCCAAACGTTTAGCTTCATTTCTTAGCGAAGAGAAGCTGAAAATCAATGAAAATTACAAAAAAAGTTTATTTATTCCGTCAATAATATTAGGTGCAAACTGGGAATTGAAGACAACACAAGAGGACAATTACCTCTTAATTGAAGACGGTATTATGCGTGCACAAGTATTGACAATATTTACAGACATTCTAATTTCGCCTATAGCACAATTTCGAATAGGACTTCCGATACAATACAATAAATTAGTTGATGGAGGAAAGATGAGCTATCTGGGAGCAACTGTCCAATATACATTGAAATTTTCAAATCTTAACTAACTATATGGATTTAGGTTTTTATTTAAAATAGGATATCACTGAAATAAATGTATTACAATCAGGACCTCCAAAGTCAGGTGAGTTTCCCAATTAATACCGAAAAGCGAAAGATTTAAAATTCTATCGTGGTTCAAATGTGATTTTAAATTATTATAGCACTAGTATTTAAGAGGAATTAAAGAAGATGAAAACTAAAAAAATACAGAGCTGAAAGCATGTTAGATCAAGGATGTATTTAAGTCGTATCATATCGCACTTTGTGTGATTGCTAGTGGCAAAACGAAGATATAATGGAAAAATCTTGATATATTTGATTACGTGCTAGAAGATAATCACATGATAGTGATTGAAAAGCTTGACTTTGATTGAAACCAATGTCTTGGACGAGGTTTCTGATGGTGTTGATAAGAGATTTTTTTTATACAATTTATTTAATTGCTGCAGTACGGCTGCATTTTACTAATGGACAAACCCGAAAGATATTTCACCCATGTTTTGGAAAACAGATCTAATATATTTTTAAATTCCCAGCTTCCTGATGAATGGTTTTTAGATAAGCCTGATTTTGATTACGGGATTGATTATACTGCTAATATTGTACTCAATGGGCAGGTAACCGGTCTTAATTTTTCCATTCAGATGAAATCGAAAAAGATTGAAAACCATGAAAATTCAGCAGTAATCTCTATAAAATATCGTACATTACGATTGTATAATACACGATTAGAACCCGTTCTGATTATTGCTTATGTTAATGCGGAGAATGAGGCTTATTATCTTTGGTTTGATGAGCTTAAGATTGATCTCACAAGTGAGAACAAAACCCTAAGAATAAACATTCCAAAAAAAAATAAACTCAGCGAAATAAAATGGGAGGAAGTAACGTCTCATGTGCAAAAAAGGTTCAGTATAAAAACTTTCGTTGACGGAATCGGGAATTTAGAATATCAGGAGATGTCCAATGCAGAAGTTTTGGCGTGGAATAATTACTATGGATCAAAATTTGAAGATGCGGCATTCTATTTTAAAAAGACGCTTTCTGAAGAATGTAAGTCCGGCTCTGAAATTCCACTGCTTGAGGGACTTGCCCACAGTTTGTACATGCTTTATCGCTATCAGGAGGCACTGGACAATATCAACAAGGCTATATCGTTATCGGGATCTACAGGACAGTACCTAACCAAGGCCTGCATACTTGCTGAGGACGGTATAAGCAATAAAAATAAAGCAAGGTCATTAGAGGCAAAAAAGCTGTTTTCCTCTCATATGGAAGAGAACAACAGCACTGCGAGCTTCTGGTTTAATTATGCCAATGCGCTGCGGTATCTTAATGAGTACCCGCAAGCAGCTGCAATTTATGAAAAAGGACTTGCAATAGATCCCAATCATGCAGAAGCATGGAAAAATCTAGGCTCATGCTATTATGAGTTCCGTGACCATGAAAAGGAAATAAGCTGTTATGATAAAGCTTTAAAGCTAAAACCAAAATTGGAAGAGGCGCTTTTCAGTAAAGGCGCGACCCTTTCTTTTGTATATAATAAAAATGAAGAGGGGCTTGATCTGATGATGCAGGCTTTGGAAGGGGCGGAGAAAAGCATGATTCTTAATTTCCCGTTCGGTTATTTTTGGATTGCGCAGGCCCACAAGAAATTAGGAAATGACAAAGAGGTACTTTATTTCATAGATAAAGGTTTAGCTATTGATCCAGAAAATCTTGCGATGCTGGATTTTAAGACTGATTTTTTGGCATTGCACTGGAATGATGATGAAGCATTTAAATGTAAAGCACAGGATTTCTTTTCTTTCAGATTGGAACTTGATGGAAATTTCAAGTGTCTTTATTATTTAATAAAAATTCAGTCTGGAGCTGATAATGAAAATGTGCTGAACTATCTGCAGAAACACTTGGATATACTGCAAATGGCTACATTAGAAAATCTTAGCCAGAGCAATGTCCTGCTTAGCGACTATCTTGTTTTTTTAATTCATTACGATAAGTACAGGCAGTTCAGAACTGATTTTCCGCAAAGCCGTTACAGCAGCCACTTGGTAAGCGCACACTACTATCCGGGGAAAGAATTTTTAGAAATTTTCGAATTAATGGCTGCTAGGAGCTTCAGTTCCGCTGTCTTGGTTTATGAAAAAGGAGGCGATGCGAATGCAATTGGATCCAATATTCTGGACTGCCTTGCTGGACTGGCGAACCTAATCTCCCTGCTGACTGTAAAAGAAGATCTTACCGAGCAGGATAAAATGGAAGCTACAGTTAATTTAATCATGGACTTTCCCCATGTCGCAATACGCGAATTTTCAAGCCAACTGGGGTACATAACAGGAAAGCTTAATTTCAAGACTGTTGACCCAAAAGATATTCTATCTGAAAACTGGCTGGATAAATTTAGGGAAAAAGTATATGAAGCTACATTAAATAAGATAAAATTATTATAGCTTTTATTTACAGAGAACAATTAAATTAGAAATAGAGTTTGTTGTAGTTGGTCCATTCTGTGGTGGTATATTCACAGCCAAATAGATAATTGCTGCATCCAAAGAATTTATATGTGTTTCCGTTACTGGCAGTACCGGTCTTCCTCACAACAATATCCGCAGTTTTACAATTCGGACATTTTTTGTTCGGCGAGAGTCCGGTCTTTACCTCAAGCTCGGTTATAAACTTTGATTTATTGTAGCTGTCAGCCACAAAATAGACCTGGTCTTTTGCCCTGGTCATCGCTACATAGAACAAGCGTCTTTCTTCTCCATTTTCAAATTGGTCCGCATTGCTCAATAGCAGGTTAAGTACCGGATCATCTGACATTTCAGAAGGAAAGCCAAATTTTCCTGAGTTGCAGTTCAATACTATTATAATATCTGCTTCGAGTCCTTTGGACTTATGAACGGTCATAAACTGCGCTTCTATTTTTTGTATCAACCCCGAATCCAAAGACATGCTGCAAGTTATTTTGGAGCTTGCCCTGTCGATTTTCAATAAAGCATTTTCATTTTTTATTCTGTCGATATCAAAACTATACCTTCCCAGAATCAATATTTCTTTTTTTGAAACTGACTGATCAGAAATGAGAAGTTCCCTAAATATTTCCACTATGGCGTCCGTATCGTCCTGGTAGGCTGAATTGGAGTAGCGTATTTTATAATTGGTATTCTGGGCTGGTATTCCAGAGTTTAGTTTTTTCTGAGTCTGGTTCGGATTTTTTTGAATAAAGCCGCTGGACATTTCTATCAGAGGATTATTGAAACGGTAGGTCGTCTCAATTTTGCTTTTTACAGTGAAGCCAAAATATTTTTCAAACTCTTTGAAAAGTGCAATATCACTGCCTGTAAAGCGGTAAATGGATTGCCAGTCATCTCCGACACAGAAAAGTTTGCAGAAAGGATTATTCTTTTTAACAGCTTTTACCAGCTGATATCTTCCAATCGAAATATCCTGGAATTCATCAATGATTACATAGCTGTATTTTTTGCTGAATATGCCTTTCGAAATATAAGCCGATGCTTTGTTGATCATATCGCTAAAGTCAATTTCATTTCTGTCTTTGAGATAATTTTCATAAAGCTCAAAAATAGGTTTAATGATTTCAATAAAAAGCTGATTTCTGTTTCTGGAAAAAACAACTTTTTCGGATTTATTCTTAGTCAGCAGACCTGCAATGGAATAATTATTTGATTTTAATAAGGTAATGAAGGTACCAAATAGTGTAATGAAGCCGTTTACTTCATCATTGGCGGCCCTGGTGATGATTTCCCAGATTTTTTCAGGCGCCATGGGTTTTAAGATTATTCCGGCTGCCTGCAGATTTGTCCTTAAATTGCGGTACAAAATGTTTTCACTCATTTCATAGCTGTAGCTTTCAATTAAAGTGGTTTTATTGTTTTTGTGAAGCTCGCGCTTCCATTTCATGTCATCCTGATATTTTTGCGTTGCTGTGCGGTGTGCATCTGCCGTGAACCATTTAGGAACCGAACCGTTTCTTGAAATGCCGAAATGTTCCAGATAGACTTTTTTTCCATTTTGAATTATCGTAAAATCTGGCTTGTACTGCCTGTATGTTTCATTGGCAGTATTATGCTCATAAGGATATTCATATTGATAATCAATATCATTGAATAGCAAAAAGTTGGCTATTTTGCATTCTTCAATGCTCTTAACCACTTCCATTTTATAGGTAATTTTTCCCTTTGTATTAATTTCGATCTGCTTGTAGCTCCTGAAATTCTGATCTTTTAAATATTGTATGTAATCACCTTTGTTTTCAAAATCAAACTGCGATTTAATAGGTTTAAGAAAGTCCAAAAAATACTGCGTTACTTTTTGCAGATATGCGGGATCGGCAATTAAATCCTTAAAATATCTGGTAATTAGCGGCTTGAACTGCGATTCATCAAAAATGCTGGGCTGTTTTCCTTCACATGCGACGATGATATCTTTGCCAAACTTGTGGAATGTTTTTGCTTCCACGCCTTCTATGTTTATTCTCCCGGCTAAAGTTGAAGCCGACTTGTTTGTAAAGGAGATAAGAAGTATCTCTTCGGGTTTGATTTTATAGCGGTCAATGATGTAGTTAACCTTCCCAACAATTGTAGTGGTTTTTCCTGATCCTGCTCCGGCAATGACAATATTGTTCTGCTCATCGGTCACGACTGATGTTCTCTGCTGCAGATCCAATTTACGGCCTTCGATAGTGTCAAAAAAACGGCTGTAATTTTTGAGTTCTTCTTTTACAAACTTCTGATTGAATTCATCACGCAAACTGCCGCCCTGGGTACAGTAGAGGCAAAAAGCATCAATAGTTGAAACCTCATTTTCGTTCAGGCCAATATCGCGATGCCGTTTTGCCTTTATTTCATTAAACCTGCCTTGTGTTTTAGTACTCCAGAGTGTCCATTGATAGTGTGTAAAGTAACCTGTTTTTAAGTTAAGCAGCTTACGAAATATCTGATTGGCATTTTCAAGGGACTTTAAATTTGTTTTGTAGAAATCAAAAAAATCCTGTCTTTCCAGCTCCAGCAGCCTGAGACGTTCTTCTTCTATTTTTTCTCTAATGCGTCTTTTTTCCTGTAGATTCTTATAGACTATTATCAATGTTATAAGAAATAAACAAAATAATATAAAACTGCCTGTGCCGTTCATTTGATTGATTGTATTTTATTTTCTTTTTTTAGACCGGAAATAAAACTGCATTGTTTAACCATGCTAAAGAAACAGTTATTTTTTAAATATTTGCCTAAACTACAAATAAATAAGAAAACTTTGATATTATAAAGTCTGAATTTCTCATAGATGATCAGAAAAGTAATGACAAGCTCTTAAATAAGGGAATTATTAAATAAACGCGCAAAAGTACCTGCTAATGTTCATACAATACTTAATATTTTTGAGAGCTGCAGGTCGGTTATGGTTTTCCGTAAAAATACTTTAAAATAAATTTCAATATTTGTTTTAGGTTTTTTTATGTAGGAATTGCGTGGTAGTAAATTATATATCTAATTCATAAAAAACATTTTTTAAATAATTCGAATGGAAAAAGAGACAAGCATATCAATACAGGAAATAGCGAAGAATCACCTGCATGTGACCAAAAAAGTTTATTTGCTGAGTCCAAGCAGAATGTTTGCTGAATTTAATGGTGAAGAAGAAAATGTTAAAAACTATAACAACAGGCAGCTCTTGGAAATGCTGCAGAATGCTGATGATGCTGCCTGTGAAGCAAAAGGGGAAAAGAAAATCCTAATTAGACTGCTGGGCAAAAAATTAATCATAGCCAATACAGGATATGGTTTCTCGGAAGAAGGGCTAAATTCTATTTTTCACAGCCATTTAAGTCCAAAACAGGCTATGGAAGGCCAGATCGGCAAAAAAGGATTAGGGTTCCGTTCCATTTTAAGCTGGGCAAAAAAGGTTACTATTGACAGTCATGACTTATGTGTGGGATTCTCAAAAGATTACAGCAGAAAAGTGCTAAAAGAACTTTTGCAGGACCAGAAATTTAAGAGAGCTTTTGATAAATTAAAAAATGACGAAGAATTCCCTATTTCAACCCTGGTATGTCCAAAGGCGGAAGGCGCGGTAGTTGACTATTTTGAGGGCAAGGAAGATTTTGACACCATCATTCAAATTGATTTGCTGGACAATGCAGTCGAGCAGGTCATAAAACAATTGGAACAGGACATTGATTGTGAAGTATTATTGTTCCTAAACAATCTTGCCTCAATTTATATAGACATAAACGGAGTAAAATACAGTTTTAAAAAAGAACATTTATCGGCCGGGATAATAAAGATTACTAATGAAGAAGAGAATAACACCACTGAAAGCGTCTGGAATATTTATAATTTGGAAGGCAGATTTGAAGATATTAAAAGAGATTACCATTTAAGCGTTGCATGGCAGAATGACTTTGCCCATACTAAAGATGTGGTCTATTCCTACTTCAGAACAAAAGTGCCAATCCAATGCAAAGGAATCATCCACGGATCATTTGAACTGAATGCTGACAGAAACCTTATAATTGATGACGGTGAGCATTATAATAGAAGGCTAACCGCTTTGCTACCATCTCTGTTAGCGGAAGCTTCTGAGCAAATTGCACAAATAGAAGATGATTTTAATTATAAAGCAGTACTTTTTCTGGGGGCCGATTTCCAGTCTTTAAATCACCTTTCCGATAATAAAGATTTAAAAAACAGCATTATGAGTCTTGCCAAGGATAAGAATATTTTTCCTGTTACAAGCAATCAGTATATAAAATGGGATGATGAAAACAAACCGGTTTATTTTGCTGAAGAAATCATTCCGCAATACTTGGATCCAGATCGCTACCCTGATCTTCTGCTTTATACGGAAGATGCATTTGTTTTGGATTTTTTGAGCAAATTGGGATACGAATACTATAATGCGGAAGGGGTGATTTCCAGTATTTCCTCCCAAAAAAACAGTATAGGACTTCGCGATTATTCCTGCTTGATAAAATCCATAAGCAATTATATTTACCAAGATACTGATCTGCTCAAAACTGATGGTTTGTTCTTTGATAATGAAAAAAAATTGCTGTCTTTTGGCGAACCGCTATTTCTGCCCAACCAAGGAATAAAATACACTCTTCCGCCGGATCTGGGAATTCAGATAATCAGTAATGATCTTGCAGAAGAACTGATGAAAGTCTGCGAATGCCAAGATTTCGAGAATCTTGCGGCAGCTCTCTCGAAATACAAGCTTAAGGAATTTAGTTTTAACGAAGTTGTCGAAGCAGTAATATTACATTACTCACAGGGTGAGAACACCTCGGCGCAAGATATAAAAAGTCTGCATAAAACACTTTTCAGCATGTACAAACTCGAACCAAGGAGAGACTCGAACTGGGAAGGCACCGCTGTGAATCTTATCAATAAAAAAAATAAAATAAGAGTGGCTGACGAGCTATATTTCGGAAGGGAATACGGTAATCCGCTGGCCGAGGAGATCTACAGTTATGATAAAACAAAATTAATAGCCTCCCAACAGAAATTTGACATAAGCAGCAATGATGCCGCCCTATGGAAAAACTATTTGGAATGGCTGGGTGCGGCACACTGGCCCAGAAAAATTAAAGTCAGGGCTAACGTGGAATACGCAGACTATGTAATGAAAAATTTCAATTACAGAAACCTTGCCGGCGGCTACAATTTTAAAAATGGCTATGAAGGTTTTAAGAACGAACTGACAGGAGGCTACGGAGCAATAAGCGTTTTGTCTATTGATGATTTTGATAATATCCTGAAGCATAACAGTTCTGAATCCATCATAAATCTACTTGACAAAGATGATGAAATTTATAATTCCATCGAAAAAAATAGAGAACCTGATTCCAGTTCTATCAGCCTTAAGTTTTATAAGCAAGTCAAATTGCGATATATAAAATCAAATTTAATGCCCTCATATATCAAGTGGAAACTGGAAAATTCCAGCTGGCTGCAGACAGAAAGCAATATTAAATGCGAGCCTTCAAAATGTTCTTCAGCCGCTTACATCAATGAAGATTTCAGTGGTTTGATTGAAAGGCCTAAAGTAGATTATGACGTCCTTAAGTCAAAGCAGGTTCAAAGGGAAAAGGTGGATTATATATTAAGTTTAGCAGGAGTGCACAAAGTCATAAGCTCGCTTTCTGCTGAGATGATTTATACGATACTGCAAAAACTGCCAGAAATCGACCCGTCAGGGAAAAAGGCAAAAACGATCTATAATCAGATTGCCATTAACTATGATGAAAAATCTCTTTTAAAAGTAAGCCGTTATGATGAAGCGCATAGAACATATATGTCTTCGGGAAGGGTTTTCTGCAAAGACGGTAAGCATTATCCGTTAAATGAGGTTTACTATGTCAATGACAAAAGATATGGCGAGTCTGTAATAAGACAATTCAATACCATTGAAATCGAGAGACGAAGAAGCAAGGATAAAATAAGGAAAATATTTGGTGTCAAACCATTAGATGATTTTGAACTTAACGTCGACGGGATACCGCAGGTACATGACTTAAATCCAAAATTTGAGCAGGAGATTGAAAACTTCAAACCTTACGTTTATGTACTTAGGAAAGAGCAGGACAGCGGGAATGAAAAGAATATAATCAAAAACACGAAGTTCCAATTAGTAACTGATCTAAAAGCGGAATTAACTGTCTCAGGCCAGCAGAAATTATTTGAGCTTGATGATTTTGAGTATTTATACATCAAGAAAAGAAATGTAATTTTCATTAAAGCACCAGTGTTTTTTAGCGAAATCATTGATCTGAAAGAGAGCATTTTTTTCTGTTCAACAGTTGCTGAAGTCTTCTCGGCGATATTGGATGTTGATGCCCAAAGGCTTCAGATCAGAGAATTATTCTCCAAAAGCGCTTCGGTAAGGGATGAATTATTGCGATCAGAAACCGATGATATCAATTTGGAAAAACTCAGCGATGCAAGAAAAAAATTAGGGATAATCAGCAATCCAAAAATTGACTTTTGGAAAGCTTTTGTGAAGTGTTTTAAAAGCAAGACATTGAAGTTGAAGACCGATACAGATCAGGGGATATTGGAAGCATTACTAATGCTTTTTCCAAAAAAAACAGAACTAATAGTAAACAGCATAGATTCTATCAATTATCAGGACCTTAACGAAGAAGTAAGTTCTGATCTTATTATTAATTTATTTAAAAGCACCGGCATTACAATTTCCCAGTTCAATATGTTCCATTATCCATCCATCAATATTTCACAACTTTATGAAATCAGCTTTAAAGATGCGGTCAATGCTAATTTAGAAAATTTTAAAAGCATCTTATATGCCCAATGTCTGGCCGGCAGGTTTCCCAGGGAAAAGTTTTTGGAAATCAGCAGCGCATACTTAAGACTGGTTCCCGAGCCATATAATGAAGTCGATTTTGATGTAATTACAGATTTGCATAAGGCTGTCATTACATTATTTGAAATTGATTTAAGCGCTGAGAGCAAGGAAATTGACTGGAGCGCTTTATATGCTGAAAATATCGAAAAGTTATGGGAGGCAGTAAAGACATCTGAACTTGACAAAAAGCTTTTCAATCAATTCATACAAGAGAGCAACCTCATGCAGTCTCTGCTGTTTTTTGAAAATGAATTTGATCACATTGAAGAATCTTTTGCGGCGTGGCTTGGAAAAAATATTGCTGCAGGTCAAGATTCAAATCCAAGCACATCAAAATCCAAAAGAATTATTTTTGGAAGCGAACCTATTTTTTATGACGACCTGTCAGATTTAAAGAGCCAGATAGACAGTTTGTTATCGGATGAAGAAATAAAAAAAATAGGCTTTGCTAATGTAAAAATTGCTAGAAAAGACTTCACCGATGGAAAAAGCAGTTCCTCATCAAAGACAGGGACGAGGGGAATGAGTCCTAAAAAGCCTAAAGAAGAGATTGGTTTTCTGGGAGAATATCTTGTTTACAAGCACCTTTTAGAGATCAGCGAAAAGAAATCCGATGTGAAATGGGTTTCGGGCTATGCCAAGGACTGCGGTGTAAATCTGGATGGTGTGGACGGTTTGGGATATGATATGATATATCTGCCGAAAGGCGCAAAACATTCAAGAAACGTGGAAGTAAAAGTGGTCGGATGGGAAGATGCATTTCATATAACATCCAATGAAGTTAAGACCGGAGAAAGGTTAAAAAAGAGCTATGAGGTATTTCTGGTCAGAAATATTGAAAACATATCAGAAATGAAAATCGAGAGAATACAGGGCTTGTTTGATTATAAAGGAAAATCGTTTAACGATAATGAGCTCTTTACAGTGGTAAATGACAATTTTATTCTCAAATTTAAAAAGCTGAAGTAATAAATAAGGGGTAAAAATACAAGTTTATTGAAAGAATGCGATCAGTTTTAATTGTAGAGAAAAAAAAAGAAAAAACAAATTGAGTCTCACGATAAATAAGCCTGAGTACTATGTATCTCGAAGGATAACATACGATGTAATAACGCTAGAAGAAGGAGGTGTGATCGAAGTCTATTTTGACTGAAAATATTCAATATTTGTTCTTAAAACAGTCCTTAAAAAAAATCGCAAAGACACTATACAACTATTAATAAGAGTATTGCTTGAGAAATGTTTTGAAAACCTAAATCTTTACTCTATATTAAATGTGTCTGCTAATAAAAATCAGAGAAGAAGTCAAGCAAGAAAAAATGTAACCCTATTTTTTAATCTTTTTTTTTAGAAGGTGAATGATTTAAAAATTTTTAGATGCTTTTTTTTTGCAGAAAAAAGGTTAACGAATTACTTTACCATGACTACGAGTTTTTTGAATAATGTGATGTATTAATAAAATTGCGTTATCTTCGCCTATAGTAACGATTTTTACTTTACTTTGGACTTTATTATAATATTTTTATTATCACTATTTTAATGGATATAACAGCGAAACTTTGGTCTTTTTGTCACATACTTAGGCATGATGGGGTTGATAATGCTGACTATATAGAACAACTTACATACTTGCTGTTTTTAAAAATGGCAGATGAAAGCGGAGTCTCTGTACCTGATGACTGTCAATGGAGAAATTTACTTGCAAGAGAGGGGGAAGAATTAAAAGATTTTTATGAACAAGTTCTACTTAGACTAAAAAATGAAGAAGGTATTTTAGGGTTAATTTTTCAAGAACCAATAGCCAAAATTAAGAACCCATCGAGCTTAAAAAAAATTATTGAAGGCATTGAATCAATAGGTTGGACTGAATTAGGAAAAGATGTCCAAGGAGAGGCATTTGAAGGATTACTTGAAAAAATTGCAAATGAAGGCAAAAAGGGAGCAGGACAATTTTTTACTCCTAGACCGTTAATTGAAGCTATTGTTAATGTAGTAAAACCAAATCCGCTAGAGAAAAGAGATTATAAGATTTCAGATGTAGCATGTGGAACTGCAGGTTTTTTAACAATGGCAATAGATTGGGCAAAAAAAAATATTGATAAAGAAAAATGGGAAAGAATTAAAGATAAGTCTTATTACGGACAAGAACTAGTTGTAAGACCTTATCGATTGGCTTTGATGAATCTATTTTTACATGGTGTCAGTCCAAAATTAGATTTGGGAGATTCTATTTATGAAACGGTTAAACATGATTATAAATTTGACTGTATAATTACGAATCCTCCATTCGGAACAAGGGGGGTAAGCGGTGCTCCAAAAAACAGAAAGTTTAAAGTACATACTAGCAATATCCAAATTAATTTTATTCAACACATTTATGAGGTCTTATCGAAAGATGGGAGAGCTGCAATTGTTTTACCCGACAGTAGTTTAACCGATAGTAAAGCAAAGGAGGTGTGGAAAAATATTATTGAAAGCGGATCATGTAATTTACACACTATATTGAAGTTGCCGAAAGGTACCTTTAATCCTTATGCTGCAGGTGTTAAAGCTTGTGTTGTGTTTTTAAATAAAGGTACATCTATGAGGGATTTATGGATTTACGATGCGAGAACAAATGTTGATGATGTAAATAAGTCTTCACGCCAATTGGATTATACTAAACATTTTGGTGATTTTGTAAATTCGTATGGTGCTAACCATGATGGTAGTAGTAAAAGGATTGAAACAGAAAGATTTAAAAAGTATACTCTTGAGCAAATAATAAATAGAGGATTTGATTTGTCCTTTAATAATATTTATAAACCGGAGGAATTAGAGAATCCCATGTTTTATGTAGATAGATTAATATTAAGTTATGAAGATCAATTACAATCTCTAAATGCGTTAAAAGAGCTTTTAAAATCTCCAAAATAAATGATAAAACAATTAGGAAGAGTTAGTCTGAAGCAAATTATAATAACCCAAAAAGGTATTAAACCTTCTGTATTAAGTAAAGACATATTTGAGGGAAGTGTCCCATATTTAGATATTAATGCTTTAGAAACAGGTATGATTAGGGAATATACCTATAAAGAATTAGGTAATATTGGTGATGAACAAGACATATTTGTTGTATGGGACGGATCTCGTTCCGGACTTTGTTTTAATGGTGTATTTGGTGCTATAGGATCTACTATAATGCGTATTACTCCGATTGGATTTTTACAAAAATATTTGTACTATTTTATTAAAAGTAATTTCGTATACATAAATGGAAATACAAAAGGAAATAGCATTCCACATGTTGATCCAGAAATTTTCTTTGAATTAAAAGTACCTTATTTAAAAATAAGTGATCAAGAAAAAATCGTTTTAGATATAGAGAATAAAATTGAAAAAGGTCTGTCGATTTTAAATTTGCATCAATCGAATATATTGAATTCACTAAGTGAAACAGATATTAGCTTTCAAAAAGATATTGATGTGCGTAAATCTTTTGAAAATTTTAAGCTATCGACTTTACAGAAAGCTTTTTCAGGTGAATTATCTACTCAGTTCAGGAAAATTTCGTCCAAGAATAAAAAAATAGATCAAGAGGATTATATTGATTACTTAACCGAATTTAAAATTCCGAGTGATTGGATTTGGACTAATCTTAAATATATTTCTAAAATTGGCGTAGGAGCAACTCCTAAAAGAGGAGTTAAGGCGTATTGGGGAGGAAAAATTCCTTGGGTAAGTAGTGGAGAATTAAATGATACTGTAATAACCAAAACGAAAGAAAGAATAACAGAACTAGGACTACGAGATACTAATTTAAAAATTTTGCCTAAAGGTACTATCTTGATGGCAATGATTGGTGAGGGAAAAACAAGAGGTAAAGTTGCAATATTAGATTTGGATGCGTGCACAAATCAAAATATATGTTCTATAGCTCTTAATGATAATATCGATCCTAAATTTGTTTTTTATTATTTGCAATTTCGATACAAGGAGATTAGAAATGGATCAGTTAATAGTCGTTCTAGTAGTAGTCAGTCAGCATTAAATAGTTTAATTGTAAGCAAATTTAATATTTGCCTTCCTAGCTATGAGGAACAATGCTTTATATCTAGTAAAATTGATCAAATATTCGATCTTGTTAATAATCTTTCAGAAGAATTTATGAATGGCTTGGAAGAACTTGAAAAATTGGAAAGATCAATTTTAACTGACGCATATAATATTCATGATCTAAATTTAGATGATGAAAGTGAACAATTAAATAATTTATTGGATTATGTGAATTCGGAAAGAAAAAATATTGAGGAAATTCGGAAAGAAGCGAAGAAAGCCCAAGTCCAATTTAAAAAAAAGCATTTTATGAAGAACACAAAAGAAAATATTATATCAGAATTAAAAAAATATGCAATTGAAAAATTTAGCGATAAGAATATTTCGAATGATGATAAAATAGCTTTATTTGAGGAAATTCAATCTATTATTCCAGGTATGGATTTTGATGATTTTTCAGGTGCTTTTCAACAATTAGCTCAAAAAAAGCTTCATGAAGATGAACCAGAACCTTTTTTTGTTTCAAAAAGTGTTGCTGGAAAACTATATCATAAAATTAATTGATATGAAAATTCAATATTTAAAATTATTCAATAAGTATAGAAGCTTAGAAACCTTTGAATATAAGTTTTTAAAACATCCTCTACTTAAAGATAAAATTGATCCAATCTGTTTAGTTGGATTAAATGGAAGCGGAAAGTCAAATTTTTTAGAGCTAATTTCTGATATTTTTCATGAAGTTGAAGTATTTTTTCTATTTGACAATAAATTGTATGAAAAGGATAGTCCAAAATATTTTGCATATTCAAACAATAAAAATAAAGAAAGAATAATTTTCCATATCGAATATGAGATAATTGTAAAGAAACAGGCATTTATAATTAAAATAGTTCGTCTTTCCGCTAATGAAAATATTAAGTTTTATATAAAAGATTCAAATAAAAAAAGCGAATTTTCGGTACTAAAGAATTCAGAGGCTAGAAATTATATCCCACTTCTAATTGCCTATACTTCTGGATTAAATGATCTTTTAACACTTCCTTACATTGATTTGCAAGATTATTATGCGGAGCAAGTTGCTTTTGAAGCTCTTTCTAATTCTACTTCTCAAAAATCAATATTATCACCAAATTTACTCCTTTTAAATTATGATTCCAATGCCGCAATTGTAGTTTCGAATTTTCTTCTTGCAGACTCAAATAAAAAGGACATTTTTAAAAAAAACTTACGTGTTGAATCAATGAACAGTTTTAGAATTGTGATTAGATTAAACAAATTGTATGGAAATAAAAAAGTTGAGGTTACTGAAGAATTAAAAATATTTATTTCGCAATTAGAAGATTGTGCTTCACTGGCCAACGTAATAGTAGATAATAAGAAAGGCAACGATTACATTTTTGATTTTATAGTGGATGAGAATACAGTTGAGCTATTTCGAGATAAATTTGGAAGCGTTCAAAAATTGTTTGAAGCCCTAACAAAATTAAATTTATTAAATACCTTATGTGTACAATCAAAGTATAAAGATTTGCTGAGAAAAAAGCGAGAAAAAGGTCAGCTTATTAAATTTCCACAAATTGCTTCTCTAGATAAAATCTTTAGTATTGAAAATATTGAATTGGTTCTAAATCATCCAACACTGAGGACCGAATATGAAAAAATAAGTGATGGAGAGCATCAATTTATACATATTTTAGGTGGGATTTTGTTATTTGACAGTGACAATTCAGAACGAGATATCTTGTATCTTTTAGATGAGCCAGATACTCACTTTAATCCTTTATGGAGAAGTGATTTTTTTTATCAAATGCAGAAAGTTTTAATAAATAAAAATGTAGAATTTATAGTTACAACACATTCTCCATTTATATTATCGGACTGTCATGGTTATAATGTATTCAAGTTTAAAAGGAATGAAGATAAAGTTACTTTTGACAGGGTTGACAAAGAAACCTATGGAGCTACGTACGATAATGTCACCGAAAGTCTATTTGATCCTAATAATGATGAATATATTCACTTTGACAGTAGAATTGCAAAGTTAGCTTTTATAGACATTCAAAAATTACATAGCGAAATTAGTAGTATCAATACGAAAAAGGATTGGAATGAAAAAAGTGAAAATTTTATGAGTCGAATTAGAATGCTTGGAGAATCCGTTGATAGACTTTATTTACTTAAACAATATTCAGATTGTGAAGCAAAGTTTAACAAAATAGATTGATTTTAACTATGTTATTTTATTTGAAATTCATAAAGCATGATATTGAAAAATTACACGAGCTATTGGTGTTTTTTTTTAATAAAATTGATACCCTAGATCCAAAGGATTTTGATAGTAATACTCTTTTTCCAGATTGGTATAGCAATTTACCAATTTCAAAAATGGATAAATTAGAAAAATTGTTAACTGAATTTATACACTTTGAAAAATCTTTAAAGCAAAAAATTATTAAGAGTTTTACCAATAGCAACAACATTCAGGAGTTATTTCAAAATGATAAATTAGAAATTAATACAGCTAGGGATTTTAGTACTGATTTTTGGAAAAAGAAAATAGGTAAAAAAAATAAAGAAATTGATTTAAAAATATCAGACTTTTTATCGGATTTATTTACTTATTTATATAGCACACAATTAGGAAATAAAAACAGTACTTTTTGTAAAAAAACTGGAGTTGATTTGAAGAGTTTTTATAATTCCTTTGTTGAAGCAAACTCGGTTAATTACATAGAAAATTTAGTATGTCCATATTGTGGTCTAGAAAAGATGAGAGATGTCCGCAAGCCCGATCATGACCATCTATTACCAAAAGGAAATGATTTATTTGTTTTTTCATCTGTTAATTCAAAAAATCTTTTTCCTTCAGGTGCAGATTGCAACATAGAAAAGGATACAAAATTACTATTATACTCAGATTATTTAGTAACCAGAACTACAGCATTCTATCCTTACTCACCTGTTCCGCATCCTTTTCAGTTAATGTCATTTAATTTATTATGTAATGAGATTCCTAATTATAGCAATTCTTTTAAAGGACAATGGGAAGTTGAAATTACACCTATGGATACGACTGATTTAAAGACAAGACAAAATATAAATTCATGGAATAGGGTTTTTAATATTAAGGAAAGATATGAAAGAGTTATTAGTAATTCGAATAAATCTTACATAGACAAAGAATTACAGTTTACCAAAATAAAAAATATAAATGAATTAACAGAAAAGCTTAACGATCAGAGAGATCGATTACCGTTAAATTACTTTATGCTAAGCACAGAAATTGATGTTATACCAAAAAAAATTTTTTTTAATTGGGCTATCTCTGAAATTGCTTATCTTCAAACATTGATAGATTTAAATACAAGTACTACAGGTGTGAATGTAGACATTAATTTTTAAAAATAAAATGTTCTATATAATAAAAAAAATTAAAAGTTTCCTTTCTTAAGGCATATAAAAAGCATCCAAAGCGGTGCTGGTGACTTTATTAAATTTACTGAAGTGTCAGAATTATTCTGGGACTGGTTCTCCGCTGGTCTGCTGTTTTCTTCTTAAGCTTGTAAAAATCTTTCAGATGCCGTCATTCTGGACATATTGCGATATTTGAATAATATTACAATGGAGAGCAGGATGAAAACACAGAGTAGCTTATAGAAGAATCCGGTAGCAAAAAAAATATTTTTCTTCTCTCTGCTTGATTAGTAATTGGAAGTATGCAATTATTATTTTTTCTTTTTGATAACTAAATGTGACAAAGCAGGGTCATGTATAAGACGCTCCATTTTTGAATTTACAATTTCTGATATGTCTTCTTTTATCTGAAAATAATTGCGTTCAATCATTGTATTGTTTACAATGCGCACGGGGCTGATTCCCTGGTATGAGTTTTCTTCTTTTTTAAGTTGCTCATGATCATTGATTATTTCCGAATGGAATGTTTTCAGCTCAATTTTGCAATCCGGATTATCGGCTGTAATGCCGACAAATTCACCCGAACTCAAACATGAAATCTTCGAGGCAGGAACGGCAGCTTCCAACTGTTTTGATCTGCTGATGGAGGTGTCCGAGCTGTTTATGGAAATACTCTCGCGGTCCTGCATTATTTTTCCAAAACGTTCGGAAAGCTGTTTTGCAGTGTCGCCGTTTACCTGGCCGCTGATTATATTTCCGGTGATATTGAGTATGACATCCGCCTGCTCGCGGCCATAATCCTTTCGCAGCTGGCTGAAGTCCTGAATCCCCAGACAGGTGCTCACCTTATTGCTTCTGGCCGTAGCTATGAGACTGTCCATATTATTGAGATAAATAGTAGGGAATTCGTCAAATATGAGACTGCTTTTAAGTCTGCTTTTCTGGTTCACCTGCTTGATGAGCCTGCTGACATAAAGGGAAAGAACGGCGCCATAGGTCTGTATTTTGAGAGGGTTGTTGCCCATGCACACAATCTTTGGATCTTCGGGATTATTAATATCAAGCGTGAAGTCATTTCCAGACAGCACATAGTAAAGCTGAGCACTGGAAAGCCGTGCCATTGATATCTTGGCAGAGGCTATCTGCCCCTCCAGCTGCTCTACAACATTCTGGAGGTAGGCACGGATTCGTATGGACTTCAAAGAAAGTGACGACCGTGGAAATTTCAAACTTCAGCATTATCATCAGAACTATGGATATGATCTGGAAGCTTCGCTGGAAAAGCATTCGATAAAAGAACTTCTGACACCTCAGTACAAGGAAGATCTGATGAACTCTCTGAAAAAAGGCAATCTGCAGTCCGTAACTTTTGTGGTGGGAGGAGAGGAGAGAAAACAGTTTGTGGAAGCTAATCCCCAGTTTAAGACTATTAAGGTTTATGATTCTTCTCTACAGAGAATAAATGACCGTGAAAGCAAGAACGAGAAGCAGTCGCAGTCCAAAGGAAAGAGCGCAGACCTGGCTGACAATTCCGATGAGACCTCTCAGAAAGAAAAAAAAAGTAATTCCCGTTCAAAAAATGCGGGCAGATCGGTTTAAGGTGCTTAAACAAATTAAAACTGAGTTATGTCTTCTGAAAACAATCGAGTAGAAAATGAGATAAAAGTCTGGCAGTCCAAGGAAGAAAAATTAAAATTTTTATTTCAGAACAGCCCGCAGATAGAACGCTCTTTTGGCATAGAGAAACTGAAATTTTTTAAGATGCTCCTTTTTAAATATAAAAAGACGAAAGCCGTAGATGAAAAAATAACTCTAAGGTTTCTTAAGCATGAATTTAATAAATTGAAGCATCAAGTCTATCCTAATATCATTGTCCGGCTTTTAAATGAAGTGCTTAGTTCTGTTGTTTTTGAAAGGATAGATAAACAGGATTATCTTAAAGATCTGGAATTAAACAAGAAAACTTTAGAGGAACAGCTTATAAAAAGCGGTTTTCATGTGGCTTATGGCAAAGTATTGGAGCATATGCAGGAGCAGCAGTTAAATTTTTCTATTCCTGTTTCTTATCACATCTCAGAGAATGAAAGACTTGAACATTCACTTCAATTTGTAAAAGATGCGCAGGGGGATTACCAATTTGATGGATTCAGATCAATTCTTTATACAGATTCGTCGCCATCCAGACGCAGTACACATTACTTTAAGAATGAGAAAACTGAGGGCTTCAGCGCTGCAGAGGCATATGAAATGCTGGCAGGAAGAGCAGTGCTTAAAAGCGGGACTTGGAAACAATTTAACTTTAATGATAAAGACCTTAATGAAAATTATCGGATGCATGAATTTCCGCAGGCATATGGCTACAATGTCAGCAATGCTTTAAGAACAGTTCCTCTTAAAAATGATGATTACGAAACATTCGAATCCCTGGCCGATTCTTTGAAAAAGGGGAGGAGGGAAGAAGTTCTTCTTATGATACAACGGAGAGAAATGAAGGTTTTTTTGGAAGCAAATCCACGCTTTAAAACCTTGAATTTTTATAACGACAGGATGCAGAAACTTAGTCTGGCGGAAATTAAAAACGGTTGTAAAATTAGTCCGCTGCTAAAGCCGCAGCAAAATATTGAGTTGCAGACCGCAAAAAAATCTCATCATATGTGATGTTTATTTATCTTATACAGTTATGGAAAATCTTAATCTTTTATCGGGATTTTTTCAGGCAATCGAAAATGACTTCAGAATCAGCACAACTCACATTGCTATTTTTGCCGCCCTGCTTCAATTTCGCGCAAACAGGGATTTTATAAACCCAATACAGGCTTACAGTATCGAAATTCAGAATATTGCAAAAGTAGTATCTCCAAAGACTTATCATAAATGTATGCGAGAATTAGATGATTACGGTTATCTTATTTATGTTCCGACAAAGAATAAGAACAAAAGAAGTAGTGTTTATTTTCATATCTAATAGGCTCTGCACCGGTTATTTATGAAATGAGGGTATTTTTTTGCTATTAAAGCAGATTATGCAGCCTTTTATAACGAATTAAAATTATGTTTTATGGAAGAGTTCATAACAAAAGACGATTTAAGGCAGTTTGGACTATTGATGGCTGATACGGTCCGTAATGCAGTAGCTGAGGCATTCAATACAAAAAATATTGAAATGGAATCTGAGTGGCTGAAAAGCAAGGCCGTGAGAAAACTTCTTGATATCTCAGCAGGCTCAATACAAAATTTAAGGACAACGCAAAAAATCCGTTTTAAAAAAGTACTTGGTTCTTATTATTATAATCGAGAAGACATTCAAAAACTTTTTAGTGATGAAAAAGACTAGGAGATTAAAAGAAAGCAATATCATGGAGTATCTATCAATGTATTTTGCAGATCCCAAACTTAATGCCTGGCATTTATCAATTTTGACTGCGATAATAGGACTGGGTTATAAGCAAGGACAGAGGAGAAGGATAACGGTGAGCCGCAGCAAAATTATGAAGCTGTCTCATGTGAACACGCTGCCTACCTATCATAAGTATTTTAAACAGCTTCAGGATTTAGGGTATATTAAGTACACGCCATCTTATCATCCGGGCTATAAAAGCGAAGTTGAACTATGTAAAAAGCGGTTATCTCAAAATACTTGAGATAACCGCTTTTAAGTTTGAATACTTTTCGAAATTATTTATCAGGAAGAAATGTTGTACTTCTTTTTAATAGCCTGTATTTCTTTTTCCAGTCTGCTGAGAACAGCTAAGTCTGGTTTAGATATTTTCTTCTCAGTTTTGTTGAGTTTTCTATTCAGAAGTGACATTTCGCGTCCAATTGTAGCTTGTTCGGTTATAGCATACGCTTCGGTCTGCTTTACTGAGGCGTGGCCAAGCAGTTCTTTTACAACATTTATAGGGACATTATTATTTAATGTTACAGTGCTTCCAAAAGTACGGCGTGCTATGTGCGTATTTAATGTAAATGGAAACCCGCAAAGAATTGCAATCTCTTTAAGGTATTCATTCATCTTCTGGTTGGATGAAACTGGAAGCACCGTTCCGCGTTGAATGCACAGTTTATGATCTTTATATTTCTCAATGATTTTTAGCGCCTGAGGGAGCAGCGGAACATTGGTCGTAGAATTAGTTTTCTGTCTTTCAGACATAATCCAGAGGTTTCCATCAATCCCTTTTTTGATATCAGTTTTCTTTAATTGGTAGGCATCTATGTAAGCCAGACCTGTATAGCATTGGAATACAAATACGTCCCTGACAACATTGAGCCTGTCAGTTGTAAAATAATGTCTTTCAAGTTCGTACAATTCCTGCGTGGTAAGCGGTTTCTTTACTATTCTTGTTTTTCGACCCTTAAAGTTTTTAAAAGGGTCTTTATTGATAATTTCTTTATCAATTGCACGTATTACAATCTTTTTAAAATTTGCAATGTATTTAAGCGTGGTGTTGTTGCTGCAGTCGCGGACTGTTCTCAAATAAAATTCAAAGTCTTTCACAAACTCAAGAGATAAATCTGCAAATTCGATGTCATCTTTATTAAACTTAAATTTAATAAATGCAGTCAAATGATTTTTAGTGATTGTAAATCGCTGAAGAGTGCCTCTTGCGTAGCCTTTTCCCAGCAGAGATTTCATTTCGTCATTGTGTTTTTGAAATTCTTCCAGTACTTTAACTCTTTGTGATACTCTTCCCAATATGTGATCCATAACTTTTTCGGTAGTTAGTGGTTTACCGCTGTAAATTATCTCCGTTTTGATTTCATGGATTTTTAAAGTTAATGAATCCAAAAAGAAGTTTAAAGATTTTGCATCTTCTCTAGTGCCGATTGCTCTTTCTGTCTTTTGGTCCCATCGGCTAAAGTCCCATTTTCTCTTGGTTGATGTTTCCTTAGTAATTCCGTCTACGGTTATTCTAAGATGAACTGCTCTAATTTTACTTCCTTTGTGGGCGGTTTTTAAAAAAAATGCCATCCCAAAACTGTTCTCTAACATAATTCAGTTTTTTAGATTAATAAATGTAGAATTATAGCGTCAAAAAAACAAGTCGTTAACCTCGTTAACCCCTTTGTTTACAAGGGATTTAATCAATTTCTGTGGCAAAATTTTCATCGTGTATTTTTTGCCACGATTTTGCCACAGAGATTTTGTTAGGTTTTAAAAAATTTGAAAAGCAGCATAAATGAAAAAAGCCTGCGAATCTTACGATTTGCAGGCTTTACCACGTTTTTTGCGGGTTTTTGAAAAGATTGAAAAACTTTCGTTTCGGCTTCTTTTACCCTTTTTGTGGGGAGAGCAGGATTCGAACCTGCGAAGTTTTCACAGCAGATTTACAGTCTGCCCTCGTTGGCCGCTTGAGTATCTCCCCGAATCTCTAGCGTTGTGCTTTGTTGTTCTAAGCGGTTGCAAAGATAGGAACTCTTTCTACATTTCCAAACAAAAAAGCGACTTAATTTTAAGTTATTTTAAAGTTATTTTTTAATTCATTGGAAGTGAATAAAATAAAAAATCTCTAATTTGTATTTTTTTTAATTTATTTTTAAAAGTAGGAATATTTTTATAGTAAATTTTTGGTTTTACATTTAGATTTTTTCTTAAATCAAGTCGCCAGCCATTACTTTTGCTGGTATATTTAAATAAAGATTTATGAAAAAAAAAATATTGATGTTGTTTTATAATTGGCTTCTGCTGAATTTAAAAATAGCACTACAGTTTTAAATTACTCTTCAAATGAGCTTTTTTAAGCCAGGTTTTTGTTTTTTGTTGATAGACTCCATTTCTGAATTTATGATACAGTATAAAACAAAAAATCTCCCTAAGGAGATTTTTTTTTGACTTATTTTAAAAGGAGAATTATTTTGCTAATAATTCTAATATTTTAGCTTTCAATTCTGGACCTCTTAAATCCTGAGCAACCACTTTTCCTGATGCGTCAAGAATAAAAGTTGCCGGAATTGATTCAACATTATATTGTTTTGCAATTGGTTCATCCCAGAATTTTAAGTTTGAAACATGAGTCCATGTTAAACCGTCAGCTGCAATAGCTTCTTTCCAGTGTTCAGCATCTTTATCTAAAGACACACCAATAATATTTAATCCTTTTGAATGCAGCTCTTTGTAAATAGCCACAACATTTGGGTTTTCTTTTCTGCATGGTCCGCACCATGAAGCCCAGAAATCAACAATAGTTACTTTGCCTAAGCTTTCTTTAAGCGAAACTACTTTTCCTTGTGGGTTAGGAGCCGAAAAATCTGCTCTTCATTTAGCGCTGCCAACTGGAGGAGCTGTTGCACCAACCGCAGGCATTTTTGCTTGACCTAGTCTAGATTTAATTTCTTTACCAGGAGTTGTATTTTTTACAGACTCGTCTAAAGCGTTGTATAAACTTTCAGCTTTTTTCATATCTGTACTTGGATCATTGATCATTCCTTGTAAAATCAATACAGAAATAAAAGATTTTGGGTGGCCTTCAGCATAAGCTAAGTATTTCTTTTTGCTGTTAGCTTGTACTTCTGTTTGAATTTCCATGTATTGTTTCATCAAGCTGTTGATAGTTGCTGTATCTTGAGCTTGTTGAGCTTGCTGCATTTTCTGAGTATTCTTTTTCTGAAAATCAATTAAGCTTTTTTGAGTTTTGTTTAATTCTTCGTTGAATTTTACGTACTCATCATTATTGTAAGTTCCAGAAACTTTAGATTTATGGATACTGTCTTTATCAATTTCAATATTAATTTCTCCAGTCTCTAATATAAATGGATATGGCTGGTTAGCACCTTGAATGATTAGAGTATGGAAAGCAGGCTCAGTAACTTTTCCTTTAATTTCAAATTTTCCATTTTCAACTTTTACTGTATCCAGCGCAACTGACATTCTTGTAGCAGGATCTAAACCTTGAAGAATGATTGTTTTTCCGTTTTCAATTCCTTTTGCAGTACCTGTAATAAGGTATTCTCCATCTTTAACTTTACTGCATGAAATTATAGCTGCAGAAGCTGTAAGTAAAAAAAGTATTTTTTTCATTATAAAAAATTAATTAGTTAATTGATTTGTGCAACAAAAGTATCTAAAATTATAAAACATATAGAATTTTGTAACCTAAAATTTTGTTATAGTTTTTTTTGCTCTAATTGTCCTAAAATCAGGGGTTTTGTTGCTTTTATTTGATTTAAAACTCCTATTTGATTTTTGTTTCTAACGTGAAGATAGGATTTTTATAATAATAAAGTATAAAAAAAGCACTCTGTAAAAAGAGTGCTTTCTGAAATATTTTTGAATAAAATTATTCTTGATTTGTTTTCTTTCTCCAGGTAAAAGCATTTAAGATATGTCTTTTTGCAAACCTTGCAGGAGAATCAGCATTTACCATTTTCACGTAAGTTGCTTTAGGAACACTAATGTATTCGTAAACACTTCCATTAGAAAAATCAATAATCAAACGTCCTTCTACAAATTTAAAATCAGTAATAGAACAAGTTGAAATTGTTTCTGTGTACTCAGGTAAATTAAGTTTGATAGTATCAGGGTGAATACTTACTAAAAAGTGGTAAGCTTCAATAATCGTTTTACTTTTTTCTTCTGCAGCTTTAAGACCAGCTTCATCTCCAACAAATTTATCAGGATGAGATTCTTTCATCGCATTACGATAAATTGTTTTTAAATCTTTTAATTCTGCAGTTTTCTCTACGTTTAGTAACTTGCGGTATTCAACTATTTTTTTCATAAATAAAAGGTAACTACTTGTCTATTAGTTTGAAATTGATCTTTTTTAGTTCAAATCGACAAATTTTTTGCAAAGGTACACTTTTTTTTAACTTTTCAGTTTTCATGTAAAAAATATTCTTTTCGAATTATGAATTGTGAATTATGAATTATGAATTATGAATTGTGAATTAGTAGATTAAAACTCATAATTCATAACTTATAACTAACTTTAGTTTCCCGGTTTATGATTTGCTTTATCGAAGTTTCTTGACTTTTTAGGATACTTATCGTAGCTTATATCGCTTGGGTTCTCAATAACAGATTTTATGGTAACCCAGTCGCCAACTTTAAAATTAGACTCAACCGTTTTATAATCTAAAAGATATTCTCCACAGAAATAATTGTTGTTTTCATCTTTTTCGATTACGCCGGTGTAAACTCCTTTTTGCGGCAATTTTTCATGTGAATCTTTAGACATGTTTTTATATTTTAAATTGAAGAAGCAAAGTTAATCAATTTAGTTTGTTTTGGGGAGTTCGCTGTAATCTGAGTATATTTGCACATGCAGAAAAATTTTAAACCCCATCCTAATTCATTCAAAAATACGTTTTGTGTTTTTAATGAAGTACTTCCAAATGAAATTGAAGGTTTAAAGAAACAATTCGAAAGCAAAGCAGGAAGCTCTTATTATTATACCCAAGCAGGTATGTATCGAGTATCAAACCATTGGGGAAGATTAGCCAATAGTAAATGGCGTTTACTGGCTCGTGAGCCCGAAACGGAATCAAAAACAAAAATAGGATTTGCTCTTTGGGAAGAGTTTTATCCGGATAATGCCGATGAAAAACTATATTATATAGAAGCCGATTTTGAAAAAAATCTAGCAAATTATCAGCATAAAAAAAATCCAAAATACGACGGAAAAGCAATTTTAAGAACAAGTTTTGAAACAACAAAACGTTTAAAACAAGTTAGAAATCTGCAGCAATTAACTTCATGGGCAAAACATTTTGAATATGAAGATATAAACGATTTGAGAAAAGAGATAATTACCGAACTGATTTTTACCGAAAAAAGTTTAGAAGAAATTAAAAGAGCAATATATGGGACGCAATAATGAACGAAATATCAAAATTCACAATGACAAATTGCACAAAGCCCAGGCTAAGAAAAAACAAGCCGAAGTTTCCCGCAAAGAAAAACTGAAAGAAATTGTGAAAAAATTCAACGAAAGTAAAGAGTAATAAATTATAGTTTCAAGTTTGAGGTTTCAAGTTTCACATTATGCGGCAACTTGAAACCTGCAGCTTGAAGCCTCAAACAAAAATAACCATGAGTAATAAATTCGAAACCTTAAAAGCCAGCGTTCAGGAAATCATTGATTTAATTGCTGCAGGAGATTCCAGAGAAGCCAATAATAAACTTCTTGAAGTAAGTGATACACTAGATGAAATGATTGATTTTGCAGAAGAAGATGAAGAAGTGCGAGAAATCAGCCGTTATCAGGTTTTATTAAATCAGCTTCACGTTAAAATTAATGGAGAAGAACCAGTCGATGGAGAATAAAATCTGCTTTTGTGACACAGGATTACTTTTTGAAAATTGTTGCGGATTATATCTCCAAAAGAATCAAAAAGCACCAGCAGCTTTGGCTTTAATGCGTTCCAGATATTCTGCTTATGCTAGCCATAATGCTGATTATCTTATAGAAACGACCTATATTTCTGAAAGAAAATATTATTCTAAAACAGAAATTTTAAGATGGGCACAAGAAAATAAATGGCAGAAACTGGAAATTTTGAGTTTTACCGAAAATACAGTTGAGTTTAAAGCTTATTTTTTAGATTCTGATCAAAAACCTCAAATACATTACGAATTTTCTACTTTTAAATTCGAAAATGGCGCTTGGTTTTATGTTGATGGAAAGTTTGAATAATTATTATATCTAACACTGTTAGCAGTAGATTTTGGTTAAATATTTTAACTAAAAATTAATAAACGTTTCGTTTTTCATAATTCTAAAAAAACGTAATTTTAAAATTATGAAAAACGAATTTAAAAAAGGTTTTTATTTTAAGTCGTACGAAGCCCCTTTTCAGTCTCCGTTTGAAAAACTTTTTGGCATTTTCAAAGAGCTGATCACCCATACTTCGGGTGATTTTGATGAAGCAATCAGCTGGCTTCGTGAGTTAGATATAGAATATAAACTGACCGACGAGAACTACACAATCGATGATTTTATCGAAGATTTAAAAAAGAAAGGTTATATAAAAGACGAAGTCAAAGAAGATGGAACGAACGGTTTTGGAATTACGGCTAAAACAGAACGTGCGATTCGACAGCAGGCTTTAGATCAGATTTTTGGAAATCTGAAACGTTCCGGAAACGGAAATCATAAAACAAAACATGCCGGAAATGGTGATGAACATACCGGAGAATTTCGTGAATTTAATTTTGGCGACGGTTTAGAACGTATTTCGTTAACCGAAAGTCTGCGAAATGCCCAAATCAATAACGGTGTCGAAAGTTTCATGCTGACCGAAAATGACTTGGTTGTAGAAGAAACACAGCACAAAGCACAAATGAGCACCGTTTTAATGATCGACATAAGCCACAGTATGATTTTGTATGGCGAAGATAGAATCACGCCTGCTAAAAAAGTAGCAATGGCTTTGGCAGAATTAATCACAACACGTTATCCAAAAGATACACTTGATATTTTGGTTTTTGGAAATGATGCCTGGACAATCCCAATTAAAGATTTACCTTATTTACAAGTTGGACCTTATCATACTAATACAGTTGCAGGACTTCAGTTGGCAATGGATATTTTACGCCGAAAACGAAATACCAACAAACAGATTTTCATGATTACCGATGGAAAGCCAAGCTGCGTGCGTGAACGTGACGGTTCATATTATATGAACAGTAACGGCCTCGACGAATATATCGTAGACAAATGCTATACGCAGGCACAGCAGGCCAGAAAATTACATATTCCAATTACGACTTTCATGATTGCTAATGATCCGTATCTACAGCGTTTTGTAAATCATTTTACAGAAGCCAACCAAGGAAAAGCATTTTATACAGGATTAAAAGGTCTGGGCGAAATGATTTTTGAAGATTATGAAACGAATAGGAAAAAGAGAGTTAGGTAAAGTGTTCAGTCACAGTAATCAGTCTCTGCCGCAGTTGTCACACTGAGCGAAGTCGAAGCGCTGCTTTTGCCGGCTGGTGTTTAAATTAAATTCAAGGCTTATAATCTGTTGAAGATAAAAACAATAACAAAATCGATATTTCAATAAAAATGGAAATAAACAATATAAAAACATTAGGGCAGTTAAAAGCTGCAGGATATAAAAGCACAGGTATAAAGGACGAATTACGAAATAATCTTCGTGAGAAAATCAAAACCGGAAAACCAGTTTTTGAAGGTGTTCACGGATTTGAAAATACGGTAATCCCAGAATTAGAACGTGCAATTCTTTCTCGCCATAATATCAATTTACTTGGACTTCGCGGACAGGCAAAAACACGTTTGGCACGTAAAATGGTCGAATTGTTAGATGAATACATTCCGTTTGTAACAGGTTCAGAAATCAATGATGATCCGCTGAATCCAATTTCGCGTTTTGCAAAAGATCTAATTGAAGAAAAAGGAGACGAAACTCCAATTTCGTGGCTGCACAGAAGCGAACGTTTCTTCGAAAAATTAGCAACTCCAGACGTTACTGTTGCCGATTTAATTGGTGATGTTGATCCAATTAAAGCAGCAAATTTAAAATTATCATACGCAGATGACCGCGTAATTCATTTCGGAATGATTCCGAGAGCAAACCGCTGTATTTTTGTAATCAACGAATTACCTGATTTACAAGCCAGAATTCAGGTGGCACTATTCAATATTCTGCAGGAAGGAGATATTCAAATTCGTGGTTTTAAATTGAGAATGCCTCTTGATATGCAGTTTATTTTTACCGCAAATCCGGAAGATTATACCAATAGAGGAAGTATTGTAACACCTTTAAAAGACAGAATAGGTTCGCAGATTTTAACGCATTATCCTGAAACCGTAGAAATTGCAAGAACCATTACACAGCAGGAAGCAAAACTGGACCAAAACCAAAGCGATATAGTGTATGTGCCTAGTTTAGCCAGAGACATTTTAGAACAAATTAGTTTTGAAGCACGCGAAAGCGAATACATCGACAATAAAAGCGGTGTAAGTGCCAGAATGAGTATTACGGCTTTTGAAAACCTGATCAGCAGTGCAGAACGCCGAGCTTTAAAATCCGGAGTAGATAAAACTAATCTGCGTTTATCAGATTTTATGGGAATTATTCCAGCCATTACTGGAAAAGTAGAATTGGTTTATGAAGGAGAGCAGGAGGGAGCAGCTGTTGTAGCACAGCATTTAATTGGTTCAGCAATTCGAACTTTATTTCCATCATTATTTCCGAAAATTGAGAAACTGGAAAAACCGGGAGAAAAAACACCATATTCTGATTTGATCGAATGGTTTTTTGCAGAAAGTGGTTTCGAATTATTAGACGATGCTTCTGATGCGGAATACCAAAGTATTTTAGATGAAGTAACACCTTTAGACCTTTTACTGAAAAAATACCATCCTGAATTAGACAAAAAGGACCAGTATTTCATGAAAGAATTTGTTTTATGGGCATTGGTAGAATATAAAAAACTGAGTAAAGATCGTTTTGCACAAGGACATCAGTTTAAAGATATGTACGGTAGTTATATCAGCAAACTTTAAAGAGCTTTCTTTTTAAAATTTTAATCTGGTCTAGCCGGTTTTTTAAAACCGGCTGGGCCTTTTAAATTTAGAATACTTTACTTTTACCCCTCAAAATATAAATTTATGTTGTTTCTTATTTTAAGTGTATTGTGCAGTGTTACGGTGGGTGTGATCTTCAAAATAACCCGAAAATACAATGCAGATCCTATTCAGATTATTACGTTCAATTATGTAACAGCCTTAATACTCTGCTATTTTACCTTTAGTCCGGATTTAACTGTTGTTCATGCAGATGCACCTTGGAATATTTATGCAGCAGTGGGCGTTTTACTGCCAATTGTTTTCTTGTTTTTGTTTACTTCCATCAAATATATGGGAATCGTAAAGACTGATGCCGCACAGCGTTTGTCTTTGTTTATTCCGATAATTGCCGCCTGGTTAATTTTTAAGGAAGATTTTAATACCTATAAAGTTATTGGACTTGTAATTGGTTTTATAGCGCTTCTTTTCATCTTAAGAAAACAATCAACAAACGATCAGAACAAATGGATATTTCCGGCCGCTGTATTTTTAGGTTTCGGGATTATCGATATTCTTTTTAAACAGATTGCACTTTTTACCGCTTTGCCTTATACAACATCTTTGTTTATTGTATTTGATATTTCTCTTGCCGTTTCTTTATTGGTAGTAGTGTATGATGTAGTTTTGAAAAAAGTACAATTAAGTTCTAAAAACATTCTTTTTGGAGCTTTAGTCGGGATCTTCAATTTCGGAAATATTCTATTTTATTTAAAGGCACATAAAGCTTTTGCTGAAAATCCTTCAACAGTTTTTGCCGGAATGAATATGGGAGTTATTGTTTTAGGAAGTCTTGTCGGCCTGCTTTTCTTTAAAGAAAAACTATCAAAAATTAACTTCATAGGCATCTTTTTAGCCTTAATTGCGATCATTTTTATCGTTTTTTCACAATTTATGTAATTTTTTTTACTGTTTTAAGGTCTTAATTTACAGTTGTTTTGCTGTTAATTTGCATTTTTTTTAAAATTAACTCTACTAATTCGATAGAATTTATAAAATATATTTATAAATTTGTCATAACAATGAAAAACTATATTCTAAATATCATCCCGTTTATGTGCTGCTTGACGATGTGCTGCATGTCAAACTATGGGATGAAATGGCGTTAATAGAGAAAGTACTTGTTAGTTATTTTTTTTTTTTGAGCCTTTCATGCACCATGAAAGGCTTTTTTTAGAAATAGTAAAAACCAATACAATGAGATCAAATAGAAATTTAAATAGTACGATGCACAGTTTTCAGACAAAAATTCCATGTTGTATGTGCTGTTGATTTTATTCACGATAAACTTTATTAAACCCAAATTCTATAAACCCCAAAAATTTAAAGTAAATACTATGAGTACAGAAATTATAAAACAGAATCCCTTTCAATCGATGATTGACAGGTTTAATATAGCAGCCGATATTCTTAATTTAGACGAATCGATCAGACAAAAGCTGCAACGTCCTGAGAAACAAATTGTAGTAAATTTTTCGATTACATTAGATAACGGAACCGAACAAAATTTTGAAGGATACCGTGTAATTCACAATACAGCTTTAGGCCCTTCAAAAGGGGGTATTCGCTATGATACTGCCGTAAATCTTGATGAAGTAAAAGCACTAGCCGCCTGGATGACCTGGAAATCTGCTGTAACCGGAATTCCCTTTGGAGGAGCAAAAGGCGGCATTATCTGCGATCCAAAAACACTTTCTAAAACAGAATTAGAAAGAATTACAAGAGCTTATACAAAAGCATTATCAGATATTTTTGGTCCGGAAAAAGATGTTCCTGCGCCGGACATGGGAACAGGTCCGGACGAAATGGGCTGGTTAATGGACGAATTTTCACTGGTTCACGGAAAAACGATTCATGCCGTTGTAACCGGAAAACACCTGCATTCCGGAGGTTCATTAGGCAGAGTAGAAGCAACGGGAAGAGGAGTAAGCATTATTACGCTGCTTGCACTTGAAAAATTAAAATTAAGACCGGCAAGATCTACGGCCGCAATTCAGGGATTTGGAAATGTTGGTCTGCATTCGGCTTTGTTTTTATATGAAAAAGGAGTGAAGATTGTAGCCGTAAGTGATGTTTCAGAAGCTTTTTACAACCCGGACGGGATTAATATTCCAGAGCTGATTTTGTATTACAATCTAAATAATAAAACCATTAAAGGGTATCCAAATTCAGTTGCCATTAAACATGAAGACTTACTGCTTTTAGATGTTGATGTTTTGATTCCGGCAGCAAAAGAAGATGTAATTACACAGAAAAACGCCAAAGACATTCGCGCTAAAATAATTATCGAAGCAGCAAACGGTCCTGTTTCATCTGATGCCGATAAAATCCTGCATGAAAACAACGTTTTGGTCGTTCCGGATATTCTAGCAAATGCCGGCGGTGTTACGGTTTCTTATTTTGAGTGGCTTCAAAACTCATTATTAGAGTCATGGAGAATTCACCAGATTAACAAACGTCTGGAAGATATTTTAGAAAAAGGTTTTGAAACCGTATTTAGAGTTGCGGTGAAACATGACGTTACGCCAAGAATTGCAGCTTATGTCATCGCCCTTAAAAAAGTAGCCGAGACGCAATCTGTAAAAGAAGTCGCTGTCGAAGCACCAAAATTTAAACAGAATTAAGTTTTTATAACCATAATCTAAGATGGGTTTCATCAGTCAATATCATGTAAAAAAAGCAAGAGATATTGATTGATGAAATTGTCTTTTAAATTTAATTAGTTGTTTTTAGTTCTTTAAAAATCAATAAAGTAATCTTTAAAAATGAAAAATATTAATTTTCTAGCTTTTGCAATGCCCGCTTTCTTTCTTTTTTTATTTCTGGAATATAAGCTGGCACAACGAAAAAAAAGACCTGAAATTTTTAATTATGAAAGTTCTGTTTCTAATATAAGTATTGGTATTGCAGAACGATTGATTAATTTATTTGTTGCCGCAAGTTTCTATCAATTGTATTATTTGATTTATGACGATTACCGAATTTTTGAAATCCCAAGCGGATTTCTGGTCTGGACAGCCTTAATTCTGGCGACAGATTTTGTTTGGTACTGGTATCACAGACTAGGGCACGAAGTCAATTTTTTCTGGGCTGCGCACATTGTTCATCATCACAGCGAAGAATTTAATTTTACCGCTGCAGCCAGAATTACCACTTTTCAGGCTGTTATTCGAACGGGATTTTGGTGCATTCTGCCATTAATTGGTTTTCACCCCACAATGGTAATTACCATGCTTATTGTGCATGGCGCTTATTCTTTTTTTACCCATACACAGCTTATTGGTAAAATAAAATGGCTGGAGTATATTTTTGTAACGCCTTCAATTCATGGTGTTCATCATGCATCTGATGAAAAATATCTCGATAAAAATTACGGAGATATGTTTACTTTTTGGGACCGTCTTTTTGGTACTTTTCAGGAAGAAGAAGAAAAACCCAAATACGGATTAACGCATCCGCTGAAAAGTTACAGTTTCCTTTGGCAGCATTTTCATTATTATTTTGAAATATACGAGTTATGGAAACGCTCAAAAGGTTTTAAAGCAAGATGGCAGGCCGTTTTTGGAAGTCCGGCAAATATGGATCAGGATATTCGTCCGATATTAGAAAAACGATTTTTGCAGGATAAAAGCAATCCGCATCAAAGGCTTCGTTTTAGAAATTATCTTTATATCCAATTGGCTCTTTGCACTTTGCTTCTTACGGTTTTTACCTATTATTTTGATAATTTAGAAATCTATGATAAAGTTTTTGTCCTATCAATCACCATCATTACTTTAATTAACTGCGGTGCGATATTAGAACAGCGAAAATGGATTTATTATCTTGAATATACTCGTATTTTTATGATAACAACTTATTTTTTATATGAAGAAAATCTAATTATGTTTTTCTTTGTTCCGCTCGCCATTATGATTTTCGCTGAGCAATTGTTTTCGCTTAGTAAATATTATCAAAATATGATTCTGCAGTTGGAAAATGTTGAATAAGAGTTTTCACCGCGAATTCACGAATTATTTTAATTCATGATATCCCAGCGGGATGAAATATTTGTAGAAAATATTCATGTTTATACAGCAAAGCTCCAGCGGAGCGGCATAGAAAAATGTGTCGCTCCGCTGGAGCTTCTTTTTATGAGATGAATGTTTTTCTATAGGTATATCGCTTCTCCGAAACTTTTAATGAGAAAAAAACTTAGCCCCTCAGCATCTTAGTATCTTAGAAACTTATATAGTCTTAATCGCCATAATTTTCTCCTCAAAAGTATCTTTAAAATCAGATTTGCTTTTAATTCTGGTTTTGTACGTATAGATTGTAGCCACAGAAAGTTCCAGAAATTCCGCCATTTGACTGCTGTCCTGAATACCTAATCTGTACAAAGCAAAAATGCGAAGTTCAGTATTTAAAAGTTCGCCTTTTTTTACAATGCATTTATGATCGTTTGGAAACAAATTATTAAAATCAGTTACAAAAGTTGGGAACAGTTTCAAGAAGATTTCATCAAACTGATGGAATAAATTTTCTCTTTCTTCCTTTACATTATAACGCTTTAAACTCGCAATAACTTCATCTGTTTTCTTTGTAATGATTTTGTGAAGCGTGCTTTTTTGAATATGATCTATCTTATTAATAAACGCCGATGTTGCTTTAATAAAATACGTAATATATTCTTCTTTAATGGCGTTTGCTTCACTTAAACTTACATTCATTTCCTGCAATTGCGCATACGACGAAGCCATTATTTTTCGGGCTTTGTTTTTCTCTTTTAATTGTTTGAAAATAATAATAGAGAACAAAATGATTATAAGCGTAAGGATTGTCAATAATATGATAATCTTCTCCAGTTTATCATTTTTGTCTTTTACATTATTCAGCTGTGCTTTTTCGATAATCGGCAGTATCGACGAAATCTCAATTTTGCGATGTCTGGCGTTGTAAAAAGTAGCATCGTCCATTGCGATATTGATATATTCGTTTGCTTTGTCTAAATACCCCATTTTAAAAAGCTCGTTTGCCAGATTTCTAAGGGCTACGGTTTCTTTGGTTGCATTTTTAACATCGGCAATAGCGGCAAGTGCCAAGTAATGAATGGCTTTTTTTGTATAACCTCTTTCAGAATAAATATAACCAAGACTAGAAGTCGCAATTCCGTAATAATCCGGCGGAAGATGATAGTTATTAATCCAGTAGCTGAAAGCAAATTCTGCACCGCGCCAGTCCTGTTGTTTTAGGCGTTTTAAACTCTCGGCAGCCCAATATTCATTTGTATTGGTTCCAATTAATTCTAAGGCTTTTTTAAGGAAATGATTTCCCTGCTGTACATAATGAATATTAAAACGCTGATCACGGTTATAATCGGCTAAATCATAATATGCGCGGGCTTTAATGTTATAATATTCAAATTTATTTTTTTGATCCAGTTTTTTGTCATCAATAACATTCAGCGTATCGATTGCTTCTTTAAATAATCCAGAGGAAAGAAGTACAAAACCTTCTTTGATTCGGCTTTTAGCCAAATACTTCGGATCTTTTAAGATTTTGGCCTTGATTTTTGACTGTTCTAAATAATAATATGCCGAATCGTATTTGAATGATTTGTATTCATCAAACAATGACATATAAGTATTGTAAAGTTCTTCATTGTTCTGGCTTACGGTATACTTTGATACATTCTTTTTTAAAGTTTCTATTTTGCGGTATTTCTGTTTAAGGTAGACTTCTTTTTTAAGAAGCACTTTATCTAATTCTTCAAGAATTGGATTTGTCTCTTTCGCAGTTAGAGAAAAACCCATTATGAAAAAATATAAAATGAATATTTTTTGCATGGTTTGGTTGTGGTTTTAGGGTAAGATAAATTATAGGTTGAGTTAATTCGTTTTAAATACAAAATTAATTAAAACTGATGATTTTCAGTTTTTAGAGTCAAGAGCAGCTTGTTGAGATTTTCTTTAAAAAAGCATCTCAGAGGCCTAGAAAGGGCTTTGAAATGTTAAAAGTACTCTAATAATTTGCAATTATACAATAAAATGTGATTATATATATGTATAGTTGAAAAATTATCATATAAAATTTCCATATTGTCATATTTACCATTATTCCACACGCACTTTTCATCTAAACAAGACCTTGATTTTTATGTTTTTACTAAAATTTTAAAATATTGATATTCAGAATTTTAATTACGAAAACGTTTGAAATATATCTTGATTTTTCGCAGATATTTTTTTTTAGATTTATTTAAGATCTAGTTTCGTACTGTCCTTTTAAGAGGATGAAAAACTAACAAAAACCAAAAATTTATGAGAAGTAAAAGTTATTACTGGTTAGCTCTTTTTATGTGTTTTTTCGCCATTAGCTGCGATAATACAGAAGACGGCAGCTATGTTGATCCAATTACGATTTATGAGAAAGTAAATGGCAATTGGGGATTAACAAATTTAAAGATGGTTGATGAATTTGCTAAGACAAATAAGATCGAACCAAACGAAGAAAACTTGAGTACTTTTTTTAACTACGAAGATTTTAAAATTAATTTCAGCGTAGACGAAAAAAACAGACCTACAAGTTATGAAGTAACTGGGAATGTTCCTCCTTTATTTGCTCCAAAAGGATACTGGGAACTAAGTTCAGATTTTCAGCAGACTAATGCCAGTGCGGTTAAAATTTACTTATACAGCGACGCACAAAAAACTCAAAAAACAGACGAACTTAGATTATCATCTGTCCCTGGAAAGAGCGGCGAAATGGAATTTCAGCTGGTACGTTCTTCAGAAGGAACTGCGTTTTTGACTTATGTATTCAAATTAAATGCTATTAACTAAAAAGTAATATGAAAAAATTTCTATATACAATTTTACTTGCCCTTTTGATGGCTCCTAATTTTACTAAGGCACAAGAAGCCGCAGGAGCTGTTGGTGCAATGTCATCATTTCCGGTAGTTTACAAATATGATGAAAAAGTGACGTGGTATTTCGATCTTGCAAGTACTACATTTGCTGAAAATGAAGATCTATACATCTGGATCTGGTCTCCATCTGAACCGGATGCAAACAATTGGGAAAACTCATCTGATTTTGCCAAATTGAAATATGAAGGAAACAAAGTATGGAGTTTTACTTTAACTCCAACATTATACTTTTCTAAAACTCCGGAAGAGATTGCTGCAAGTGCAGGCTTTTGGTTTCGTTTAAAAAATAAAAACGGATCTAAACAATCTGAAGTTGCGAATATGCCTTACACAGATTTTACAACATTTTATACTGCAAATGAGTTAATCAGAGCATATCCAACAAAACCAACTTTAGACAAAGGTGTGAGTATCTTGTTTAATGCCAATTTAGCTCCTGGGTTTGCAGGCGCATCAAGTGTTCACATACACAGCGGACTGAATGATTGGGATCTTAAACAAGAATATCAGTCATGGTTACCGGACATTGTTGAAAAAACAAAACTTAAAGATTTAGGAAACGGTTTCTACAAAATGGATTTAGTTCCTAAAGATTATTACAATGCGCCAGATGGTTATGAGATGAAAAACTTAGTTTTCCTGATGGTAAAAGACGACTGGGCAGGAACTACTCCGGATCAGGTATTATATGCAGGAGCTTACGTGCCGCCGCCGGCACCGATTTTTGGATTTTTTCCATTGCAGATCAGTCAAAAAGATTTCTTAGGAATCTATAGAAAAAATAATGAGCCGGGTGTAAACAAATTAATCTACACGATTACTGCCGGAACAAAAGTGATTTCTGGTGAGTTTACCGGAGGAGTTGCAGAGATAAAAGGATTTGTCAATTTAGTTTCAGAACTAAAAGATTCTCCAGCTTTAAGCGAAATACATGTTTTGGTAAAAGACAACAAAGACAAAACAATTTCTGACACAACGATTCCGCTTAAAACTTTAGACAAATAATTCACTATCAAATTAAAACATCATTCTAATGAATAGTAAAAATAAAAGAATAGTCCTGCATCAAATGTGGACTACTAAATCGCTGGTATTCATGATTTTCATGCTTTTTCTTTCGGCAGGAATGTTTGCTCAGGGAAAAAAGCTTGTAACGGGTACCGTTTATGACAATACGGGTACTGTGCTTCCGGGTGCTTCGGTATTAGAAACAGGAACCAGAAACGCAACAACAACAGATTTTGACGGTAAATTTACCATTGAGGTAGCCGTAGGAGGTTCAATTGAAGTTTCATTCATCGGATCATCAACACAAAAAGTTCAAATTACCGCATCGACTTCAAAATTAGAAGTTCGTCTGCAAAATGATGGTTATCAGTTAAACGAAGTTCAGGTAGTTTCTGTAGGTTATGGAACGCAGAAGAAATCGGATTTAACGGGTGCAATCTCAACTGTTACGGCAGATAATTTAGTAAAAGGAACAATT
Source organism: Flavobacterium sp. 22659 (assembly GCF_052044235.1). Taxonomy (NCBI): domain Bacteria; kingdom Pseudomonadati; phylum Bacteroidota; class Flavobacteriia; order Flavobacteriales; family Flavobacteriaceae; genus Flavobacterium; species Flavobacterium sp. 22659. Next base: position 88,552 of record NZ_JBQEMU010000019.1, read on the forward strand.
TCTTCTACAGAGCAGGTTTTGCAGGGAAAAGTAGCCGGATTAAACATCATCCGTCCTTCTGGAGATCCTGCAGCGGGTTCAACAATTCGTTTACGTGGAGGAACTTCGTTAACAGCAAGCAACAGTCCGCTTATTGTAGTTGACGGTATTGCAGGTGTTGATATAAATGTAGTGCAGCCTGCAGATATTAAATCAGTAGACGTACTTAAAGATGCTTCGGCAACCGCTATTTATGGTTCAAGAGGAGCAAACGGAGTTATTATTATTACAACAAAATCAGGAACAAAAGGAGTTTCTGTGGTGTACAACGGACAATCCAGCATTGGTTATGTTACAGATAATTTAGATCTTTTATCTGCAAACCAATGGAGAGGTTATATGCGTGAAACTGGAAATAAAGATGCTATTGATTTTGGAGGAAATACAAACTGGCAGAAAGCGATTGAGCAGACAGCAATTTCACAATCTCATACTTTAAGCATCAATTCAGGAAAAGCCGACAGCGGTTTTAGAGCTTCTATTGCTTACCTGAATAATGAAGGTGTTATTAAAAAATCTGGTTTAGAAAGATTAAGCGGAAACGTAAATGCTTACCAATATCTTGGAGACAATAAAGATGTAAAATTCGACATGGGGTTATTTGCTAATATAGACAAATGGCATCCTATTGATTACAGAATTTTTGAGCGTGCTTATAACTTAAACCCAACTATTCCGGTTTATGATAAGAATGGAAATTTCACGAATGTGAATTACACGTTATACGAAAACCCGGTTGAGATTTTAACTAACAGAACAGTTGATAATGAGAGACACAGACTTTTAGGATATTTTAAAACAGAGGTTAAATTCTTAAATGATTTTCAGGCTGTTGCTAATATTTCATTAGAACATAATGCAGCTAAAGGCGGTACTTACAAACCAACTTATGCTATTATGGAAGGACGTTCTGAATCTGGTTACGCACAAAGAACTTACGAAGAATATACAAATGCTCAGGGAGAACTTTATGTAAATTATTCTAAAGTAATCGACAAACATAACATTAGTGCTCTTGCAGGTTATTCTTATCTTGAAAATATTTACGAAGGATTTGGCGCACAGCGTTCTGGTTTCGTAACAGATGCTTTTAGTTATAACAATTTAGGTGCAGGTTCTAATTATCGTTTAGGCGATGTGTATTCATACAAAGGAAAATCAAATCTGGTTTCTTTTTATGCTCGTGCTAACTATGGTTACGATGGGAAATACTTACTTACTGCAACTGTAAGACGAGATGGTTCAAGCCGTTTTGGAGAAAATAACAAATGGGGAACTTTCCCATCTGCATCTGCAGCGTGGAGAATCTCTAACGAAAATTTCATGAGCGGTACAAAAGACTGGTTAAATTCTTTAAAATTAAGAGTAGGTTACGGAGTTACAGGTAATCAGGATGGAATTGGCGAATACAAATCGTTATCAATTTTAGGAGTTGGAAACGACAGCTACTACGATCCTGCTACAGGAAGATGGAGTTTAGCATATTCTCCAACACAAAACCCTAATCCTGATTTGAAATGGGAGTCAACAAGACAATTAAATATTGGAGTTGATTTTACTTTATTCGACAGAATTACAGGATCATTAGAATGGTACCAAAAAAATACTGACGATTTATTATATACTTATGAAGTGCCTCAACCTCCTTACTTAGTAGGGACAATGCTGGCAAACGTAGGTGAAATGTCAAACAAAGGGGTTGAGTTAACTTTAAATGCTGATATCGTAAGAGGTGATAAATTTACATGGAATGCAAATTTAACTTTAGGACACAACGTTCAGAAAATTGAAAAACTTTCAAATCCTACTTATAAAACTGATGTTATTTACAGCGGTTCATTACACGGTTTATCTGGTATGTCTGGTCAGTATTCTCAAATTATTGCCGAAGGATATCCTGTTGGAACTTTCTGGGGATTCAGAAATGCAGGTCTTGATGCAAATGGTAAAATACAATACTACAATGCAGCTGGTGATATAGTAGCAGAAAATGCTTTGGTTGATGCTGATAAAACAGATTTAGGAAACATTCAGCCAGATTTAACTTTAGGTATTGGTATGAACTTTACATACAAAAACTTTGATCTTGGAATTTCTGGATATGGAATGTTCGGGCAAAAAGCACTTAATGCTACAAACATGATGCTTAATGATCCTAACAGGTTACCTACTTACAATGTACCAGATGATTTCTTAGGAAGCGGTATTACTTCTGCTCCAAAATATTCAGATTACTGGATTGAAGATGCTTCTTTCTTTAGACTTCAGACACTTTCAATAGGATACACTTTACCATTGAATTTCAAGAATTCAAAATTAAGAATGTACATCATGGGGGAAAACCTTGCTGTATTTACAAAATATAAAGGAGTAGACCCTGAGATTGGATTAAATGCGCAGGATGGTGTTAATCAAAACGGAGTGATGGATAAAACCGGATTAGCAGGACCTGGTATAGACAAGTACAACAATTATCCTAGACCAACTACAATTTCTGTTGGATTAAACTTTACGCTTAATAACTAGGCGACTAACTCAAAAATAGAAAAAATGAAAATCAAAATAACAGCAGCATTATTAGTAAGCATGCTTTTTACGATATCATGTACCAACTTAAATGAGGATTTATACGACAAGGTACAGGATGGAAATTTTGGAAATACTCCAAAAGAAGTTGATGCATTGGTAGGAGGAGCATATTCTTCGTTAAGAGGATTTGCTGATAATATATCGAACAATTACCCAACCTGTGAGTTTGTATTCTTTTTGAATGAAACAGTTTCTGATGAAGCTACTATTCCAACAAGGGGAACAAACTGGTACGACGGCGGACAATATCAGGACGCACAAAAACACACCTGGAAAGCAGATAACCGTTTGATTCTTGCAGCATGGCGTTACAACTACACCGGAATTGCAAAAATTAATGCGATCATTTATCAAATCGATAAATCATCTTTAAGCGATGCGTCAAAAGCACCAATTTATGCAGAATTAAAAGCATTAAGAGCATATTACTATTACAATCTTTTAGATGCATTTGGAAACGTGCCTATCGTTACCAATTTTGAAGACACTTCATTACCGTCAAATTCTACAAGAAAACAAGTATATGATTTTGTCGAAAAAGAATTCTTAGATGCTATTCCATATTTATCATCAAATGTGGTGTATTCTAAAATGACAAAAAATGTGGCATATTCTATCTTAGCAAGATTATATCTTAACTCTGAAGCTTTCATAGGAACACCACGCTGGCAGGATTGTATCAATATGTGCCAAAAAGTTTCAGGTTACACATTAACACCAGATTTCTTTACCAATTTCTCAACAGAAAATGAGAAATCGCCTGAAATTATTTTTGCTATTCCTTACGATTCAAAAGCGGGAACAGTTGGAAATTACATGAACTCAATGTCATGCCACTACCTGCACAGATTAACAATGTCTGTTTCTGGAAACGATTATCCATGGAGCGCAAACGGAATGTGCGCACAGCCGGGAGTGTATTCTTCTTTTGCTGATACAGATAAAAGAAAGAAATGTATGGTTGCCGGAGACCAGATCAACATGGCAACAGGAACTGTAATTATGATGGATAACGGAGAACCTCTAACTTATACTGAAGAAGTTACAAGTGTAGCTAACGCTAAAGACAATCAAGGAGTTCGTTTAGGAAAATACGAAATGAAAGCCGGAGAAACTTGGGAACGCGATCATGATTTAGTTTTAATTCGTTATGCCGAAATTTTAATGATGCAGGCAGAATGTTACGTTCGTTTAGGTTCACCAGATTTGGCAAAACCATTTGTACAGCAGATAACATCTCGCGCTGGAGCAGAAATGCCGGCAGTAATTGATCTTAACTTTATTGATAAGGAATTACTAAGAGAATTTACTTTTGAAGGAAGAAGAAGAACTGATAATATTCGTTTTGGAACATTCTTCAATCCATGGTGGGAAAAAGGAACAACTGAAAAATACAGAGCAATTTTCCCAATTCCTAGTACAGTTTTAACGACTAATAAAAATCTGGTACAAAATCCTGGGTACCCGGTAAATTAGGTTACTGAATGTCAGTCTTCCATGTTGGTTAGTCGTGGAAGGCTGACATATTTTAAAATGAGGATATCTGAATGGCTTCAATTTTAATGAAAATATTTTTGCCGCAGATTAAATGATTTTCACTGATTAGAGAATTAAGTTTTTAATAAAAATCCTTTTTAATTTTTTATCCCGATAACTATCGGGAGTGGCAAAAAATAATAAAAACAAAAATCAATATGAAAAGATATATCACATTATTGTTTTTCGGGATAATGAACATTTTAATCGTTTCTGGCTGCAGCAGTGATGATAAAGGTTCAGATGAGCCTGTAAAACCTGAAACGCTTAAACCGGTTGCGATTGAAAAAACAAACAGCACCAAAATTTATGTTCATTACATGCCATGGTTTGAAACCAATGAAAGCAGCGCCGATAAAAAATGGGGCTACCATTGGACAATGGCAAACAAAAACCCGAATACGGTAGGAGCAAATAACCGCAGAGAAATTGCGTCGTACTATTATCCTCTTATCGGACCGTATCATTCCGGCGATAAAAATGTGATTGAAAATCATTTATTATTGATGAAATATTCAGGAATCGATGGAATTTTAATCGATTGGTACGGAACTTACGACGTAAACGATTACCGAATGGTAAAAGAAAACACAGAACAGCTTATTGCAGTTCTGGACAAAGTTGGTTTAGAATATGCCATAGTTTATGAAGACAGAACTACAACAAATGTGGTAAATGCTGGAAAAGCAATTTCTGTAACCAGCGCTGCAAAAACAGATTTGGCTTACATGGAAAAAAACTATTTTAATAATGCCAATTACATTAAAGTAGACGGAAAACCATTACTGCTTAATTTTGGACCAATTGTATTGCAGACACCTGCTGAATGGACGAATGTTTTTAATACATTAACTACAAAACCTACATTTTTAACCCTTTGGGATCAGTCTGTAGAAGCTGGTGCAAATGCATCTGGAGAATATGCCTGGGTTTATAAAGACAATAGTTTCTTAACGAATTATTACACCAATACAAAACCAAAACTTTCTGTTGCTATGGGAAGTGCTTATCCTGGTTTTAAAGATTTTTATGCCGAAGGCGGCGGCGGAGCAGCAATTGGATGGACAATTGAACACAACAATGGCGCAACGCTGGATGCAACACTCGAATTAGCTAAAAATGCCAATTTAAATTATCTGCAGCTAATTACATGGAATGACTTTGGAGAAGGAACAATGTTCGAACCTACAATTGAATTTGGATACACGTATATCGAAAAAGTAAAAGCATTTGCCGGAGTTAAAAATACCGAATCTGTTTTTCCGGAAATAAGCAAAATGTACAATCTGCGTGTAGAAAAGAAAGGGAATGCCGATGTTCAGAACAAGCTGGATCAGGCCTTTAATTATTTTGTTTCAATGCAGCCTGCAAAAGCAAAACAGTTAATAAACGAAATAAAATAAGAGCCGTAATTAATACCAATACATAATGAGAAACATAAGATATAGATACTGTATAATCGCCTTAGCTTCAATGCTTCTTTTTGCCTGCAGTACTAAAAAAACATATAAAATCAACTCGCCGGGAAAAGTCACCGAATTAATTTTTGAATTAACACCTTCAGGACAGCCTCAATACAGCTTTTCTAAAAACGGAAAATCGGTTATAGAACCCTCTTTGTTAGGATTTGAATTTCAGGGAATTCAAAAAATGACCGACGGTTTTGAAGTCGTTTCTACCGAAGAAAAATCTGCAGATGAAACCTGGGAACAGCCTTGGGGAGAATTCAAAAAAGTCCGCGATCACCACAACGAATTGATTGTTCATTTAAAAGAATCAAAAGGAGAAGAGCGTTTAGTAGATATTATTTTCAGAGTTTTTGATGATGGTTTAGGATTTCGATATGAATTTCCAAAACAGCCTAATTTAGGTAAAGTGAAAATATCGAATGAAATCACGCAATTTACTTTTAAAGACAACAACGACGTTTGGTGGATTCCGGTACACCGCGAAAATAGTTATTACGAAAGCGAATACCGTAAAACTCCTATAAGTAAAACCGATACAATTAATACGCCGGCTACTTTTGAAACAAAAAATAAATTGTATGTAGCAATTCATGAGGCTAATTTGACTGATTTTGCTTCGATGACACTTTTAAAAACAAGCGACAAACAATACAAAAGTGATTTAGTGCCGTGGGCAGACGGAGTAAAAGTATATGCTGAAACTCCATTTAAAACACCTTGGAGAACAGTTGTTGTGGGTGAGAATCCGGGAGAGGTTGCAACTTCCACGATCATGCTGAATTTAAATGAACCTTCAAAAATTGAAGATCTTTCCTGGATTACACCTTCTAAATATATTGGAATCTGGTGGGGAATGCACTTAGAAAAATTCACTTGGGGACAAGGGCCAAAACATGGTGCTACAACAAAAAATACAAAAGAATATATTGATTTTGCTGCGAAAAACAATTTTGACGGCGTTCTGGTTGAAGGCTGGAACGAGGGCTGGGACGGCGACTGGACTGCCGACGGAAGTGCATTTAGTTTTGTAAAAGCATATCCTGATTTTAATCTGGAAGAAATTACAAAATATGCTGCCATGAAAAATGTTCGTTTAATAGGACATCACGAAACAGCAGGTGCTTCTAAACATTATGAAAGCCAATTAGAAGATGCTTTTAAATTGTATCAGAAAATGGGTGTGAATTCAGTTAAAACAGGTTATGTAAACAAATATTTGGATAAAAAAGAATGGCACGACAGCCAGTATGCATCTCGTCATTACAGAAAAGTAATCGAAACTGCGGCCAAATATCACATCATGATCGATAATCACGAACCAATAAAAGGAACAGGATTACAGCGTACCTATCCAAACTTTATGTCTCAGGAAGGCGGAAGAGGGCAGGAATACAACGCATGGTCTGTAGACGGCGGAAACACGCCGCAGCATTTAACAACTTTACCGTTTACAAGAATGCTTTCAGGTCCGTTTGATTACACTCCGGGGAATTTCAATTTTGATTACAAAACACCTTCTGGAGCAAGAGTGCAGACAACTCTGGCAAACCAATTGGCATTGTATGTTATCATTTTCAGCCCATTGCAAATGGCATCAGATTTACCTGAAAATTATGTTGGCAAACCTGAATTTCAGTTCATAAAAGATGTGCCTTGCACTTGGTCTGATACAAAAGTTTTAGATTCTAAAATTGGAGAATACACTACAATTGCCCGTAAAGACTGGGATGAGAAAAACTGGTATTTAGGATCAATTACCAACCAAAATGCAAGAGATCTAAATGTTACTTTATCATTCTTAGATGCCGGAAAAGAATACGCAGCCGAAATCTATGCTGACGGCAGCGGAGCGAATTACAAAACAAATCCATATCCGGTTGCAATCTCTAAACAAAAAGTAAATAACAAAAGCGTTTTAAACATCAAATTGGCAGCTGGGGGAGGAACAGCTATAAAATTTACTCCAATCGAGAAATAAGTAGTTGAGTTTATTTTGAGTTAAGTTTAAGTTTAAGTGAATGAACCCGATATCTTGCAAAAGATGTCGGGTTTGTTTTTTTTATTTTTTTGTTTCAGATTTAAAGTTTCAGGTTTGCCATTTTATTTAACCGCAAAGCACGCCAAGAATGATATATATTGTGTTTATAAAGCGCAAAGTTCGCAAAGCTTTGTGTTGATAAAGCTTTGCGAACTTTGATTGTAGGTTTTTATAAAAAATGGCGCTTCTATGGAGTTTTGTATTTCATATAGATTATTTTCTACAAATTAAGTCCTTACATCGCTCCGGCAGGAGCTTATCATATAATTCACAATTCACAATTTATAATTTATAATTAACCATTAACCATTACCCATTATTTTTTTTAATGTTTATAAAACTTCACGTGATTACCAAAACTATACGTTGCAGCAATAGTTGGTCCGTTATAACCCCATTTAAAAAAACCGTCAATTTTTGGTCTGGCAACATCAACTCTAAAATTTAATCCGGTGTATCCGGCAGTTAAACTAAAATTTTGATATACATTATACAAAACCGATAAATTATAACTCACAATTCTGCCGTCTATATCATCTATTTTTAAGGCAAAATAATTTAGGTTGGCATATAAACCCACTTTTCTTCCGAGTACAAATTCACCCCAGATTCCAATATCAGGCAGCGGAGCAGTAAAATTAACATTGTCTCTATATTGTGCCTGTACAGTGTTTCCAACCAGTCCAACTCCAACATCGGCAAGCATTATATGAGCACCAATTAATAAACCCAGTTCATATTTCGGTTTAGAGACAATTGCATATCCATAAGCAAACCGAATCATCTGATTATCCATAAAAGCCGCAACCTCGGCGTTAACAGGATACACATGATCTTTAAATTCAATTTCTTTTTGAAGCGTTTTTGTTGAATTTCTTTTTAAATAAAAATATTCCAGATTAAAACGGGATCTGCGTGAAGCACGCCATTCAAAAGTTCCAAAAAAGGAAACCGTATTGTTTTGAAAACCTAAATCACGTTCAAAATCAATATCAGTTCCAATTCTGCCGTTTGTTCCATTCACTTCAACTTCGGTATTGTTTACAGGAAAAAAAGCACCTGCTGTAGCTTTAAACCTTCTTCCGTGCCACGGCAGATCATCGGGCTGATAATCCTGAATTTTTCTGTCGTCGTTTTGAGTTTCAGTTAAAGTATTTTCTTTAGTTATTTCGGCAGTAGTTTGCGCTTGAGCCGAAAAAAAGGAAAGGGGAATTATCAAAAAATAAACTAATTTTTTCATGAGATTGATGTTTAGGTTTATTAATGAAATTTTAACAATTAAAGTTAACAAAAAAAATCATTCAAATTAATTTTGTACTGGTTTATTATTTTGATATTCAGATGTATATGTTTTTTACGTCTTGAAAATATGGCTTTATAGCAGAGTATATAAAATATTGAGTTTTGCCATTGTCATTGTCATTCACTATATTTGGGTATAAACCCTTTGTTATGAACAAAACCTTAAAACAATACTTCGTTAAGTCTTTTATTATTTTGGCAATTGTACATTTAGCTTATTTTTTATACGGCTACTTTACATTTGAAGGAATCAAGAACATCGATATTTACTCAGAGTTTTACAGGTTTAAGTTTTATGATGATGTTTCGATTTCGCATTTTTTTGTGAGTGGTTTGTTTCTTCTTTTCTTTTTAATTTTCTTATTGAAGAATCATGCAAGACAGCAGTATTCATCTGCTAAAATATTCCAGATTGGGTTTCTCTTACTTCTGGTTTCCTTTTTTACTTTTACGTTTTTTGTTAGTTTCAGCTTTGGTCAAAATGCAAAGTTGAGAGGAGAATTGTCTCAGAAAAATTACAATGAAGATAAAAAGCTATTGAATGTTTTAAATCCGTTTTTGTACGGTTCAAGTTCGTATCATTCAGAAAAATTGTTCAATTACGAGAATATTCTATATCCAAAACCGTATCCGGTTGTTAAAGAAGAAAAACAAGTTTTAATTTATCACGATCAGTTTAATACTGAAACAACATATTATAGTATCGATACGCTGAAAGTTTTGACAGAAACCTACAATAAAGTTTCAGGAAAAACCGATTCTCTTCTGGATTTTGCAGGTCTCGATAAAAATATTGTTAAAGATAGAATTATCAAGAAAACCAGTATTGGCGACAGTACACAGGTTATTTTTAAAGGTCAGGAAGTAAGCCCAGAATACGATAAAGATATTTGCATTTTTCTCCAGAATAAATCACTGTTCAAATCAATTCATAATGATTCAGTACAAAAACAACAATACCAAGCTGCAGTAAAACGATATAAATTATTGTATAAATACAAACAGGATTCGCTTGAATATGAATTTGCGAAATTGGATACTTTATTTAAAAAATACAATATTGAAAGCCACGTAAAACCAAACATCCTTGTACCTGAAATTTTTTATTATGTAGAAAATCCAGACAGGTTATTTGGCGGACTGGATAATAATTTTGATCACAAAGCGCTTCAAGAAAAATTCAAGACTTTAGACCGTTATTTTTACGAGCCTAATTATCTGCATCCTTCAATAATGCCTATGTTTTTTACAGTAGTGTTTTCGGTATGGATAGTGCTGCTTTTGTTTTATATTTTGTTTAATAAAAGGAAACAAAAAGATATTTTAGATTTTTAGATTTTAGTTTGAGTCTAAAATCTAAAATCTAAAATCTAAAATGTTCATCTTAAACTCTATTATAATCGGCTCTCCAATGCACGATTGCTTTTTTGATGGCGTCTCCCGTGAGGTTATTTTTTAAAGCATCTTCAAGCAAAGGCAGAAATTCATCGTCTGGAGCAAATCGAAGCGCAAATATTTGATCGTCGGTTAATTTGTGTTCAAATTCTTCAAGACGTTTTCCTGTAAGCGTAAAATAGCGGTAACGCATTTCTAAACGCACAATTCGGTTTTGTAAAATAAGTGCATAATGCTGGCGAAGCATGAAAGCAAGGCAAAACAAAAACACAAATACAACGCTTATAAAAGTCCAGATAAGATAATCTTTTGTTGTAAAAGCAAAATAAACGCTGGATGCCAAAAAAAGCGTTAAAACTGGATAATACACAAAATGGTGCGGTGTGTAAAATCGTATATGATTGTAATAAGTTTGAATTTTCATAATTAGGTGATTTCAAAATACATAAAAAAAGAAAGCTACCCTAGAAATCTAGAATAGCTTTTTTCTCAAAAATAAACTAACATAACCAATGTTCTCTTTATAATCTAAACTTGTTACAGTTTGTCTTAGTAATATCTATAATTTTTAAAAAGCCTTCCTTCATCATCAATCCGTATAAATCCTGGCTTTGATTTCTTAATTGTAAAATTATATTAGATTGAGAAATTTCGTGTTATATTTTAAAGTTCAAAAGTTACATTATTTCAACATTTTGTTTTTTTTGCCGCGAAATCATAAATTATTTTTTAGTCGATATTAAAATAGTTAGAGCGAAGCTATAACTTTCCATTCATCCAATTTTGATTGAAAAGCTTTACTGGCATTTGCCGGACTTGTTGATGGAAGTGTAATAAGAGTATAGTCTTTTTTTAAATGAACATACTTTTTAAAGAACGCTGCAGCTTTTTGTCCGTTAAATGCTATTGTATGAATGTTTGGATGCTGTTTTAAAAAAGTTTCAAAATCATTCGCGATTTCATTTTTTATGGCACTGTCTAAACTTCCTACGCGGTCGCAGTATTGTAAAACATCCCACAGTGCAATTTTGTTTTTTAGCAAAAGGGCTTTTTTAGTCTCATAATCAGTTGAGAACTCTTCTTTAAAAATTGTAAACATAAACTTCCAGAAATTATTCTGGCTGTGTCCGTAATATTGATTTAACTCTAAAGATTTTGTTCCGGGCATTGTGCCTAAAATCAATACTTTAGAATCTGGTGAACTTATAGGAGAAAAAGAATAGCTTTTCATTTATTGAATTAAGAAATAGTTTGTTTGAGTTAAAATTATACTTGATAAGTAATTATAAAACAATTGCAGAAAATTATATAACAATTTTGGTTTACGATTGAGCGAACTTTGAATCTGCTTTTAAAACGTAATAATGCGGGTTTTAAAATCTCATTTAAAATTACAGAATTTAAATCGAAATAAAATGAAAATAGTTACTATACATACAGAGAAAATTCAAAACATATTTGAAGAATTGAATACAAACTTCGGCGGAAAAGTAACTTTTGACGTTGATGAATATACAATGGAAGTCAATAATAACTTTGCAAAAGGTTCTATTATGGGTGCTTCCTTTAACGATAATATTTCATATGTTCAGTTTGATATGACTTTTTCGACTGATTTAAAGCTGAATGTCATTAACGGATCATCTTCTCCTATATATTTTGCTTATTGTTCAAAAGGCAATCTTTCGCATAGTTTTGGACTTTCAGGCGAAGAAAGAAAATTAAAAACATTTCAGACTGCCATTGTAACTTCAAAACTAAATCAGGATAATGTTTTATATTTTGAAAAAGATAAAAAAACAAAATTTACTTTAATTATTGTAGGAACGCAGACTGAACCAAGCCATGCCAATTCTTTAAACCAAATGGTGAGAGAAACGTTTTTTGAAGAAAACTTAAATGAAGAATTCTTTTATGCCGGTTCTTATAATTTAAAAATTGGCGAAAAAATCGAACAGTTAAATGCTGTAACACAAACCGGAATTGTTAGAAATTTATTGAAAGAAGGAATTTTGAGAATTATTCTGGCAATGGAAATTCAGCAGCATACAGATGATGTAAATTCATTCTCGAAAGAAACAAATTGTTTGAATTTGAGAGAAATGGAAGAAATAAAAGAACTTTCAGAAGTAATAAAAGCAAATCCCGAAGAACCTTTTACTATTAAATCATTAAGTAAAAAATCAGGTCTTTCTCCAAACAAACTTCAGGAAGGTTTTAAAATGATTCACAATAGAACTGTAAACGATTATATCACACATATGCGTGTTCTAAAAGCCGAAATCCTTATTAGAACATCAGATTTAAATATCTCTGAAATCGTATACTGCATAGGATTTACAAGCAGAAGTTATTTCTCTAAAATCTTCAAACAAAAATTCAACTGCAGCCCAAAAGAATACAAGTTTAATTTGAATCCGATGGGGATTACAGCTTAAATGAGTGCAAAGAGACAAAGGTTCAAATGGACAAAGTTTTTTACTGCTGTCTTACACAAAAGTAATGTCGTTAGCTATTAAGCAAGATATATTCCAAAAATACTAAGGTTCTGAGTCGCTGAGGTTTTTAGTAAAAACGAAAGGCTCCACACTTAGAATCTTAGTTTTTTTTAAGTAACAAAGGTTCAAAGGAACATAGAGACAAGGGTTTACTTTCTAAAAAATAATGCCGTTAGCTGTTAAGCAAGATATATTTCCTAAATAATAAGATTCTAGATCTATCAAATTTTAAGTAAAAACTTAAATGAGGGCGATTTAGAATCTTATTTTTTTATAAAAAATTCAAGTAAAAGAGTAAAAAAACTTTGTCTCTATGTTCCTTTGTAACTTTGCACCTAAAAAATCTTTGCAAAAAAGATTTTTTTTATACATTTGCATAACTAGTTATATAATTAATTATAATATGGAATTTTTTGACAAAGTAGGCAAAGCGGCACTAGGAAGCCGCTTGCGATTAATGACAGCTGTTATTACAGATGATGCTTCTAAAATTTATGAATTATACGGTGTAGATTTTGTGCCGAAGTGGTTTCCGGTTTTTTATATTTTAACTGAAGAAAGAGAACTTACCATTACCGAAATTGCAAATGAAATTGGACATTCTCAGCCTTCTGTAAGTAAAATTATTCAGGAAATGAGTAACGCAGGAATTGTAAAAGAAAGTAAAACGGATGATAAGCGAAAAAACAATGTTGTTTTGACTGAAAAAGGAGTTTTGCTTTCGAAGAAAATACAGCAGCAATTAAAAGATATTGATGTAGCAATCGACGGCATAATATCTGAATCGAAACACAATCTTTGGGCAGCGCTCGAGGAATGGGAATTTTTATTGGAACAGAAATCAATGTTCAAACGTGTAAGCGATCAAAAAAAACTTCGCGAAAGCAAAGACGTTGAAATTGTAGAATATAAACCAGAATATCAGGAAGCGTTTCGGGCTTTGAATGTAGAATGGATTTCGAATTATTTTGAAATGGAAGAAGCAGATTATAAAGCACTCGATAATCCTGAAGAATATATCTTAAATAAAGGCGGAAAAATTCTGGTGGCATTATATCAAAACGAACCCGTAGGTGTCTGCGCTCTTATCAAAATGAACAATCCCGATTATGATTTTGAAATGGCAAAAATGGCAGTTTCTCCCAAAGCGCAGGGTAAAAATATCGGCTGGCTTTTAGGTCAGGGAATCGTTAAAACCGCCAGAGAATTAGGCGCAAAAAAGATTTATCTGGAAAGCAACACAATTTTAAAACCAGCTATAAACTTATATTACAAACTAGGTTTTGAAAAAGTCTTTGGTCTTGAAACGCCTTATAAAAGATGTAATATACAGATGGAGTTAGTTCTTTAAAAGTGGCAAAGTTACAGAGAGACAAAGGTTCAAAGTTTTAAATCTTTGTTTCTTTGTCTCTCTGTGACTTTGATCCTAAAAACTGTCAAACAGTTTTCAACGCCCAAATCGATAATACTCTAAATCCTGATTTTTTTTATTGTTTATAGAATCTACAATCGAGTTCATGCCTATTACGCTGAAGGTGATTCCGTTGCCGCCGAAGCCCAGAACATAATGCTCGTTTTTCTTTGGGTCAGGTTTTCCAAAATAAGGAAGTCCGTCTTTGGTTTCGCCAAAAGTTCCGGCCCAGGAATAATCCAATTTGAAGTTTATATCAGGAAATCTTCGTTTAAATTGTCTAAGTAATGATGCCTCTTTTTTGGGTATTAACTTATCACGTTTTTTAGGATCTTTAAATTCCTCATCACCGCCGCCCATAATAATTCGGTTGTCAGAAGTAGCGCGATAATAATAATATGGCGAAGATGTATCCCAAATAACAGCGTTTTTTAAAATTGAAGGTAATTCAGGTACACTTTCTGATGCGAGTGCATAAGTGCTTTTTAAATCGACTATTTTTTCCTGCACAGTTTCGGTGCTTTCATAACCGCTGCAATGAACAACATGATCGGCTGTTATGGTGCATCGGTTTTCGGTATGAGCCACACATTTTCCTTTTTGAGTATGGATAGAAGTAATGTTGGTTCGGTCAAAAATCTGCATTCCGTTTTCATAGCAGTAATTCAATAAATCACAAGCCAGTTTAAACGGATCCATAACGGCCGCTGTTTTTGATTCGATTGCGGCTATAGCATTTAATCCCATTTTTTCGAGTTCGTATTTATTAAGCCATGTAACATCAAAATCATGTTGTTTACGGGCTTTAAATTCATTTTTTAAAAATGGAATATCTTTTTTGTAAGACGTAAAATAAATACTTTTTTTAAATTCAAATCCGCAGTCACTTTCTACCGTATCAATTATATTTCGCAGGTCAAAAATGGCTTTTTTACCATTTCTATAACTCTCTACCGCACATTGTTCGCCCCGAAGTTTTATTAATTCATGCAATGGCACATCAATTTCATATTGAAGTAAGGCTGTACTTGCCGCCGTACTTCCGTTTGCCACATCACGGCGGTCAACCAATACTATTTTTTTTCCCTGCGTAATTAATTTGTAAGCCATTAAAGCACCCGTTATTCCTCCGCCAATAATTAAAATTTCGGTTTTAATATCGGCATCAATTGAGGGATAACTGATATTCATGGCATTTTTTAAAGGCCAAAAGGTTTCTGTCGAACGTAATTTCATTTTTTATCTGTATTTCGTGCAGTACGATGTTTGGTTCTGTTTTTATCTTTGTACTCATGCTGCGAATGTGCTTCGGCAACAGAGTGTGAGGTTCTAATGCTTTCATCTTTTTTAGCCAGCTCAGCTAAACGATGATAATATTTTTGAATGATAACCATTTCTTCTTCTGTCATATTTTCAATATCAACCAGACTATTGCTTGATCGCTCACCTGAAGCTACCAATTCGTTCAGTTTTAATTGAATGGCCAGAGAATCTTTATTCTGGGCTTTCTGGATTAGAAAAACCATCAAAAAAGTAATAATCGTGGTTCCGGTATTGATAACCAATTGCCAGGTTTCAGAATAATTGAAAATAGGCCCTGAAACTGCCCAGGCAACCACAATAACAAAAGCGCCTATAAAAGCAGTAGTGCTTCCGGCCGCTTTTGAAACTTTTGAAGCAAATTTTTCAAATGCACTTCCGCCATTTTGTTTCTTCTTTTTCATTGCATTTTAATTAGGATTTCTTTTTGCTTACTTTTTCTTTTTTTACCACTTTGTTATTCTTTTCGTCGTAAACCGCTCCAATAATTTTTTGGCCTGTTTTACTGAAAATTTTAATTTTAGGATTTTCGTGCGTTCCGGTAATTACGATTGGAAAACCAATAATACCGCCCGGCGGCAATCCTAAACGCATTCTTAAATCTAAAAGACCGTCAAAACTTGTGGTTCCTTTAATTGTGGGTCTAAAACTTGCTACACTAAACGTAAAAGGCTCTATAGAAATAAGATTATTATTAATATTCGATTTGATTTCAATTCCTTCCATTTTTGGATCATCCAAACCTTTTTGTCCGGTTTGCGAACTCACGCCTTCAAATAATTTTAAACCTTTAATTTTTACATCACGAAGATTGATTGTTCCGCCTCCTTCAAGCGATTCGTAAATTGGCCCCATATTTCCGTTTAAATCACCTTTTATTTTGTAATCAACAGAAATAATTCCCTGTGCTTTTTCGGCAACAGTTACCATATCATGAAACATCGGAATTTCTTTGTAAGCACGCTGAACACTGAAATCTTTTGCAGTGAAATGTGCGTCAAAATGTGCAGAAGTCGGCGATTCGTCTTTATATGCCGCATTAACTCCAAGAATACAGTCAATAATATTTAAAGAAGTATTTTCTAAATAGAAACTACCTTTTGTAATACCCACTTTTCCTGAAAGTTTGTTTAGGTTCAATCCGTTATATTCTACTTTATCGGCATTTGCAGTAAGCGAAACATTTAAGTTTTTAGGAATCATAACAACACCGCTCATTTTTGGATGGTCTTCTTTGGCATAATCAACTTCGAGTTTTCGGTCTTTATTTTCACCTTTTTCAAGCGCCATAAATTCATCTACATTGATGAGTTTAGATTTCATATTAAAGTCACCGCTTAAAGTTCCGTGCGATTCCAAAAAATAATTTATAGTATTTAAAAGATATCCGTTAATATCAAAATCAGATTTTCCGTAAGAAGCATAGAATTTTTCAAACCACATTTTCTCGTTCTGAAAACGGAAGTTTCCTTGTTTTATAAAAAAAGCTTTTGGGAATAATTCTGAAGTAGCTTTGATATTTTTGAGCAGAATTGTGCCTCGATTATCCAGTTTGCTATATTGTCCCGTCGTAGCGTAGCTTTGTTTTCCTTTAAGAGATAAATCGGCTTTTGCGTAACCGGTTACATCAAGGCCTTTTTGTGAAAATACCTGATATATTCGGCCTACATTCAGCTCTCCTTTAATTTTGGCATTATAAGCCAGATCACTGAAATCTGATAACGCCATATTTACATACATCGGATTTCCTTCAAAAACAAAAGAAGCGGGAGAAACAGCCACAATTAAATCCTCGTAAGTTCCGGCTTTATTAAGCACGTTGGCTACAAAAGTTATATCTTTAATTGGGTTAGGGTAGTAGTCTGTTTTCAGCCATCCGTTTCGAAGCGAAATACCGCCGATTGTTTTAGGAAACAGTTTTTTTGAGGTGCTGAAAAGCCCTTTTGCCTGAATATTGGTTTTTAAAATTCCTTTTAAATCAATTTTTTCCAAACCAATTGCAGCGTCTACAACAGTAAGATCCAAAGCACCTTTTATACTGGCATCTACATTCATTTCGCTTAAACCTTTGCTATGCAGATAAGCGTTGAAATAATCTTTTTCGCCCACTTTAAATCGTAAAGTTCTAAGGTTTACCAATAACTGTTCAGTATCAAGAGAGGGCAGCATGGCATTTAAATCCATTTGGAAATCAGTAAGCGGAACGGGCGCATTTTGATAACTAACGGCTCCGTCTTTTATCTTTAGGTTGAAAGCTAAATTGGGTTTTTGTTTTTTCGAAACATTATAATCTCCTTTAAAAGAAAGCACCAAATCACTTTTTCCTGAAATTTCGGTTTTTTCCAGCCAGGTTAAATATTCCGGAGGCATAACAGAAAGTAAATCTTTTACGGTTGTGTTTTCTGATGCTGCTTTGATATTGATTTTATACCCGTCTCTTAAAATGGTAAATAGACCGGTAAACTTTAAAGGCAGTTTATTAATCTGTAGTTCATTTTTTTGAAGAATGAATGAAAGTGCGTGCGTATTGATTCTGGTAATTAAATCAGCACGAACGGCTTTTTTTCTTAGATATGCAGTTCGGTTATAGTAGAAATCCAGCGTATCGATTTTGGCATCGGTATTTAAATCGAAAATATCATCGCTCAGGTTTCCTTTTCCAATGTAATTGAAACCTTTGGCATCGACTAAAACTTTAGCAGATCGGTCGTTGTATTTTACATGGCAGTTTTCTAAATCAATTCGTTCTAATTTTATTGCTGTTCCTTCTTCGGGAGCATTTGGGTCTTCTTTTTCGTTTTTTCGGTCTTCGGGTGCTACATAAATATTATAATTGGCTTGTCCTTTTTCGTTGACCATTACATTAATTAATGCGTTTGAAACGTATAATTTATTGATTTTAACTTCGCTGTCAAATATGAGTCTTTTCAGGTTTATTCCAAAAGCCACCTGATCTGCTTTTAATAAAGTATCATTTCCAAATGGTTTAGAACCCGTCATAGAGATATCGTCAAGTGAGACAGTCAATGAAGGGAAATGGGTAAAAAACGAAAGTTTAGACTTCGAAAATTCTAATTTAGTATCTAAACGTTCGTTTGCAATTTTTTTAACTTCTGAGGCTACTTTTCCGGGAAATAACAGCGGAATCAAAAAAAGTAACAGCAGTATTCCCGCTATTACTATTCCTGTCCATTTGAGTATTTTAAGGCTTATATTTTTATATGAAGTTTTCATGGCGCAGAGTTTTAATTATTTCTTTTCAGCCTCTTTCTTAGCTTCTTCGGCTTTTTGCTTTTCTTTCTCTTCTTTGGCTTTTTCCTGTTTTTCTTTTTCTTCTTTAGCTTTGGCTTCTTTTTCTTTAGCAGCCTTTTCCTGTTGTTCTTCTTTTTTCTCTTTTATTTCTTCCTGTTTTTTCTCTTTTTCCTTTTCTTTTTTCTTGAAATAACCTCTAAATAGGAAATTACTTTTGGCTGCCTCCATATTTTCGCTGAAACCTTTTGTACCGGTTTCCAGATTCGAAAGCGTGTTTGAAACACTGTTAGCCATTTTATCGTCTCTTACTAATCTAGCCAGTGCGCCGTTTCCGTTGTTCATACTGTGGCTGAAAATGGCCAGTTCTTCAGAAATAACCCCTACATTATCAACACTTTTTTTAACGCTTTTCATGATGTCGTTCATTTCAATTCCGTTGATAGAAGCGATGGCGCCGTTGTCTTCGATTACTTTTGTAGATTTTTCGCCCGGAGTAATAGTCAATACTTTATCGCCCATTAATCCATCTGAACCAATACTGGCTCTGGCGTCTGTTTTTATAAATTTTCGGACTTCATCTTTTATAACCATTGAAACAACTACCGAAGAATCATTTATCAATCTGATTTCTTCGACTGTACCAATGTTTATACCTGAAAAACGGACATTGTTTCCAACTTCTAAACCGCTGACCGTTTTAAATTTTGATGTTATGTGGAATGTTGAACCAAATAGGTTTTTTTGTTTTCCAATAAAATAAATGGCGATTATAAAAAGCAACAGTCCAACTGTTACAAACATTCCTAATTTCCAAGTATATCCAGATTGCTTTTCCATGATTTCTACTATTTTATTTTGCTTTTTTTATTCAAAAAATGAGCGTACCCATTCGTCTTCGTCTTTTTCTAATTCTTCGTAAGTTCCTTCGGCATGAATTACACCGTCTTTTAAAACCATTATTCTGTCAGCTGTCATTTTTGCACACGCCATATCGTGCGTAATAATGATCGATGAGGTTTTTTGTTTGTGTTTGATATCAAGTATTAATTCACTGATTTCTCTGGAAGTAATAGTATCTAATCCTGTTGTGGGCTCATCATATAAAATGATTTCGGGTTTTAAAATTAATGTTCTGGCCAAGCCAATTCTTTTTCGCATCCCGCCTGATAATTCAGAAGGCATTTTGTCAATTGCATCGCCAAGGCCTACACTTTCAAGGGCTTCTATTACTTCATTTTCAACTTCATCTTCGCTTAAATCCCTTTTGTGGGCGCGTAATGTAAATGCCAGATTTTCTCGGACCGACATTGAATCGTAAAGAGCACCGCTCTGAAATAAAAATCCAATTCGGACCCGCATTTTATTTAATTCATCTTTAGAAAGGTCCAGTACATTTTCATCAAAAACAATTATTTCGCCCTGATCTGGTTGAATCAGCCCCACAATACATTTTATGGTAACTGATTTTCCTGAACCTGAACGTCCTAAAATCACTAAATCTTCGCCTTTGTTCACAGTAAGATTAACGCCTTTTAGAATTTGGTTGTCTTCGCCAAAAGTTTTATGCAGGTTCTTAATTTCAATAATTGGAGTCTGCTTTTTATCTTTTGATTTTGGTTCGGTATTTTTTTCTTCTTTAATCATCTTAATAAATTAAATCAGTTAATTGCACGGCTACCATATCAATAATAAATATGCTGAGAGAGGCTGTAACTACTGCCGAGTTTGCAGCGTGTCCTACACTTTCTGTTCCGTTTGCAGCATTAAATCCTTTATAACAGCCAATCATTCCTATGAAATAGCCAAAGAAGAATGTTTTTATCGTTGCGGGAATCAGATCTGAAAATTCTAATGATTGAATAATCTGGGTTAGATATCGGTAGAAATTAACATCACCATGAATATTTATTCCGGCATAACCGCCTATAATACCAACAGCATCTGCAAAAATTACTAATATAGGCACCATTAAGGTACAGGCTAAAATTCTTGTTACGACTAAATAATTATAAGGATTGATGGCAGAAACTTCCATGGCGTCTATTTGTTCCGTTACTTTCATAGAACCTAATTCGGCACCAATTCCTGAAGAGATTTTTCCGGCACAGATTAAGGCTGTAATAACAGGAGCAATTTCTCTAATTAAAGAAAGTGCCACCATTCCTGGAAGCCAGCTTTCGGCTCCAAATGTTACTAATGTAGGTCTTGACTGAATTGTTAATACCAATCCCATAATAAAACCTGTTATGGCTACTAATGGGAGTGATTTGTAACCAATTAAATAACATTGTTTCAAAAACTCTTTTGTCTCATAAGGGGGAATAAAAACCTCCTTAAAAAACCTATTGGCAAATAATGCAGCATTACCAATTTGTGCGAATGTATTTTTTAAGCTGAGAATCAAAATGTTTTGTTTTTAAGTTAGTTGTAGTTTCAAAATCAAATATTTAACAGTTTTTTCCACTTTTTAAATTATATATGAAAGTTACCTCTATACTTGTTAAAAAACTTTACAGAACTTTTTTTGAGCCTTATATAATTTTCATCAAATCACAATATTTAGAGAACATTTGCGTTTGCGTTTTTTTCTAACAAAAAATCCCTTTCATTAAGAAAGGGATTTTCCGGGTTTAATAGAATTTTGGTCAGTCTATTGCTTTTAAAAATTTCAAATTGCAATTTCGAATTTGAAATTTTTCTATAATTAGAATTTCTTTATAAATTTATAGCAATACCGGTTCTTGACTTTATTAAGGGAATAACTTTAGACTCTGAAAGCGCAAATTTTTCCATTAATAATCTTGCGGTCAAATAGCAGACAGTTGATTCTGCTCCCTGATTTAAGTTTACGTTTTCTTTTTCAAGACCATCGTAACCGCCTCCGCTTACCGGATTGTACATAATTTGATTTAAATGATTTTTTCCTAAGAACCAGTTAAACGCAGTTTTCATTTTCTTTTTATATTCCGGAGTTTTAAAGGCTTGGTAAAAAGCATTTAAAGTCTGAATTGTATAGGTAACATCAATTGGCTGTTCTCCATATTCTTGTGGTTCAGAACCTTTATGATACCAGCTTTGGTTTGAAATGGCTTTGAAATTACCATCGATAAAAGTTTTAGACATTAAGAAATCTAATGAATCTAGTGCAACTTTTTTGTAAACCGGTTTATTGGTTACTAAATAAGCATATAACATTGATTCTGGCAGAATACCGTTTCCGTATGTTAAATAGTTTTCAAACCATTGCCAGTCTTCAGAAGCTGTGTCTTCATAATTTGCCAGCAGTTTAGCATTCAGCTTGTTGATAATGGCCGCAACATATAAGTTTGGAATGGCATTGTGATACAGATACAAACCTTTTGTAGCGAAACCAATAGAACGAGGCGACTGAATATTTTCGGCCCATTTTAATGAGTTAAGAAAACATTTTGATGCTTTTTTAGAAATATTTTCAGGAAGAATATCAGCATTTGCTACAACAGTACCCAAAGCCCAAATTGCTCTTGCATTAGAATCTTCAAGATTTACTTCGGCATTTTGCTCAACGTGTTCACGATATTCCTGATCCACATAATTAATGAAGTTTCCTTTTGGTTTCTGGCATCTTTCAATAAAATCTAGATAAATTAAAATATAAGGAAGATCGTCTTTGTCTCTTGTTAATTTGTAATGCATACAAAACGCAATCAAAGCACGTGCATTATCATCTAAAGTATATCCTGATTCCAAA
Organism: Flavobacterium sp. 22659; assembly: GCF_052044235.1. Taxonomy (NCBI): domain Bacteria; kingdom Pseudomonadati; phylum Bacteroidota; class Flavobacteriia; order Flavobacteriales; family Flavobacteriaceae; genus Flavobacterium; species Flavobacterium sp. 22659. Next base: position 111,131 of record NZ_JBQEMU010000019.1, read on the forward strand.
TCTGGAACCGAGATTTTACTAAACTGGATAATACCAAGATCTGTAGTTAATTTTTTGATATGTCTTAATTGAATATCCGGATAGCTGTATTTAATATCAGCTGGATTTTCAATTAGTTTTTTATAAGTATTCATGTGAGTTAATGCGGCATTTTCCCAAGATGAAGCTCTCATTTTGGTAAAAGCCTGAATTCCCATTTCATGTCTTAAATTTTCGTCGGCAATTAATTTTAATGTTTCTTCTGCAAATTGATCGACATCCCCTATATCAACTAACACACCGCAGTCTTCGGTTAAAACTTCTCTTGTATGCGGAATTTTTGATGCCACCATTGGACATGCACAGCTCATAGCATAAGCAAAAGTGCCGCTTACAGCCTGGTTTGGATCTTTTGATGTAAATAAATAAATATCAGTAGCTTTTAAATATTCTAAAAGTTCCTCAGTATCTAAATATTGATTGATGAAACGGACATTTTTGCGTAAATCTAATTCATCAACAAGTGCTTCCAATTTATCGCGATAAACATCAACACCGTCTTTAATTAAATTTGGATGCGTTTTGCCAATAATCAGGTACAATACATCTGGTTCTTTTTTGACAATTTTTGCCAAAGCCTGTAAACCGGTTTCGATGTTTTTTCCTTCGCCCAAAAGTCCAAAAGTTGATAATACAATTTTGTTTTGAATATCGAATTTAGCTTTTGCCTGTTCCGGAGTTTCATAGATTACAATATGAGTTCCGTGTTGTACACAAGTAATTATTTCTTCATTAACATCGTAGTCTTTTATCAAAATTTCTTTTGACTGGTTAGTCATTACAAAAACAGAATTGCTGTAGCTTAAAAGTAATTTTACAAAGGTTTTTAATTCCTCATTTGGATTAGGAATAACGCTGTGAAAAGTATAAGTAACCGGTTTTTTTACCGTATTTAAAAAGTCTAGCAAATGATCTCCGTAATTCCCTCCAAATAAACCAAATTCATGCTGAATGTGAACTAATTTTACACTCTTATCTTTATTGATTTCTTCGGCAACTTTTGTATATTCTGCTCTGTCTTTTGTATTTAATGTAAAGGCTTGTGTTGGGTTTGCTTTTGGCTTATCGACCAATTCACAAATTTCACAAGTTATCGATTTACCAAAAACACTGGTAATTCCTTTAATGGTATCTTGAGTATAAGTTGCGATTCCGCATTGCGTTGGCGGAAATGTAGAAAGAAAAACAATTTTCGATTTATTTGATATCTTCTTCATGGGAGTTCAATTTTAATTCGGTTAATAAGTCGTTTAGGTTCAGAGAAGCCACCGCAATCTTATCATCGGCGGCACCATAATAAATATATAATTGGTCATCAAAAATGGCAGTTCCAGTTGGAAAAACCACATAATTTATATAACCATGTCTTTCGTAATATTCTGATGGCGTTATAATTGGTTTTGTTAATCTTCCAATCACTTTACTGGGATCATTTAGATCTAATAAAGCGGCACAGGCATGATAAACAAGACCTTTTTCGCGTCTTTCGGCAGCGTGATAAATCAACAGCCATCCATCTTTTGTTTCAATTGGCGGAGCGCCTGGTCCAATATGACTTGTTTCGTGTTCAAATTTGGGCTCCATTACAATATAATCAGGCAGGTTTTTAAGATAATCTTTCCAAAAATCTACCGTCAGGTCTTTTTTCTTTTCAAATGAAACGATTTGAATTGAAGGAAATAAGCGGTGTAAAGCCACAAATTTTCCGTTTATTTTTTTAGGAAATAGAACAACGTTTTTGTCCCACACTAATAAATTTTCCTTTATTGTTTCGCTCAAAGGATAATTTCGAGCAGTATTAAAAGCCAGTATACTTGCAACACTTGGATTTTGTAAATGTTTGCGGATCAAATTGGTGAACTCGTGTAAAATGAATTTTGGAGTTATAATTCCTTTCTTTTTAAACGATGTCAAATCTTTTGATACTGCTACAGCTCCGCAGGCATTTATTCCATCGTAAGTAACATAAGTCATATAATACTTATCATCAATTTTGGTAATTCGGGGATCTTCTACACCGTGAATTTCATAAATGTATTCCGGTACAAAAATGGGTTCAGTGCGACGTTCAACTAACGTTGTCGGCCCCTCGAATCTGCAATATCCAATGGTTGAAAAATTTCCTCTTTTTGCAGCTCTGTAAAACATATGAACGCTGTTTCCATCTTGATATATGGCAGGATTTAAAACACCTAATTCCTCAAAAGACCGGTCTGTTTTCTCTAAAATAACACCCAGTTTTGTCGCTAAAGTGTTTTGAGTCGTTACTGCTTCCATATCTAAATTTCTATAGGTTAAAATTACCTTGGGAACAGAGGGGCGATTAACTCAATCGATCAAAAAATTAACTCTAAAGCATTTACATGGGAATTGTATAAGGTTGAAACTGAAATTCTAAAAAGTCGTGATAAAATTATGATTTGTAGTTGATTGCGCTAAAAAATATAGCATTTGAGTTAATTGTTTTTGTAAGTAAACAGGAACTTTGAGATACAAACAAATCAGACTTGTAAAAAGTCCTATTTTTTAACTTAAAATTGAATATTATGTTACGTTGGACAGTCACATTTATAATTCTAGCTATAGTAGCGGGAATTTTTGGTTTTGGAGGAATTGCCGCCGGAGCCGCCAGTATCGCAAAAATCTTATTCTTTATATTCTTGGTTTTATTTGTTATTTCATTAATAAGCGGAAGAAGCAGAGTTTAAGATTTAGGTTTTAATCTAAAAAAATAAAAAAGCGAAATTAACTATTGAAGTTTGATTTCGCTTTTTTTAATGTCTTTTCAGAATATCTAAGGTACCGGATAGAAAACCAGAATATAAAATAGTTTTAGATTTTGATTTCATTATTTAGAGTTTGGTTATATACTGAAAAATATTGTTTAACTGATGTGTATGCCTTTGTGTATGTACTAAAGCAAAATCAATCCATTCGTACATTGTAAATTTATCAAAACCTGGAACCTGAAAATCAAGACAAGTAAGCGTTAAATCATATTTTGATGCCGAGTCTAGCAATTCTGATTCAATTTTGAGCAATTTCATATTCAAAGCATTTTTGCTGTATTCTTTTTTTTCAGGCTGAAGAAAAACAGGAGCGTCCATTTTTATATTGAAGTTTAAAAAGAGGCCGTCAATATCTTTGATTTTTTCGTCGGGTTTGCGGGTTGTTTTTTCGGTATTTCCCGCAAATAATTCCGGAAATCCTGAACAAGCCAGAATAATATGCTGTACGACCTGTCCGGCTGTCCAGCTTCCTTGATAGGGAATGAGATTTAATTCACTTTCAGAAAATTTAGAAAGCGTATCATTTAATTTTTATATGTTTCAACAATATCTTTTTGAACATTTGTATTCATATCATTGCTTTTTAAATTGTTATTGTACAGATGTTATCCACCATACATTTCCAAACGGATCTGTTACACCGCAGGTTCTGCCATACTCCTTATTGCTTAATCCCATTAAAGAACTTGCTCCGTTTTCAATTGCTTTTTTATAAGTTTCATCAGCATTGGGAACATAAACAAATAAGTGTGAAGTTTGTTTTGACCAGTCGGGTATTACATCTGTAATCATTATTGTGCTTCCGTTTAAAGTAATTTCAGCATGTATAATAGTTCCATCTTCACGTACAGATTTTGTATTGGTTTCTGAAGCTCCAAAAACTTTTTTGGTAAAGTCGATAAATTTTGATGCGCCTTGTAAAATCAAATACGGCATTATGGTTTGATGTTCTGCAGGAATATTCATGTTGAGATATTTTAAAATTTAGGATTTTAAAATTACGATTTTTTATTTTAAAATTTTGTAAATCAGTAAATTATGATTTATAAAAGTGCTTCACAATGAAAACCGTACGAATTTAGAAGTTCGATTATTTTAGGATTTGAAATAGAAGCACCATGAACACGCAGGATCTTATCGCAGTCTTCAAGGTCAAAATTTATCGCACTGTTAGGGAAATGTTCAAGAAGTTTCCCTATAATCATTATAGATTCTTCGACTTCCTGAACATTTGTTTTGAAAACTTCTATCATCGTTTGCAGTTTTTACAAAGCGATATTTTTGTATCGCTCTATTTTATGATAATAGATATAAGAAATTGCCAGAATCACTAAAAAGATTAAGGGGAAGAAACTTTGAAAATTGATTCCGTCTACCGCAAAATGACTGATTGAAGCAAATATAAAATCAAAACCAAATCCGGCATACGCCCATTCTTTTACATTTTTAGGAACTGATGGAATAACTAAAACTAAAACACCCAGAATTTTGAAAATTACAAGGGCATTTCCAAAATATTCAGGATAACCTAAATGTTTGATTCCTTCTTTGGCCAATTCTGTTTGTGATGTCAAAGCCGGCATAACACCTTCGAATAGAAAAATAATAGTAGTCGTAATCCAAAAAATAATTTTTGCTTTTTTCATGTGGTTTATTTTTAAATAGTTATCAGTTAATGTATTACAAATGTACTATTCTTATTTTTTCATGAAACAGCTATTTCCGACTATTTTAGGGGCATTTGAGACATTTCTTGATTTTAGATTTTAGAAGTTAGATTTTAGAAGTTAGATTTTTTATTTAGTATAACCATATAGTTTGTCATCCTGACAAAAAATGCAAAAAAATGATATTTGAAATTTATGTAAGCTGGTAATTCGTAATCGTAAACAAATCCTCGAAACCTAATCTGGTATAAATGCCTTTTCCTAAAGCAGAAGCTTGTAATTGTGCATATTTACAATTGGCATCAATTGCCTCGTTGATGGCAAATTTCATAATTTCTTCAGCAAAACCTCTTTTGCGCATTTCAGGAATAACGCCGACACCGTGAATTCCCATTGTTTTTTCAGTTTGAAAAAGTGTCAGCGTTCCAATCGCTTTTCCTTCAAAATGAACTAAATAAAACTTCACATTTTCATAATTATGAACCAAAGTTTCTTTACTGATTACATAGCTGAAAGAAAGCGGATAAATATCTGACCAGGTTTTGGCATCTTCTTCATTTAAAACTCTTTTAAAAGTGAGATTGTTTTGAAGAGGAAATTTTTCTCCAAGTTTTAAAACCATTGCAACCAGCTGGATTCGGATATGAAAGCCGTTTTTTTCAAAAATTTCTTTAGAACTGCTTCCAAAAATATCCCAGTACGGAATAACCAAGCCTGGTTTTTTTTCCATGATTTCCTGAATCTGCAGAAAGTTTTCTTCGGTAATATCTTCTCGAAACCATAATCTATTTGGCCAGCCTGAGTTTTTGATCTGTGAAACTTCAAAAGGGTCGTTTTTATGATAGGAAAGGAGAGGAGATGCAACGGTTTTCCAAAGAGTGGTTAAGTTGTCAATATTGTCTTTGATGAGGTTTATAGAGTTCATTGTAAATGACGAGTTTGAATTATACTGACAAAGGTAAATTGAGTTTTTCAGAAAAGCCTTTACATATGTTGATTTACAAATCTTTTTCTAAACTTTTTCTAATTCGGCTTAACTGTGTGGGCGTAATACCCAAGTGTGAAGCAATATGCAGTAACGGAACGCGATCAGCAATAGTGGGATGTTTCTCCAAAAGATTAACATATCTTTCGGTCGCGTTCTGCATAACCAACGCCACTTCTCTTTGTTCTTTTTCGATTATCCAATTTTGTTCTAAGTATGCTATATAAAATGTTTTGAGATCGTCATTTTCGCTAATCAACTGAATATATTTTTGATAATTAAGATTGATTAAAATGCAATCTTCTAAAGCTTCAATTGTAAAGTTAGAAGGAGTTTGCAATATTGATGAAACTTTAGAGCATGCAAGTTTGTTTTCGAGAAAAAGATTTTTGTTATAGAAATTTCCTTGTTCGTCAGTAATAAAAGTTCGTAAAATTCCTTTGGCAATAAAATAAAGATTTTTGCAGATTTCTCCATTTTCTAGTAGTATTTCTCCTTTTTTGATTGTCTGGAAATGTGTCAAGCTTTCAATCAAATTCCAAGACTTTTCAGAGATAGGAGCGTAACTTTCGAAATATAATTTTAGATTGTTGAGGTATGTTTCTTTGTTGAAAGTCATAGATTGGTTTGGTTTTGGCACAAAGGCGCTAAGGCACAAAGTTTTTTTTATTTTAATGCACTAGATTTACTATTCAAAAATAAAGAAATAAGCGCAATTTTGTCATTTCGACGAAGGAGAAATCTTCGCGAGAAACTCTACAAAGATTGATTCTCGTTGCGGAGCTACTTGTGGAGATTTCTCCTTCGTCGAAATGACAAAAATGAGAATAAATCTGAACAATCTGCATAATCTGCGAGAGACTTAAAAATACTTCGAGCCTTAGCGCCTTGGCAGCAAAAATTTAAAAACCGCTAAAAACTAAGAGCTTCCAGCGGTTTTAAATTCTAATTATTTGTATCGGTGCTTAATCAGCATAATGATAGATACTTCTTTTAACAGTATTGTTTATTTTTTCAAGAGTTACTTCAGTTACACCGCCTTCATAATTCATAGAAATAGCAACTTTATTTTTTGTAATTTGATAATCAATTGAAATTAAGCCGTTTTGATTTATTTCAACAGATTTGTTTTCATTTGGAATCGTACTTAAAAAGTAATTTGATTCTTCGACTTCTTTGTTTTTAATAATATTTTGATAAACTTTATCCAGATCAGTATCCTGTAAAATACATTCTCTGCCGTCTCCCATTTCTACTTCGATATCTTTGCAGTCTTCTTTTGGCTCAGTCTTTTTTTCTATTTTTTCTGTTTTTACAACTGCAATTGTATCTGCTGGTTTTTCAATAGGTTTTGATTCTTCATTATTGCTTTGCTTGCAATTTGTAAATAGTAAAGCTAAAAGCGCAATACATGCTATTTTCTTCATTTTTTTAATTTTAATTATGGGATTCAAAAGTAACAAAATAAGTCTAGGTTTATCATTTAAACGAAGGAAAAATCTTAATGCGAAACTCTTTCACAAAAATCAAATCTTTGAATATAATCGCTCAGCATAATAACATAAAAATCTTTTTAATCTGTGAAATCTGCGGCAAAAAAACTTGCGTTCTTCGGTTAAATTAAACTAAAAAACGCCATGAAACCCAAAGGTCTCACAGCGTTTTCATCTCAAAAAATAAATAATTAACGGGTAATGTAACGGGTATTATTTCCAGCCTCCGCCAAGAGCGCGGTACAAATCTGTATTGGCTGTAAGTTGTTGTCTTTTGATATCAGCAAGTTCTAGTTCGCTTTGCAATAAATTTGCCTGTGCCGTTAAAACTTCAAGATATTCTGCCATACCATTTTTAAATAAAAGGTTTGCATTTTTAATCGCTTGCTGCAGCGTTTTTACTTTTTCTTTTAAGAAAGTTTCCTGCTGTTGTAATTTCTCTACTTTAACTAAAGCATCAGAAACTTCGCTTACAGCAACCAAAACAGATTGTCTAAAACTTAAAACTGCTTTTTCTCTTTCTGCGACAGCGATATTATATTGCGTTCTTACTCTTTTGTTATTTAAAAGAGGCTGCGTTAATCCACCTGCAACTGTTCCAAACAATGAAGCCGGAATGTTGAACCAATTACTGGTTTCGAAAGAGTTTACGCCGCCTTGAGCCGTAATTCTGAGAGCTGGGTATAAATCCGCTTTCGTGATACCGACATTTGCGTTGGCAGCTTTTAGTGCCAATTCGGCACTTTTTACATCAGGTCTTCTGCTTACTAAGGCAGATGGAACTCCAATTGCTGTATTGTGTTTTACTTCAATCGCACTTAATTGAGTAGATCTTTCTTTTGAATTTGGAAAAGAACCAGTTAAAACACTCAAAGCATTTTCCTGAATCGCAATGTTTTGTTCCAATAACGGAATCAATTGCGCTGAGTTTAATTTCTGTGCTTCCGATTGTTGAATCGCCAAAGTAGTTACCTGACCTGCGTCGTATTTTAATTTGATAATATTGGTTGTACTATCGTTTAAACGAAGGTTTTGTCTTGCAATATCCAATTGTGCGTCCAGCATCAAAAGATTATAATATCCTCTTGAAACATTGGCAACAATATTAGTCTGCAATGCTTTTTTTACTTCTTCAGACTGAAGATATCCTGCGTAAGCCCCTTTCTTTTGGTTTCTGATCTTTCCCCAAATATCAGCTTCCCAAGAAAGAGAAGCTCCAGCAGAATAGTCGTCAATATGTTTAGCACCAATTGCCTGATTTAAGTTCAATCCCGTAAAACTATTATCAGATGGATTGCTTGTACTTGCGTTTACAAACAAGTTAACCTGAGGCACATTTCCCCATTTTGACTGTGTAAAACGGTATTGGGCAATTTCGATGTTCTTTTCGGCAATCTGAAGGTCGTTGTTTCTTGCAACGGCGCTGTCAATTAATTTTATAATATCTTTTTCTGTAAAGAAATTTTTCCACTCCACATCGGCAATACTGGTTGTATCACTCGAAACCGATGCATTCCTGAAATTCTCAGGAAATGCATCTTTTGGAGTTTCAATATCCTTTGAGACTTTACAGGATATTAAAGTCGTGATCAGAATGGCGAAGGTCACGATTTTGGTTATATGATTTTTCATTTAGTTTTTTATTAAATTTTTTTATCCGTTGGGTTTAGTTTTTTAAACACATAGAAACATAGTTTTTTGAGGATTTAAAAAAGGCGTTTCACTTATTTTAAATACACATAGTTTTCTATGTGTGGAAACTGGTTTCTTTTATTCTCTTTTTTCAAGACAATCCCGATAGCTATCGGGACTATGTTTCTATGTGTTAAAATATTTTTTCATCCCAAAGGGTTAAATTTCTGTACAAGTATCTTTTCTGGTTTCCAGATCTCTTGAGATTCTGTACGATATATATCCGATGCCAAATATGATGGCGACAAGAATGGTTGTTATATAGTTTTCCATTTATTATTTTTCTTCGTTATGAATTACAGCGATTGGTTTTCCGCTCACTTTTTCTTGTAAATGCTGGAAGATGATGAATAAAACAGGAATGATAAACAATCCAAGAATTACTCCAGAAAGCATCCCTCCAGCTGCCCCGATACTGATGGAGTGGTTACCTTGTGCTGATGGACCTTTGGCACTCATCATTGGCACTAAACCTACCACAAAAGCAAGAGACGTCATGATAATTGGTCGCAAACGTAATTTTGCTGCCATGATTGAAGCTGCTACTAAACCTTGTCCTGATCTTCTTCGCTGCGCCGCAAATTCCACAATCAAGATGGCATTTTTGGCGAGAAGCCCGATAAGCATGACAAGAGCAACTTGTACGTAAATGTTGTTTTCAATTCCAGTTAAACCAATAGCAACGAATACTCCAAAAATACCTGCAGGGATTGACAAGATTACTGCAAGAGGCAAAATGTAACTTTCGTACTGTGCGGCAAGTAAGAAATAAATGAATATCAAACACAGTAAGAATATGGTTGCCGATTGCCCTCCTGACGAAATCTCCTCACGAGTCTGGCCCGAGAATTCAAACCCGTAACCTGCAGGTAATTGTTGTGCTGCTACTTCTTCAATTGCTTTAATGGCATCTCCGGAACTAAATCCAGGTTTTGGAATGGCATTAATAGAAATTGAGTTAAATAAATTATATCTGGAAGCGGTTTCAGAACCATAAATACGAGTCAGTTTAACTAATGTATTTATTGGCACCATTTCGCCTGTTTTGTTTTTTACAAAAACTCTGTCAATTGCTGTTGGATCTGCTCTGTCTTCGATATCGGCCTGAACAACCACACGGTAATATTTACCAAATCGGTTAAAGTCAGATGCCTGTGCACTACCAAAGTAAGCCTGCATGGTTTGTAAAATGTCTTTTACATTAACACCCAATTGATTTGCTTTTTCATCGTTAACCTCTAATTGCAACTGAGGATAATCAGCTTTGAAAGAAGTAAAGGCAACAGCAATTTCCGGACGTTTCATTAATTCGCCGATAAAGTTTTGAGAGATTCCACTAAACTTATCCAGTTTTCCTCCCGTTTTATCCTGAAGAACTAAATCTAAAGCCTCAACGTTACTAAATCCGGGAACGGTTGGGAAACTGAATACGAAGAAACTTCCGCCAGAAATAGCGCCCAGTTTACCGCGAACCTGATTCATGATTTCGTCGATGTTTTTTACTTCGCCGCGTTCTTCGTTTGGTTTAAGCAATACGAATACAACCGCAGAAGATGGACTTGTAGAGTTGGTCAATAAGTTGAAACCTGAAATTGCGGTTACAAATCGAGAAGCGTCTAATGCTTTTAAAGTATTCTCAGCTTCAGTCATTACTTTTTGAGTTCCGTCTAATGATGTTCCAGATGGCGTATTTACTGCAATCGCAATAAATCCTTGATCTTCTGTTGGAATAAACCCTTGAGGAGTTGTTTTTACCATTACCACTGTTGCCAATGTAATTAAAGCCAATCCGCCTAAACTCAACCATTTTCTTCTAATTAAGAATTTAAGTCCGCCTGTGTAACGGTTTGTCAACGATTCAAAACTGCTGTTAAAAGCGGTAAAGAATTTCTCTTTAAATCCTTTTTTCTGATAAGGTTCATTGTGATCGTGTGCTCCGTGATTATCTTTTAAAAATAATGCTGCAAGCGCCGGACTCAATGTTAAGGCATTTACTGCCGAAATTACAATTGCAATTGCCATAGTAAAGGCAAACTGACGATAGAAAACTCCTGTTGAGCCTTCCATAAAACCAACCGGCAGGAATACAGCAGCCATTACCAGCGTAATCGAGATAATAGCACCCGTTATTTCGTGCATTGCTTCATGGGTTGCGATTTTTGGAGACAAACGTTTATGCTCCATTTTCGCATGCACCGCTTCGACTACCACAATGGCATCATCGACCACAATACCAATCGCCAGAATTAATGCGAAAAGCGTTAAAAGGTTGATCGAAAATCCGAATAACTGCATGAAGAAGAACGTTCCTAAAATTGCTACAGGTACAGCAATAGCCGGGATTAATGTTGATCTAAAATCTTGCAAGAAGATAAATACCACAATAAATACCAGTATAAAAGCTTCTAGTAATGTATGCTCCACCTGTTCGATAGATTGGTCAAGAGATACTTTTGTACTATAGAAAATATTGTGTTTTATGCCTTTTGGAAAATCTTTAGAAGCCTTTTCCATCATTTTATTAATGGCAATCTGAATATCATTTGAGTTAGATCCAGCTAACTGGATAACCCCAATTACAATTCCTTTTTTACCATTTAAACGAGTTAAACTGTTGTAAGAGTAAGCACCCAATTCAACTCTCGCTACATCTTTTAAGCGAAGTACTGAACCATCTGCATTAGAACGTATAGCAATATTTTCATAATCCTCTGGTTTAGTTAATTTCCCTTTGTATTTAATAACGTATTCAAAAACTTCTTTGCTTCGCTCTCCAAATTTACCCGGAGCAGCTTCCAAACTTTTGTCCTGAATCGCTCCCATAACTTCGCTGGGAGTCACTTTATAAGTTGACATTTGTGTTGGATTTAACCAAACACGCATTGAGTAATCTTTTACACCACCAAAAATACTGGCAGAACCTACACCCGGAATACGTTTTAATTCTGGAATAATATTAATCTGTGCATAGTTGGCAACAAATGTCTGGTCGTATTTTGCTTCATCATCAGTGTACATACCAATTGCCATGATGAAACTGTTTTGTTGTTTCGCCGTAACAATACCTTGCTGTACAACCTCCGCAGGAAGCTGGCTGGTTGCCTGTGCAACACGGTTTTGTACGTTTACCGCAGCCTGATCGGCATCTGTACCCAGTTTAAAGAAAACTGTAATTGCTAAAGTACCGTCGTTACTGGCTGTAGAACTCATGTAAGTCATGTTTTCTACACCATTTATAGATTCTTCGATAGAAGGTGCCACAGAACGTAAAACCGTTTCTGCGTTGGCTCCCGGATATACCGCCGTTACCAAAACCGATGGAGGCGCAATATCAGGAAACTGTTGTAAAGGCAGTTTAGTTAAACCCAATACCCCCAGAATTACCAATAAAATGGAAATTACGGTTGCCAGTACAGGTCTTTGTATAAATATTTTGAACATTGTGTTTTAGAATTATTTTTTATTAGTTACTTCGGCAACTTTAGTTGATTTTTCAGGCTGAATCGCTTGACCATCCTGAAGTTTGTCAATACCGCTTAACACGATTTGGTCACCCGTTTTTACACCTTCTTTAATTAAATAATTGGTACCGCTTTTACCCACAACTGTGATAGGCATTTTGGTTACTTTGTTGTCTTTGCCTACAGTGAAAACAAATACTTTGTCCTGCATTTCAACTGTAGCCGACTGTGGTACTAAAATCGCATCGTCGTGCTGTAATCCTAAACGGATTCTTCCTGTGTTTCCAGAACGTAATGTTCCGTTTGCATTTGGGAATGTTGCTCTAATCGTGATTGCTCCTGTAGTTTTATCAAACTGACCGTCAACCATATCTATTTTTCCTGTTTGCGGATAAGCATTGTTATCAGCCAAGATCAAAGTAACCGGAGGTAATTTTTTGATTTTATCACCAAGAGAACTTCCTTTGTATTGCTCTTTAAAGTTGATGAAATCAGTTTCACCCAAAGAGAAATAAGCAAATACTTCGTGAACGTCTGATAAAGTAGTAAGTGCTTCAACATCAGAAGCAGAAACTAAACTTCCTTGTTTTTTAGGTAATCTGCCAATGTAGCCGCTCACAGGAGCTGTTACGTTAGTATATCCTAAATTAATTTTAGCAGAACCTACCATTGCTTTTGCCTGCTCGATATTAGCAGCAGCAATTTTTTGAGAAGCTTTAGCTGTTTTTAACTGATAATCAGAAACTACTTTGTTTTGCACTAGCGGAGTTAGTTTATCAACTTCTAAATTAGCGTTGATTAAAGCTGCTTCTGCTGCGTGTAGACTTGCTAAAGCATTGTTTAACTGCTCACGAAACGGACGCTCATTGATTTTGAATAAAGTCTGTCCTTTACTTACATAAGCACCTTCGTCAACATAAATTCTGTCTAGGTTTCCGCTTACTTGTGGACGAATTTCAACATCAACAGTTCCTTGTATAGAAGCAGGATATTCAGCATCAGTAGTTGTATTGGCACTTGTGATTGCTAAAACTGGTAAAACCGGTGGCGGCGGGGCAGTAGGCGCTTGATTTTTGTCGCCACAGCTGCTTAATACTAAGGCCAGAATAAAACTGGTTATAATTACATTTTTCATTTTCATAGTGGTTTTAATTGGTTGAACATTTTCTCGGATAAAATTCTTTGGTATTCTGGCATTCTCGGGATTCATATTTAATTGAATTAAATTATCTAACGTTGTTAAGTAAAAGTGCACAAATTTCCATACAGTAAGCCTTTCCAATTCTATTTCGAATCAGTATTAAATTATCTAACGATGTTAAGTAAAAGTCTAAAAAAAGAGCTTTTATTACCTTTATTAAATTTTCTAACAGTGTTAAGCGAAAGTTATAAAAAAAAGGATTTTATATTATCCCGTAAATCATTTTACACTGTTAAGTAAAATTGAAAATTTTTTTATTGTATAGATTTGATGATACCAGTAATAGCATCCTTCAAAATCTGGGCATTTATTGTTTCTAAAATATCACTTTTGTTAATGATGTTAATGGCGATTAAACCATGAATAACAGAAAAGAAAGTAAAATATTTTTGTTTAATGATATCTTCACTAGGATTGCTGTCTTTCATAATTTCAGCAATAACACCAGTAAACAATTTGTAAGGTGCTTCCTGAGCCGAACATCGCTGTGCACAGCAGGTCATTTGAACACCAAACATAAGTTGATACATTTCAGTATTAGTAAAAGCGAAATCCCAATAAGTCATCCACATGGCTTCTAACTGATCTTCGGGTTTTTCAAACTTGTCTTTTGCAGTCTGTAACTCTTTTGCCAGTTTAATAAAACCTTTGCCTGTCAGTTCTTCTAATATTGCTTCCTTATTCGAGAAATATTCATAAATAATAGGAGCGGTATATTCGATTCTGTCGGCAATTTTACGCATACTCAAACCATTCCAGCCTTCATCTTTTACGATATCATAAGCAGCGCCAAGGATATTGTTCCTTGTCTCTTCTTTTTGTCTTAAAATTCGATCTTTGCTAGCCATTGTATTCAAGTATTAAATCGTTTAACACTGTTAGGCAAATGTATGGCGGATTTTCGAATTTCAAAATATTTTTATCATAATATTTTCTTATCGTGCAATAAGCGTTTTTGAAATTCTTTGCAAAGCCTTTATTTTATTGAGATTTGTAGTGATGTGATTTTTTTAAGAAGCAGAACTTTTTTCGGTTTCAGGACCATTTGTCCCGCTCTGCATTATATTTTTTGTGGTGAACCCCACCACAAAAAGATGTCATTTCGATCGGGGCTAGGAGAGAACGTGTGTTTTTTTCATTAGATTTTCAACTCGCAGTTTGTCATCCTGAGTAACAAAGTATCACACGCGCAAATCGACAAAGATTGGAATTTCACAAATAAATAAAGCTCAAAATTCACATCCCGCAAAATTCCGGAGGAATGAAATATTTATAGGTTTATGGATA